>NZ_DFLC01000007.1:45105-188196 GCF_002374005.1 Fibrobacter sp. UBA3629 | reverse complement strand
AGGTCATCCTCCTGAAGGGCGCGCCGACCTTCGTCGCCGTTCCCGACGGTCGCGTATTCGTGATTCCAGCACATAACTCGGGGCTCGCCAAGGGCGGCTCCGGCGACGTCCTCACGGGAATCATCGCGGCCCTGCTCGCGCAAGGTTTATCAACTGCAGAAGCCGCCGTACTCGGTGCGTTACTGCATCAAAAAGCGGGCCGCATAGCCCGCACAAAAATGGGAGCATTCAGCATGCTCCCGAGCGATGTCATCGACGCGTTGCCGCAGGCGTTTAACTAATCAATAACTAGTCCTTGACGCAACGGACGGAGAATCCGCTGCACTTGCGGTAGGTGACCATGCCCATGGAGGTACCGATGTAGCTCACGTTTATCTGGTACGTGCTGTACGTGCTATTCTCAGTAGAACTCCAAAAGTCTACGCGACCGCCCTCGCCGACATAATTCCCATTGTACTCCCTGTCGCCGGCAGGCAACGCCGAGAAGGAATAGGAGTCCGTGCCGTTGCCGCTACCATCCCAGCCGCTAGTAGATCTGAGTCTCTCAGCTCGTCCAACTGCGGTAGCCAGCGTTCTCCATTCCGTCAAATCCGGCAAGTGCCAACCCTTGGGACAAATTCCACGTACCGGATAAGTCGGAGAACAGCTCTTGCCATAGCCACAATCCTTGCCGTTTGCAGACCACTCGCCCACGCTGTCCATCGCGGCTGCCCACGTATAAAGGCGACCGTACTTAGCACAATATTCTGCAGAATCATTATAGCACCAGCTAGTAGAATCGGAGGGGGACACCTCTTTGACTTTCTCATATTCATAAGGAACGTCAGTGTATGCGTAGTTCAAATTCTCCGCCATCCACGTCTGCGTACCAATGGTCACAGTCTTATAGGTTTGGCCATCGCGTTCGTCGGTCATAGATCCCACAACCACAGTGGAAGGCTTTACGTAGCCACCGCTAGAACAGCTACTTGAAGCAACACTCGACGATGACGATTTCGCAGAACTGCTGCTGGACACACTTGTCTCGCCATCGCTCGACTTCGGCGTGACGCTCGAAGAAGAGACGACGCTCGACGAAGATTCTTTCCCGTCCGGACGTGTCGCAAAATCGCTGTCGTCATCGCCGCAAGCGGCCAGACACAATAATGCAGCCAGGGCAAAAATTCTCCATCTCATAGCAGTCCTCCTTTTTTACACAATGTAATAAAAAGCGCCCGCTGTTACGCGGACGCCGGTATTTTGGAGGAGAAATTTTTCGTTTAGCGGGCATTCACGCGCATGGTGCGCGGGCCGATTTTCAGTATAAACGTCCCCGTATGCGGGAGTAGCGCCGACTCGACGGAAGTCGCTATGCGTTTGGTCAAGAGCAGGCGGCCCTGCATGTCGAAAATCGCCATCGTATTGCCCGCTGCATTCTGGACTTGCAACACGCGACCTGCGGTAGAGACCGTGAACTGCGGGGCAAAACCCGTTCCGCGAATTGCATCGGAAGCCTCGCTGCTGCTGGACGTCACTTCGGCAGGTTCAGTGACCTTGTTGCTACTGCTGGACACACTTGTCTCGCTATCGCTCGACTGCGGTGTGACGCTACTGCTGGACTTTGCAGAGGAACTCGATGCAGGCGCCGTGCCGTTCCCCGTCACGGTAATGGTCCCGCTCTTCGAGGCATTCGTCGTAGCACCCGTTGTCGTTACGGTAAACTTGTATGCACCCGGCGCAGCCGTCGCAGAGACCGTTCCCGAAATGTAGAAGTCAGAACCCTTGAGCGTACCCGACACGCCATCCGGAAGCCCCGTCACCGTGGCACCCGTCGCGCCCGCAATCGTGTAGTAGAATTCCATAATCGATTCGCCCGCAGCAACAGTCTGCGTGGTGCTGCCCGAGCCATGCTTGGTGAGGCTCGCCTCGCCCGCGACAGTACCCTGCGACGAACTGGACTTTGCGACACTGCTGCTCGACTTCACGGAAGAACTCGATGCCACGCTGGAGCTCGACTTTGCGCTGCTCGAACTTGCCGGAGTCACCACAGGACTGCGGCCCGGATCCGGGAGAGTAGCACCTGCATACAACTTAATTGAATCGCGCAGGGCATACGCCTTCGCCTGCGTGTTCACGTCGGTAAGGCTCATGGAATAGCTCGGCTTGAACGCCGTGCCCGTACCAGCCTGCGGCTTCTTCACGTTTTCCTCGTAATTTTCGATCATCTGCGCCGCAGTGATGGCACCGTCGCTCGTGTAGAGGTCAAG
The DNA here is from genome assembly GCF_002374005.1 of Fibrobacter sp. UBA3629. Lineage (NCBI taxonomy): Bacteria > Pseudomonadati > Fibrobacterota > Fibrobacteria > Fibrobacterales > Fibrobacteraceae > Fibrobacter > Fibrobacter sp. UBA3629. Next base: position 185,950 of record NZ_DFLC01000007.1, on the reverse strand, counting down.
TGCCTTCTGCACGCCGATGAACACATTCCTTTCGATGCGGATATCCGCCTCGATGGCAGCACGCACGCAGTAGCTCGCGTCCTTGCTGTCGAAGAGGTTGTTCGCCACATGCACCTTGCCAAAACGCACGCGCGGCATGCGTTCCACCACGCCGTCCGCCCACCACGTATGGTGAATCGTCACGTTCAGGTGTCCGCGGTCGCTCGTCTTTGTCTTGCTGTTGCCAATCAAGTTGCTGAACTGGTGTCCGGTCGATGCCGAGGTGTAGCTGAACTTGGTCCACGAAATCGTCACGTAGTCCGAGGCGTTGGTAATGTCCAGGTTGCCGTCGTGACCGTCGTAGACATCCACGTGGTCAATCCACACATTCTTGGATTCGTGATTCACCTGGAGGCAATCCTCGTCATCGTCGTCGTGCGCGCCGACGCCCTTGAATTTCAGGTTGCGGATGATGACGTTCTTCGAGCCGCTCAGTTTCATGGCGCTGCCCGAAGTGGGCTGCGCGATGATGGCGCCCTGGTAACCGTAAATCGTCACGTTGCTGCCGACCTCGACGGGGCCCATGTACGTCCCCGGCTTCACATAAATAATCTTGTTGCCCGCCTTGGCGTAGCTCTTAAGGTCACTCACGTTGTCCACCGTGACCTCGGAATAGCCCTTGCCACCCGTGGTGCCGCCATTCTGCGTGGCAAATCCCGCCATCGGGAAATCCGGCGAGGTGACCGCGAACGCGGAAGTCGCCGTACCGACAACCGTCGCCCCGCACACAAGCAGTGCCGAGAGCGACATCCTTAACGAATTACATCCCATAACATCCATCCTTTTTTGAGCCGCGGGCAACCCGCCCGTATTGTTCTCAAAATTTTTCTCAAAATTTATATTCAAAAAAGGAAAAAGTCAATAGGAAATCTAGCCTTTCGCGCCGTACAATGCTAGAATTTCAACGCAAAACAAACAAAAATGGCGAAATTCAAAGAAATTCGCCATTCTAAAAATGTTCTCAAAAATTTATTTTACAATTACAACAGGTCGGGCACCCGAGAAAACATGCGCCTACACAAGTTCTTGAACGAGTTTGTCCATCGCCGCTTCGGATTCGGCGTTGAGCGTGGACTTCACCGTAACAACGGTTTCGGCAAGTGTCACGTTCTTGAGCGTGGCGAGGATTTCGGTCATCTTCTTGGCGGCCATCGGAGCCCAGGTGCCATTTTCGACAACGCCAACCTTGCGGTTGCTGTAATTCTTCGCCTTCAGGTGATTGAGGAAATCTTCCATCACCGGGAAAAGTCCCGCGTCATAAGTAGGAGCTGCCACCACCATGCGATCGTAGCGGAAGGCGTCTTCAATGACCTCGGCCATGTCGCTACGGGCAAGGTCAGAGACCACGACTTTCTCGACACCGGCGGCGGTCAACTTTTCAGCAAGTTTTTCGGCAGCCTTCTTGGTTCCGCCGTAAATAGAGGCGAATGCCACGAGCACGCCCTTGTCTTCGGGAGCGTAGCTGCTCCAGGTGTTGTACTTGTTGATGTAGTAGCCCAGATTTTCGGTGAGCACCGGGCCGTGCAGCGGGCAAATCGTCTTGATGTCGAGTGCCGCCGCCTTCTTGAGCACCGCCTGCACCTGGTTGCCGTACTTGCCCACGATGTTGAAGTAGTAGCGGCGGGCTTCGCATGCCCAGTCATCTGGGTCAGCATCATACACGCCGAACTTGCCGAACGCATCAGCAGCAAACAAGACCTTTTCGCTCTGCTCGTAGCTGAACAGCACTTCGGGCCAGTGCACCATCGGAGCACCAATAAACTGCAAGGTGTGCGCCCCGAGCGAAAGCGTATCGCCTTCCTTCACGGTCTGCTTCTTGACAGATTCAGGGAGCGTCATAAACTGCGGCAATAGCGAAAAAGCTTTCGCAGACGCCACGAGCGTCGCCTCCGGGTACTTCGCCACAAAATCAGCAATGCCACCGGCATGGTCCGGTTCCAAGTGGTGAATCACCAGGTAGTCCGGCTTGCGGCCAGCGAGAGCAGCTTCCAAATTGGCAAGCCACTCGCCCACCTTGTGCGCATCGACCGTATCGGTCACGGCAATCTTTTCGTCTACAATCACATAGGAATTGTACGCCATGCCCTCGGGCACCACATACTGACCTTCGAACAAATCCAAATCGCGGTCATCGACACCGATGTACTTGATATTTTCGCTAAAGTTCTTCATGATTTATCCTCTTGTTTTACAAACACGAATATAACAAATTTCTACATTCAAAGCATGCCTGAAAAGACTTTACTATTGCTCGACTCCTACGCGCTTGCGTTCCGCATGTTTTACGCCTACTCGCAAAACCCGCTCAAGAACAGCCAAGGCGAAGACGTTTCCATGATGCACGGTTACTGGGGTGCGGTGCTCCGCATTTTGGCAAAGCACAAGCCCACGCACTTTGCGATCGCTCGCGACGTGGCACATACGAAAACCTTCAGGCACGAACTTTACCCCGACTACAAGGCGAATCGCGGGCCCATGCCCGAAGAGATGGCGGCGCAGATGCCGCTGCTGGGCGAAAGTCTCGAGGCTAGCGGAATTCCGCTGCTTTCGGAACCGGGCTACGAGGCGGACGACGTGATGGCAAGTACCGCGGTGGCTGCGGTCGAGGCGGGATTCGACAGTGTCGTGATTCTCAGTAAAGACAAAGACATGTCGCAGATCGTGACAGACAAGATTCACCTTTTCCACCTGACGAAGGGCGCCGATGGAATAGATTTTGGCCCCGAGCAGGTGATGGAAAAGTACGGGCTCCCGCCGGAAAAGATACGCGACTACCTCGCGCTCATGGGAGATGCGAGCGACAACGTCCCCGGCGTACCGAAGGTGGGCCCGAAGACGGCCATCCAGTTGCTGAACGATTACGGCGACATGGACAACCTGTACGCGAACCTCGACAAGATTACCAAGAAGGGATTGCACGACAACCTCGCGAACAACCGCGAGAAGGCATTCCTGAGCCGCGAACTCGTGACGCTCCAGACCAAGCGTGCATTCAGTGGAAACCTGGACGCACTCGAATACAACGGCCTGCACGTGGATACGCTCGCGCAGATGTTCAAGGACCACGAAATCAATAGTTTGTTGCGCCTGCTCGAGAAGGTCCCGAGCAAGGCGGGTTTTGTAAGCGACGGCGAACCCGTTGCCGCAAGTTTCCCCGTAGAAGACTTGCCCACATACATCTGCGTCGATACCGATGAAGTTTTTGAGCAGATGAAGGCTGAATTTGCGGCTGCAAGTACCGTGGGCATCGATACCGAAACGGACGGGCTCGATCCGATGCAATGCAACATCGTGGGCCTCTGCCTTTCGGCAGACCCGGCGAAGGGTTACTATGTCCCGCTCGCGCACACCGATGAAATCGGGTTCCCGCTCCCTGCAAGCAAGGGCGGCAACTTCGACTTTAACAAGGTCGCGACCTGGTTCAAGGAATTGATTCAGTCGCCGCGCGAGCTCGTGTTCCACAACGCGAAATTCGATTTGCACGTTCTCGCACGCGCGTTCAAGATTCCGCAGGCAGACATCGACAACGCAAACATCGTCGACACGCTGATAGCCGCCTGGATGCTTTCTCCGGGACAATCGGGCCTCGGGCTCGACAACCAGGTGATGCAACGCCTGCAGCACGAGATGATTCCGATAGAGAACCTCATCGGGCGCGGCAAGAACCAGATTACGTTCAACCGCGCGCCCATCAAGGATGCGACGGAATATGGCGCCGAAGATGCAGTCTATACGCTGCGCCTGTGGGAACCACTCAAGAAGGAACTCGAGAAACTCGACTACGTGAAGTACTTCTTCGCGCAGGAAATGCCGCTCCTGAAGGTGCTCTACCAGATGGAAACGGTCGGCGTCGCGATTGACGTTCCGGCCCTCAAAACGCTGGAGCAGGAACTGCAGCAGCGCATAGAAAAACTCGAAAGGGAAATATGCGACATGGCGGGAGTCGAGTTCAACATCGGCTCGCCAAAGCAGCTGGGCGACGTGCTTTTCGATACACTCGGGCTTCCCGAAATCAAGAAGCGCAGTACCGATGCCGTCGTTCTCGAAGAACTGAGTTTCAAGGCGCCGCACCCGATTGTTTTTGCCGTCATCGAGTACCGCGAACTCAAGAAGATGCAGAGCACCTACATCTCGGTGCTCCCCACGCTGGTGAATCCGGAAACCAAGCGCATTCACACGAGCTTTATCCAGTGGGGTACCGCGACGGGTCGCCTTTCGAGCCGCGATCCGAACCTGCAGAATATTCCCGTGCGTAGCGACTTGGGTAAGAAGATTCGCGCAGCATTTATCCCGCAGAGTAAGGACAACGTAATCCTTGCGGTAGACTACTCGCAGATTGAACTCAGAATGCTTGCGCACCTGAGTGGCGATGCCGCGCTCATCGAAAGTTACAAGGAAGGCATCGACATTCACGCCCGCACCGCCGCCGCGATTTACGGAGTTGACCTAGACGCCGTCACGAGTAACATGAGGCGCGATGCAAAAGTCGTGAATTTCGGCGTGCTCTACGGGATGACGGCCTTCCGCCTCGCCCGTGACCTAAAAATCCCGATGTCGCAGGCAAGGGATTTCATCGACGGTTACTTCGGGATGTACCAGGGTGTACAGCAGTTTATCGAAGATACCAAGGCGGCCGCCCACCGCGACGGCTACGTAGAAACGCTCTCGGGCCGCCGCCGTTACATCGCAGGCATCGACTCTAGCGACCGCATGGAATCGCAGATGGCCGAGCGCATGGCCGTGAATACTCCCGTCCAAGGCTCCGCCGCCGATCTCATCAAGATTGCGATGATCCGCATCCAGAAGCGAATCAACGCCGAGAACCTCCCGCTCCGCATGATGCTGCAGGTGCACGACGAACTCGTGTTCGAATGCCCCCGCGACCAGGTGGAAACGATGGCCCAGATGGTGAAATCCGAGATGGAAGGCGCCATGCAGCTGAAGGTCCCGCTCGTCGCAAGCGTCGGCTTCGGCGAAAACTGGCTAGAAGCGCATTAATCCTTTATGCAGCGGATGCTATACGCATCCGATACCACGCCTCCCGAAACGGAGCTCGTAACAAAGTTTACTTCCTCGCTGGACAAATAGAACGCTTCATACTCGTTCAGCGAGCAGTCCTGTGCATACCAGAACCACGCTTGTCGCGTAGCATCTCCATACGAACCCACTTCATACATGATTCCGCCAGGGAGTGCCGTAAAACCAAGCACATCAGTTCCGTTCCTGCTATGTCCCGTATTATCGGACCAGCCTTCCTTCGCCCGCAAACCATTCTGCGGGTCACCACCCATAAGCACTATAAAATTGTACAGGTTCATCCAATCCGATATCGACGGTAAACGCCAACCCGCAGGGCATACCTGGCTGGACAATTCGCAGGAATAGAACGAGCCGTAGGTGTCGCACTGATCAGCCTCATTGTCGTAACACCAGCGGTTTCCTTCCAGTTCGGGATTTGCGACAGAATCCCTGTAGTCCAGGTTTTCGGCCATCCATGTCTGGCCCCAGATGTCAATTGTCTTGTACACCCTGCCGTCGCGCGCATCCGTGAACGAGCCATATTCCCACGCGGTCGAATCTATTTTCCAGCCCTCTTCGCTGCACACGAAATGCGTATTGTTCACCGTGATTTTTTTGCCATAGATATAACTTGTACAACCCATATTCATGGACATTTCTATTTCGGTAGGTAACCGGAATCCACCATTTTCGCATACGTAGACCCGTCCAGCCGCATTATCATGCTTGTTATGGAAAGATCCGTCGCCATACAGCCCTGTCGCGCTACACTCATCCCGGTCTTCGTAGGTATCGTTGTATATCAGCGGAGCCGTCTCCCATTGCATGTGAACCGCACGCCACGACACGTAGCGGCACACATAGTATTCACCTTCATACTTCACCTTGGACGTATCCCCCTCTACCATGCACGGGGTGCCTCCCAAAGCATAGAGGACGCTATCCATCTTGGTTCCCTCGCGCCAATGGCCATCCTGGAACACACAGTAGCGGCCATTTGATGGGCATTTCACGACAGTGCCCTCGTCGTAATCGGTGCCCAACATTATCTGGTCCACAGTGGAATCCATTGTCCCCACCCAAGTGCCATTATCGCAAGTGTACCATACGGATTTAGACGACCTCGACAATCCCCCCTGTCGCGCCGCAGTACAGCCACCAAGTCCTAACTTGCAGTTGGAACTATCGCGTTCATACCAAGCACCATTATCGTAAACATAGCACATACGCGGATCAGAGCCATCCCACAGCGTTTTGCCTTCCACCGCACCCGTCCACTTGAACTCGTTATATTCGTCATAGTTCATCATATGCCAGCCGTCTTCTTCGCAGACATAGTAGACCATGTTGTTATATCTCGCGACCCTGTGCAAATTTTCCTCATCGCACGCAGAAAGCGTTTCGTAATCCTGCACGCAACGGACCGGGAATCGTGAAGTCGAATCATGCAACTTCGACATTCCTGTTCCCGTACTTGAAAAAAAGATGTCATACGGGTATCTGCCCTGGGAATCCTTGTCATACGAACTCGTCCAATAACTCACGCCCAGCAGTCCGGCAGGCCTTGCCGCAAAACCGCGTTTATCCAGTTCAGATTGTGACGTGCTACCTACACTCCTGAACAAGTAATCCCACTCTTCCTTGCTCGGAAGGTGCCATCCGGCCGGACACGCGGTCTTCGCCTCGTTCCAACTATATGCAGTATCGCCATAATTCAGGTTTTCCGCCATCCAGTTCTGGATATCAATCCTCACATACCGGTAGATTCGTCCATCACGGTTATCCATCAGCTTATAGTACCGTGCACTTTCATCACCATCGAAAAGTTTCCATTTGACACCATCGCAGAAGTACACATTGTTCGTATCGACAACGCCATGTACAATCCGTCCAAAGTAAGTGCACCTCTGACCTCCTATATCCTTTTCGAAATCGCTCAGGGTATCGACAGCCGTAGTGTCCGTGACACCCGCGGTATCCACGGTCGACGTGTCCGAAACGCCAGCAGTATCTACAACCGAGGTATCTGCGACCTGCGCCGTGTCCTGGACATCCGTCGTGTCAGAATCATCCTCCAAGTATTCTTCCGACACCCACTTCCCGTTTTGGCATACAAAATAAACACCTTCCATTACGCTTTTCGGGTTCATATTGCGTCGCGCCTCGTTCTCGCGTTTTCCATCGCACACATCGAACCCATAAGCCATCCGCCAAAAATTGTCCACATACTTTTCAAATGCCGGGACCTTCTTGGACATCTTCCACGAAGCGACCGTTTCACGGATTGAGTCGAGACCGCCTTCCATGCTCTGGTTTGCCGCCCAGTCGGCTATTTTCACGATGGTCGACTTGTCGTTCCATTCGCCATCTTTCTCGATATCAAAAACCATATCCGAAAGGCGTTCCGAAAGTTTCGATTCCTCACGAGCGTCCCCTTTGGGATTCCCCAAGCTGAAGGGGCCGGATTCCGTATTCAAGCATCCAAGCACAAGCACACTCATGGCAAGCAGGGCCGCGCTCCCATCCCCGTTCCCAAAGGCATTCAGATCCTCCGCCAGTCCAAAGTCTCCCTTGATACCAAATGCGGCCATCACCTCGCGTTCGGCCTGCGCTTTCGCATCGGAGAACGACATGTGTTTCACGGTGACAAGGTAAAGCACGCGTGCGTATTCCAGATGGGTCAGCAAGTTCACATTCACCGAATCACGCTCGGACAAATCCGTCACCGCATACAACGTCACAGACGATTTGGTCTTTGCGCCCGTCAGTTCATTCCTGAAAAGGCCACTGGCCTCAAGTATGGCATACGGAGATTCAAACTCGTCGAAGGCGACCGAATAGGCTCCCGAATCGTTTTGCACCTTTCCTTCGTAATGGTTCCCCGTAAGCAACAGCATGCCAGCATCAAGTTCATGCACGGAGACGGACGCGCCCTTCGCATAGGGGCCCTTCTGTACCACGCCCGAAATCGTCTTCTCGTCAGCTACCGGAGTTCCTGTGTTTCCACCGGAACTCTCGTCATCGCCACATGCGACAAGCCACAATAACAGGAATAAGGGAACGAGCCTCTTGCTCCCAAAAAACATTCTAACCCACCTTCAACGCAAAAGCGCCTACCTGGAAATATAGGTATTTTCCCTGTTTTTTAGGCAACGGAGATTTGCAAATTCGAGTCTCGGTTCAATACGCGAGAATTCAAAGCCCTGCCAGGTTTTCTTTACAGAGGCACCGTATTTTACTGTAAAGCCCAAGCCCTCGATATCGTACACGCACTGGTGGCGGCCTTTTTCAAAGATATCCCTGCATTTCGAAATATTGGCGTCCGCCGTCCAATAAGACATGTCCCCTCCTGTCAAGCTATTGGGGAGCATGGAGAATCCATACGAATCCAGGCACTGGTCATTTCCGTTTTCATCAAGCGGCCATGCGCCCTTCTTGCAGAGGTGTTTCACGATTTCCTCCTCGATGACACACTGCATATCCCATACATTGAAGCGGCACCTTTCTCCATCCCTACAGTCAAAGACGTCCTTCCGGCCCTTTCGCCACCTGCTGAAAGACGCATCCAGTTCGTCATTGATCCGAGACTTCGCTTTCGTGTCATCCGCTTCGTAGGCTTTTGCATAATCGCGGAACAGGCTATAGCTGCGGAATTTCACCATATCCATGGCAACATAAGAAATCAGTTCCTCCCATTTCGCACGGGTCGGGACATGAAAACCTACAGGGCAAACCCCGCGATGATTTTCCTTGATGTCAGGTTTTTCGATAAAATCCTGATAGATCAGCGCCCGCAAATTCAGGTCCATCATTACGAACCAGGAATTCGCTTCGCCGCTAGGGACTGCGTACGAAAGCCGATCCATGGCCACACTGGTGATATTGGACAAATCCTCGTTCCCTACAAGTGCTACGCCATATTTTCCCGTAAGTCCTTCCCCGAAGAGCACGTTATGGTCCATCCACTCCTGACGTCCTATCCTTACGGTCTTGACAAGGCCAATTCACACGGTAATTGCACGTCCGAAACGCATCCTCGCCATTGTACATTCCATAGCTGCCCAGCATTTTCGACACCTGATTCTGCAAGAGGCCCTGAGTTGCGCCAAATTCTTTCGAAAGTCCCAGATTATCTATTTTATCCAAAATGGCATTGGACGTCCGGATTAAGGGTTCGACACTATTTCTCCTTTCAGGATTTCCATGCCGCTCATCGAACCGGAAACGACCCTCTACAAATTCATAGTCGGGATGTTGTCTATAAAAGCATAGCAGGATTCCGAGCGACCATTTCAAGATAGGCCTATACTAAAGTATATAAATTTTTTTAGATTTGGGCACGATGAAAGACAAGGCTCAAAAACTGATCGAAAAGTACGAGGAACTGGAATCGGAACTCGGGAACCCGGACGTTCTCGCCGACCAGGCCCGCTACAACAAGATTCACAAGCAGTACAAGGGTATCGAGAAGGCGGTCGCAAAGGCGAAGGAATACCTGCAGATGGTAAACGACCTCGCCGAATACAAGGCGGCACTCGGAGACCCGGATCCCGAGATGGTCGCGATGGCCAAGGCCGAGATTTCGGACATCGAGAAGAAGCTGCCGGGCGTGACCGACGAGTTGCAGATACTGATGGTGCCGAAGGACCCGTGGGACTACCGCAACGCCACGCTCGAAATCCGCGGCGGTACCGGCGGCGACGAATCGGCGCTCTTCGCGGGCGACCTTTTCCGCATGTACCAGGGCTACTGCAGCCGCATGGGCTGGAAGATGACCATCCAGGATGCGAGCGAAGGCACCGTGGGCGGCTACAAGGAAATCCGCGTGTTCATTGAAGGCGACAGCGTCTACGGCACGCTCAAGTTCGAAAGCGGCGTGCACCGCGTGCAGCGCGTGCCCGAAACCGAAGCCCAGGGCCGCGTGCATACGTCTGCGGCAACCGTCGCCATCCTCCCCGAAGCCGAAGAAGTGGACGTGGAAATCCGAGAAGCGGACATCCACATGGACACCTACCGTTCTTCGGGCGCAGGCGGCCAGTACATCAACAAGACGGACTCCGCCGTGCGACTCACCCACATTCCGACAGGCGTGGTGGTGAGCTGCCAGACCGAACGTAGCCAGTTGCAGAACCGCCTGCATGCCATGGAAATGCTGCGTTCCAAAATTTTGGACGCCGTGATTGCAAAGAAGGAACAGGAAGAAGCCGCCAGCCGCAAGGCCCTCGTGGGCACCGGCGACCGCAGCGCGAAAATCCGCACCTACAACTTCCCGCAGAACCGCGTGACCGACCACCGCATCGGCCTTACCCTGTACAACCTGGACAAGGTCATCACCGGCGACCTGGATGAAATCATCAACGGGCTCCAGATGGCGAACGCGCAGGAGAAACTCGGGAAGTTCACCGCTTAAAGGAGATGTCCGCCTTCGCGGGCATAACAAGAAAATGCCGCAAATGACCGTACTTGAAATCCTCAATCGCACGAAGGTCTTCTTCGAAAAGAAGGGCGTGCCCGATGCGCGGCTGGATGCGGAATATATCATCAGCCATGGTCTCGGCATGAAAAACCGCATGGACCTGTACCTGAACTTCGAGAAGCCCCTGACCGCAGCCGAACTCGACACACTACGCCCGCTAGTGGCACGCCGTGCAAATCGAGAACCGCTGCAGCACATCATTGGCGATACGAGTTTCCGCGGGCACATCATCAAGTGCGACACGCGTGCACTGGTCCCGCGCCCGGAAACCGAGGAACTCGTCGACATGGCGAAAAAATCGCTCGAGGGTGTTGCCGCCCCCTTCGTCGTCGAAGTAGGCACGGGAACGGGCGCCATCGCGATTGCCTGCGCAAAAGAAATCGAAGGTGCAAAAGTACTCGCAACGGACATTTCCGAAGACGCGCTCGCACTTGCCCGCGAAAATGCAGAAGCGAACGGGCTCGGAGAAAGCACCGAAGGCGCAAGCCTCACCTTCGCGCAGGGCGACCTGCTTGACGCCGTAACGGGCGACATCGTGGCGAAGATTGTCGGCGCTTCGGCAAGCTCAGCGACCTTGCCTAAAATCAGCTGCCTCATCGCGAACCTCCCCTACATTCCCGACAGCGAGAAGGGGAAACTCCAGCCCGAAGTAGACAAGTTCGACCCGGAACTCGCCCTCTACGGCGGACCCGACGGCCTCACGCTCGTGCGCAAGATGCTCCAGCAGACCGAAGGCAAGCTGAATGCGGGCGCCCCGATTTTCCTCGAAATCGGTTCGGAACAGGCCCCCATGCTCGAGGCGGAAGCCGACAACTACCCCTGGCTCGAATTTACCGGAAGCCACAAGGACTTCTGCGGGAACATCCGTTTCGTCAGCTACAAGGCTAAATAAGGCCCTACATTCCAACCGCGCAACCGAGTGCAGAAAGCACGTAGGTTTCGCTTTCGCCCATGCGGTAGAACGAAAGCAGTTCGGAATCATCGACAAGGCCGTCCGAAAAACCGTTCAGTTGCAGCTGTTCGCCAATGCGGCGCTTGAACATCGAGAAACCGGAATCCCAGGGACTGACTCTTTTAACCATATTTTACCTCTTTTTTTTCGAAGAGGAGCACACAAACGCATAAGTGCTTCTCTGTGCAGTAAAATATAGAATCCCGCAATGTCAAATAATGACATTCGTCATTATTTTCTGATTTTTGTTTTCGGAGGCGGGAATGTCACTCCACGACGGTCGCAACCACCTCGGCGTGGCCGACCTTGTCAAGGCCTATCTTTTTCCCGGCGGCAACACTCAAGTCGAGGATGCGGCCGTCGACGTATGGGCCCCGGTCGTTCACGCGCACCACGACGTTGCTGCCGTTGTCGACGCGCACCACCTTCAGCTTTGTACCGAAGGGCAGGCTCTTGTGCGCACAGGTGTAGTCTTCCTGGTCAAAGATTTCTCCGCTCGCCGTCTGCTTGCCATGGAATCCGGGGCCGTAATAGCTCGCCTCCCCCCGAATTTTCAGGCCGATTTCGGCTTTTTCGCCAGACGCGTAATGCTTTTCGGGGAACCGCACGTAGCCCTTGCGCGATGCGATTTTCGCATTGCCCGCCGCACATCCCGAAAGAAGGACCGCGACACACGCCAACGAAGCCAGGAACGCGCGCACAGGCCTCCCCTACTCGAAATCGTACATGCTGTTGTACGTATTCTCGAGCACCTCGTCTTCCTTGGTCTTGACCTCGGCCTGCTTTTCTTCGGGCTTCTTGCTAAGGTTCTGGTAATACTGCGCCGAAAGCTGCTCTATGTGCTCGACACTTTCCTTCACACGCTTGCGCAAGCGTTCGAGGTCGGAATCCGACGTCTTGAGTCTCGTATTCAGGACCTTCGCCGCTTCCTGGCCCCACGGAGTGCGGCCATGCTTGTCGCGGAGTGTCTTGTAGATTGCCACCGCGCTGTCCAGGCGCTCCGGATTCATGCGATAGTAGATGGCCTTCATGTAAAGGGCCTGGATTCCCGATTCCGTGTCCGGATATTCGTTGTAGAGGCTGTCGAATACGGCAAAGGCGTTCGCATACGCCGTATCCACGAGTTCCATCTGGTCGAGAGGAATTTCCGTCGCCACCGTCCAGAGGCTCTCCGCGCGCATGTAGATTTCGCGGGCCTCGTCGTCGCGGGTCTTGATGGTCACCTTCATGCCCAGGTTCGCCTGCGCCTGCTTTGCGTACTCGGTACCCGGGAACTTCTCGATGACTTCCTTGTAGAGTTCTTCCGCCTTGTCCTCGTCACCCTTGAACTCGTCGTAGATAAAGGCCCGCGCGTAAGTCGCCCGCAACACCTTCACCGAGTCATCCGTTGTCTCGATAATTTCCGTAAGCCTAGCAATCGCGCTGTCCACTTCGGAAAGCTTGAACAGGAACAGTTCCGCAATCGCGAACTCCACGCCGAAGAAATGATCCATGTTGGGAATCGAATCCTTCTGCTTCATGTCATCGCTCTGGTTCCTGAGCGTGACAAGCTTGCGCAGGGCATCGCGGCGTTCGCGGCTCATCTTGCCCCATTCCGAAATCGTCCTCGAGATAAAGCTGCTATCGTAGTAGACCATCGCCTGTTCGTAATTGAGCTTCTTGGTCTGCTCGTAGTCGCCGAGGTTAAAGTAGCTGCGGGCCGCATTCGTCGACTTCGGGTATTCCGTGTTCACCTTCTGGAAGATGACAAAAGCGTCGGGATAGCGGTCGCCGAGCAAGGTAGCCTCACCGATGCGCACCAGGTAATCGCCCTTCTTCGCCTCGTATTCCGGATTCTTGTAGAGTTCCTTGTATTCGTCGGCGCCCTTCAGATATTCCTTCTTATTGATGAGGCATTCCGCAGCCTGTTCGCCCGCCGTCTGCCTTTCGCGCACGGTCAGCTGTTCGATTTCGGGAGCCTTGTAATGTTCCCGCGCCTTGTCCCAGTTTTCCTTGTTGTAGTAGAGCCCCGCCAGTCGGAAATGCGCCTTCGCCCGCATGAAGGGCGTCCCCGCCGTATCGGCCAGCACCGCTTCCAAGGCGGCAATGGCCTGGTCCGGATGTTCCGATTTCTCATCCAGAAGCGAAAGCAGGTTCAGCCCCTGGAAATAGTAAGGATGGTCCTTGCTTGCAATGACAGGTTCCAGGGCAAACCGGCTGATGTTGTATTCCTGGTTCTTGTAAAGGCAGTAGGCACGCTGGTATTCCACCGTGCGCATGGAATCGTGGTCGGCGAAATAGCGTTCAAACTCGTCGTACTTGATTATCGCCTTGCCCCATTCGCCCTTGTGACGGAAGGATTCCCCGATAAGGAACACGGCTTCGGCAGTGCGCTTCTTGTTCTTGGGAAAACGTTCGAGGACGCGGGAGCCCTTCTCGATGACCTTGTCGTATTTCTGGCGTTCTTCGCTAGACGGCGAAGACGCTTCCGCATCGGGCACGCTATCCAGACGCGCCGTCCGCATCTCGGTCGCCTCGTCGTACAGGCGTTCCGCGTTAAACATGTGGTTCAGGTATGCGCAACACGTGCAGCCCTCGAACAGAAAGGCGGCAAAAACGAGCACGATATAGCGGATGCGCAACATATGTGTAAAAATACAAAATTAGCCACCGCCGTTATCCGGCAACGTGGCCAATTTTCGGCAAAGTTCTAGAATTCCTTCAGGTAGGGAATATAGTCGCAGAGCTTGAGCCCCGGCGGAAGCGCGGACTTGTCGAAACGGACCATGCGCACTTCAGCCTGCACCCCCACGAACCGGGCGAGGATTTCGAAGTTATCCTGCGTCTCCCACACGGCGGCATCGATAACGACGCTGTCGCTGCAGACCGTCTCGCCCGTGCTGCTGCCGATTCCCGATATACGAGAGTTCTGCTTCAGGAGCCGCGTGTAGATTTCGGGGGCAAGCCCGATATGGTTCGAAGAAGAAGAGGAATCAAAAACCGTCACATGGACCTTGCGGAAATGGTTGAGCGAATCGAACACCACCGTATAGGTATGACGGTAGGGCGCCTCGTAGAAAGTCTCCTGCCACACGTTCGTCTTGATGGGGCGAAAATTGCTGATGGCGTACTTCTTGAAAAATTCACCCGGAGTCGCTCCGTAGCGGACAAGGTAGTGCCCAAGCATCGTCGTGAAGTCATGTTCCTTTGTCGGCGCCGTCGAGCCCTTGATGCTGTCGAGGGCACGGTTCAAGTTCGCGGCCAGGCCGTCGGAACCCGAGACCGGCGCAGGCTTCGTCACGTTCGCTTCCTGGAGGCGCAACTGGATGTCGGGATATTCCGCATCGCGCCCCATGATTTCCTGGAACTGGATGCGGGCACGTTCAAATTCGCGGCCCTTGAGATAGGCAAGGCCGAGAGCTTCGCGCAGCGGCAGGTTTTCGGGATAGCGGTCCACCAGCGGTTCCAGGATATCGATGGCCATCTGCGCACGGTCCCTGGGCGTGAGGTTCACCGCGGAGCCAGGTCCCGGAGGAGACTTTTCACCGAGCGTGGCAGATGCGGCGGCAGCCTTCTTGAATTCGGGGCGGAACGCGAGGATGCGCTGATAGATCTTGTCGGCCGCATCGAAATGCCCGCGATATTCCGCGAGGTATCCCTGGAGCAGCATCAGTTCCGCATCTACGGGATACTGCGAAAGGGCATATTCCACGACGGCAGAACAGCTATCGAGCATGCCCTGGTCGTGATAGAGTTTAGCGAGAGTCTCGTAAGCGCGCGGGGAGTTCCCCGCCGAAAGGCTGATGGCCGTGCGCGTCTCGGCGACCGCCTGCGCATAACGTCCCTCGTTCATCAGGAGCTTCCCGTACCAGAGCCTCGCCTCGTAAAGGGCAGGCGCCTTTTCTGCCGCAGCGCGGACCAGCTGCATGGCAAGCGAGGAGTTTCCTGCAGCGAACGCCTTGCGGCTTTCGAGGTAAGCCTCGACGCCGGAATTGGGATAGGCCGTCTGGAGGCGCGCCACCAGCAGGTTCAGGCGTTCCCTTTCCTGTTCCGTGAGGGAATCCATTTCGAACAAAGTATTAACTTCGCCCCACACAGCAGGCATCAGGCTCGGGAACAGGAGGACCACCGCATCGAGAATCTCGTAGGCGGGACGGCTGGAGCCGGAACGGGATAGTTCAAAAGCGCGACGGACTTCGGT
Organism: Fibrobacter sp. UBA3629; assembly: GCF_002374005.1. NCBI lineage: Bacteria > Pseudomonadati > Fibrobacterota > Fibrobacteria > Fibrobacterales > Fibrobacteraceae > Fibrobacter > Fibrobacter sp. UBA3629. The sequence continues at coordinate 170,284 of NZ_DFLC01000007.1, read as the reverse complement.
CTGGGTCTGCAGGGGAAGCTGTTCGAGCTGCTTGTTCATGTCGGGAGTGTCGCCACGGACTACCGTAGTTCCCGCAGGGACCCCGAACGGGACTCCATCGACCGAAATCTTGGAAGGGCCGAATTCTTCATAGAGCCTGAAGCCGCCAAAAGCAAGGAGGGCTCCGCAGCATACAGCCAGAAACCAATATGCGGCCTTACGGGCCGCCGACGATGATCGAGACATTAAAGCTCCAGGAAATCGACAAGTTTTTCTTTATGTTCCTTGCTACGCTGCAGGCGGCGCAAGGTCTTGTTCTTGATTTGACGGACGCGTTCACGGGAAAGGCGCAGGTCTTCGCCGATATCCTTGAGCGTCGTGTCTTCCACGGTGTCAAGTCCATAGAACATGCGGAGGATTTCCTCTTCACGGCGCGGGAGCGAAGCAAGCGTTTCCTGGATGAGCTTCTTGCGTTCTTCCTTCTCCATGTCGTCGTCCTGGTTGCCGTCGGAACCAAGCACATCCATGAGCGTGCTCACGGAATCGGCTCCACTTCCGCCGACATCGTCACCGATAGGCGCATCCAGGGAAATATCGACAATCTTTTCCATCACCTCGACGATGTCCTTTTCGAACGGGGCGAATTCTTCCATGGAAATCGTCTTGTCGTAGTCACCGCCGTTGAGCATCAGCGCGCGCTTGAAGCGGTTCACAAGAGCAAGCTTGTTGGGCGGAATACGGACGGCGCCCACCTGTTCAAACAAGGCCTTCTGGATGGACTGGCGGATCCACCACACGGCATAGGAGATGAACTTCACGTCCTTATCCATGTCGAAGCGCTTTGCCGCCTTGAATAGTCCGAGGTTGCCCTCGTTGATGAGGTCGAGGAGGGCGAGGCCGCGGCCCTGGTACTTGCGGGCGACGCTGACCACGAAGCGGAGGTTACCGCGAATCAACCGCTGCAGTGCGGACTTGCGGATTTCTTCACTCTCGTCCGACCTGATAATCGTCAAGAGCGCCATCTCCTCCTGCGGGGAGAGCGTCGGATAACGATTCAAGTCGCGAAAATAAAGCGCTTCGTTAAAATCACTCATAAACTTTGCACCTATCTATCTTCCATAACCTTTCGGTCAAACAAATATGGTTTTTTACGCCTTTTTCGTCAATTCTTTCAACTTGTCGTAAGGGTAAATTCCCGAGTTGTGACCATCACTGAAGGATAGCCCCGCAGCGTAGCGACCGATGGATTGCACCCTCTCTAACTTTATATCGGCAGGAACGGTGGAATCGTCAAGCAGTTTTTCGCCGGTATGTTCATCGACACAGAGGGCACACGGGCAAGCCAGGCGAAGTTCACGTACCGAGCACGCACCTCGCGTACCGTCGTTCCACTCGAACCCGAGCTTGCCGTCCCTTGTCCTGAAAATCTTCTTGGGCTGGATCATACTTCTTCCTCCGGCAGTTCCGCGAATTCGAAATTGAACGTCTTGAGCACGCCATCACCTTCGGACGCGAATACCGAGAGCGTGCGCACCATGGCATCTGCCGCCTGCAAGAAGGCCTTCGCCGATTCGGAGTTCGGGTACCGGAGCACGGCCGGAGTTCCCTCGTCGCCGCAATCGGCAACCGCAGGTTCAAGAGGCACCTTCGCGATGAGCGGTACGCCCCAGCTTTTCGCGATGCGGTCACCGCCACCCTGGCGGAATATGTTGTGGTGCTTGCCGCACTGGTCGCAAATGAAGTAGCTCATGTTCTCGACGACGCCCACCACAGGAACGCCCACGCTGTCGAACATCGCTAGCCCCTTGCGGCAGTCGGCGAGCGCCACCTCCTGCGGGGTAGTCACCACCACGGCTCCCGCCATCGGGCAGTTCTGCGTGAGGGTGAGCTGTATGTCGCCCGTTCCTGGGGGGAAATCCACCAGCAGGTAATCGAGCTTGCCCCACCGCACGTGGTGGATAAAGTGCTGGATCATCTGCGAGACCATCGGGCCGCGCCAGATGGTCGCCTTGTCGCTGTCCGCGAACATGCACATGCTTACGATGCTGATTCCGCCCTTCGCCTCGACCGGCGCAATCGTGTTGTCTTCGAACACCTCGGGAGCGCGGTCGATGCCGAACATGAGGCCCATGGAGGGGCCGTAAATGTCGGCGTCGAGGATACCCACGCGGGCACCCGAGAGGCTGAGCGCCATCGCGAGGTTCGCCGTTACCGTAGACTTGCCGACGCCGCCCTTTCCACTCGCTACCGCGACTACGTGTGCGACCTCATTGATGTAAGAAACCTTCGGGGCCTGCGCTGCGGTATTGCCCTCGCCCACGCGGCCCTGCGCGGTAAACGTCACCTCGACCTCGCTTGCACCGAGGCTTTTCACGATGGCGATGCACTGGTCCTTGAACTTGTCGCGGATGGGGCATGCGGGCGTCGTGAGCCGCAGGTCGAAGCTCACGTGACCGCCTTCGATTTTCAGATTCTGGACAAAGTTCAGTTCCACGATATTCTTGTGCAGGTCAGGGTCATGGACCGCCTGCAAGGCATTCAGTATGTTCTGTTCGTTCAATTGCATAATCACCCCGAGAATTTGGGCATGCGGAGGAGGTGCGTCATGCAAGGGGGCCATTCCTCTTCGTAGTGGCTCACCAGGATGATGGTCGTCTCCTTCGAAAGCAGCTGCAACAAGTTAAAAATCTTTTCGCGGTACTCGCCCTTGAGGCCCTGCGTGGGTTCGTCGAGCAGCAATACCTCGGGCGGGCGGATTGCCGCACGCGCCATGAGGATTACGCGCTTGTCGATGGGAGAGAGATTGCGGTAGCGCGCCTCCACATCGTCAAAGCCCAGGTAAGTAAGCCACTCCTTCGCCTTCGCGCGTTCTTCCCAAGTGGTATTTTCCGCCTTGCATAAATTCGCGGTAAAGCCCGTGCACAGCACCTCTTGCAGGTTCAAGTCCTCGCGGTACTGGAGCGCGAGCTCCGGCGAGAAAAACCCGAGTTTCGCCTTGTGGTCCCAAATGTTCAAGCCATGGCCCGGGCGCATTCCCAACAAAGTAATATCGTTCTTGTAGATTTGCGGGTGATCTGCGGTGAGCATCCCGAGGAGCGTGCTCTTGCCGGCACCGTTCTCGCCCATCACCGCCCAGTGTTCGCCCTTGCGCACCGTCCAGTTCAGGTTCTTGAGCACCGTCGTATCGCCGAACTGCACATTGACATTCTTCAGGTCGAAGAGGATTTCGCCCACCGCGTCATCAGGAAAAGCGGCATTCTCACTCTTTCGTCTTTCGTCTTTCGTCTTTCGTCTAAGCTCAACGATTTCGTAATCCTTCAGTTCCGCCTTCGAGAACTTGGGCTTCGCAACTTCGGAAGGCAACTCGCCTTCATACTGCGTGAAGGTCTTGTTCGCATACACGAACGCGGGAATTTCCGGGAGCAGTTCATCTTCGCGGGCAAGGCGCACGGCAACTTTCAGGCCCGGGCGCCTGCAGAGTTCCACCACGCTTGCGGCAAGGTGCCTGCGGTACTCCGGATCTAGCCCTCCGAACAAATCATTGAAGTAGACCCATTCCGGGTTTTCCATCCACATGCGGGCAAGCAACACACGGCGCAGTTCCCCGTTCGAGAGGCTAAGCAGTTTGCGGTTGAGAAATTCCTCGGAAAGGTCAGCAATCTTCAAGGCTTCTTCCAGCTTGTCCGGGTCCGTCTCCGGCCATGCCATGTCATCAATGTAGCGGTCCGTCTGCAAAAAAAACTTTTTCTTCAACAGCAGGTGACGCACCAGCGGGGCTTCCTCGTCGTGCAGGCTGATGAATCGCTGCTGGAAGAACGGCGCGAGCGCATGCTGGATTTTCCGCTGCATCGCTTCCGACATCGTGGAGACATTCTTCCGCTGGTTCAAAAAGTGAGTAATGACCCGGTCAAGGTCCTCCCCCTCGGTGCTGAAAATCTGCACCTGCGGGAACATCTCAATCAGAGCTTCAAAACGCTTGAATTCCATATATACAAAGATAGAAAATGAGACAAGAGAGGGTTAATCAAAAAACCTTCCCGGCCGTAAAGCCAGGAAGGTGTTTTGGATGTGTGGATATTTTTTAGAACTTGCTGAAGAAATCCCAGGTGGTCTCGGGAACCCAGGACTTCTGCTGGCCCGGATCCTTGTGGTCCCAGATGTGGCCGCCGGACTGCGTGCACCAGCGGACAGGGAAGCGTTCTTCAACGGTCGTATAATCGTAACACTTGTGGGCCGCATTGCGCTGGGCTTCCTGGGCCTGTTCATTCTTCGCCTTGCCATTCTCGGAGTTGAGCGTCAAGATGATATCGCGGGCAGCACGGCCCATTTCGGGAGTGCAGAGGTTATCATCGAGGCCGAGCACGCCCATCCAGCCAATGCCCTTGTTCTGGCGCTGCGGAAGCCAAATGTTTCGTTCGGCAGTCTCGTACACGGCAACTGCGCGGAGCACATCCTGATGGTTCCAGGAAAGACCGTTAGAGAACATGGAGCCGTAGCTGAAGCCAGTAGAGAACACTCGGCTAGAGTCGATGCAGAGGTTGCTCTGCAAATCGGCCAGGAGTTCATCGAACAGGAGGTAGTCATCCTGGCCCCACGGGGCCTGGTTTCCGTTGCCTTCGGGAGCGACAAAGATTGCCGTCTTCTGGGTATCGAGCGGCTTGAGGCCATAGTAGCCTTCCTGCTGCACACCGCCGGCCCAGCCGCCCATGCAGTGCATGCCGAAGATGAGCTTGTACGGTTTCTTGTTGTCGTAATTGTCGGGAATATCGATGCGGATGGTACGCTTGCCCTTGCTCCACTGGAATTCGTAGCTGCCGGACTTCACGCGGTTCCAGGTCTTGCCGCAACCACGCGTAGGCACCGGATCGTTCTTGAGGCCCCAACCGTAGGCGTACTGCGGCTGAGCGGCCTTCTTCTTGAGCGTGAGCGTGACGTTTGTATCGAGATTGGAGAGTCTCACGCTCAGCGTGTCGAAACCGTCCTTGACGATGCGCAACATATCGGAGTTGTCCAGCTTGAGCAGGGCCTTCGCAGGCGAGCGGTCGCCAAACGAGGCGTTGAAGCTACCGTCCGCAGTAAACTTGAAATTCTGCTGGGCGCTCCCCACGCGGACGCGGGCGAAATACGTGCCCTGGGCCTTCACGGAAGCCTTCATATCTACCGTGCCCGTACCGTACAGCGTCTCGTTTAGCAGGCGGTTGCCAACCATGTCGAAAATCTGCACCTGCACCGGAGCGTTCGAACTCTGCGAGAACGAGAGGATGCCGCCGCTTACAGAAAGATACCCGGCCGAACCGGACGAAGCCAAGGCCGAAATCTCATGGTTGAACGAGAATTTCCCGTCCGCATCGGTCTTCGTATCGAGCTTGTTTTTCAGGAGAGAAACGTCAGCATCCTGAACGGCCTTGCCGCTTTCGTCGTTCACCGTACCCGTAAGGGTGAATGCATTCGCCGCAACGGCAGAGAGAGCCATTGCAACACCGAAGGACACGCTTGTCCATAAAGTATGTTTCATACCAAACACTCCGTTAGAGTTTCACCTGATACAAAACTACTTTCAATACGGTGATTCCGCTCACATTCAAAAGCATGTTTCATGGACAATAAATCCACAGGCAAATTTCCTATATTTCACCCATACAAGGAGGAAATATGAAGATTTCCAGAATCATCGCCGCAGGCGCAATCGCATCGTCCATCGCGCTTGCACAGGACGGCGCCACCCCCAACGCCCAGGGCGGCATCAACGGCAAACCCGGCATCGGCGCGCATGCCGACTTCAACTACAGCTACCTCATCGGGCTTCCGCAGGACTGGTACCTGGGAGACGATGCCGAGGCTCCTTCCGGAATCGGGTTCGATATAGGCCTCCGCGGCAGGATTCCCATGGCAAGCATCCTGCAATTCACGCCAGAAATCAACTTCCACTATGCGCAACTTTCCATGGACGAGGAAGGTTGTGACCACAAGTTCAAGCAGATGGACCTCGAAATCCCCCTCATGATGCGAGCCCTCGTCAAGGAACGCTTCTATGTCGCCGCCGGCGTGCAGCTTTCGCTGAACCTGAGCAGCGAAGTCTCGCTCGAACAAAACGACATATCCCTGGGCGGCGGCCTCGGCAAAACCGACTTCAAGTACAAGGAAGAGGTCGACCAGGCCGCATTCGGGTTCGGCATCGCCTTTGGAGTCGGCGGCTTCGTGATGGAACGCCTCTCCATTGACGCAGGGCTCGTCCTCGGGCTTACCGACGTCTACCCCGACATCGACCCCCTAAAGAACGACCTGATAGATTCCATGGACGGCGGCAAGCAGATGACATTCAAAGCCGGCATCGGATACTGGTTCCTGTAACAGGATCCCACCTTTCTACTTATAAAAGAAGCTCCCGACGGGGAGCTTCTTTAATATTCGCATTAACGTTTGATATCTCTTTTAATTCCACTGTATTGTGCAGGTTGCAGCAGCACTTAAAGTCAACTCAAATGTACCCTTACAAGCATCCGCTGAAACAGGGCCTCCCGCATAGTAACTTCCTGTCATCGATTCTCCAGTGCTTAATTTTACAGATATATCACCCTGCGCATTGCAACTAAAATAGCACTGAGTGACAGAGGCATCTCCTCTCGTAGTCACCGAATGTGTTCCTGCCGGAATATCAAGCTTATCCTGACTAACTTTAAACGTGTATTCCGGGCCATCGGTCGTTTTCACTGCCGGACACTGAAATTCCTGTATCGAGTTATCCGCATGGCTAACCTTGAGCTTCGGGGCATATCCAGCCTGCGCAGCCGTGAATGTCTTGGTAAAGCTGGCTTCTGCACCGGCAGCGCCACCCTCCCATGAATAGAAGAACGTCGTTTGTCCCTGCGACTTGCACCCGTCCACCGTCCAGACTACATCGGGAGTCGCAGTAAAGTCAACCGAAGTGGCGGCCGTAGAGCATACACATCCCGTAATCGGGGCTCCGTTCACGTTCACAGTCTTGTCGCAGTCGATGTGCCCCTTCTGGCCGCCGATAACGACATCAACAGAAGCGGACTTCGGACCGGACTTCGAGTAAGAGACCTTCGGGCTCGCCGCTGTATTGTTGTCGGGCGTCGCATCCATGCCAAAAATCCAGCTATACGTTGCAGCCGCAACATCCCTTATGCCATAGTTGGAGTTCCACTCCACCTTCCACTGAGCCTGGCCGTTCGATTCAATCGTTTCGGATAGCGGGTAGCAGCGACCCATACCCGTTATTATGACCTGTTCGCTGGAGCTGCTCACTACGGTTCCCGCATCGGAAGAACTGGACAGGCGACCAACATCGCCAATCGAGGAGAACTTGAAGAACGATTCAGAGCTGGAGCTAACGACCGGCTGTCCATCTGCGGACGATTCCGGAAGCGTAGATTCCGACGAAAGTTCGACAACGCCATGGGCAGCCTTGGCCATCTCGTTCATGCAAACGATATCCTCGTTGCACTTGCTCATGGCATCGTTAATCTGGGTGCTAAAATCCAAATTGTTCAGCATGGCCTCGACGAAGACATCCGTATCGTCGGCCATGGGTTCAATCGAACCGCTACCGCAGGCCCAAAAACCGGCAGCCATGCCGATAGAGGAAAGACCTATCAAAAGTTTCTTGTTCATATAAAAACCTCTTCTAGAGAAATTTACATAAATCTTTGCAAAAACGGACACAAAAAACAATTTTTCGTGAAGGAAAACACAAAAAAAACGGCATTTTAGGCTAAAAAAACGCTCCTCGCCCTATTCTTCGACCGAAATCTTGCGTTGCCCGGTGATGAACTGGTGCACGTAAGGGTTGCTCGTGTTCTTGATTTCGTCCACCGTGCCCACCTCGATGATGCGCCCGTTCAAGAGCATCGCGATGCGGTCGGCCACCTTAAAGGCGCTCACCATGTCGTGGGTCACCACCACCGAGGTCACGCCGAGCTTGCTCTGCATGTCGAGGATGAGGTCGTTAATCACGTCGCTCGTGATGGGGTCAAGGCCGGTCGTCGGTTCATCGTAAAGGAGGATTTCGGGGTTCAGGGCAATCGCGCGGGCAAGGGCCACACGCTTGCGCATACCGCCCGAAAGTTCGCTCGGCATCTTGGTACGGAACTCGGGGACGAGGTTGATCATCTGGAGTTTCTCGGTCACCACGTCCTGGATCTGCTTCTCGGAGAGTTCCGGATGGTGTTCGCGGAGGGCGAACGCGATGTTCTCGCCGGTGTTCATGGAATCGAACAGCGCGCCCATCTGGAACAGCATGCCCATCTTGCGGCGGATGGTATGCGTGTCGAAAAACTTCGGGGTACTGATGGTCACGCCATCGACGGACACTTCGCCACCATCCGGCTGCAACAGGCCGATCATGTGCTTCAAAATCACGGACTTGCCACCGCCGGACTTGCCGATGATAACCATGGTCTCTCCACGGCGGATGTCGAGGTTCACATCTTCGAGGACGGTCTGCGGACCGAAGGACTTCTTGAGACCCTTCAGGCGGATGGCGATATCGTTCGGGTCAATCTTTACGTTTGGCATAATTTCACCTGGAACTAGAAGAACATGATAGCGTCAAGTATAAAGTCAGAAATCAAAATCATGAGGCAGCTCGAAACCACGACGTTCATGGTCGCAAGTCCCACGCCACGGGCACCCGCCTGGGCGTTAATCCCGTGGTAGTAGCCGAGCACGAAAATCAGCACGCCGAACACGAGGGACTTGATCATGCCCGACCACAAGTCCATGGATTCGAACAGGTACTGCATGCCGGTAGTGTAAGTGTACGTAGTAATATCTAGGCCAAGCACGCACACGATCCAGCCACCGATAAGCGCGAGAGCATTCGAAATCGCGGTGAGGCAGGGAATCATCGTCATGAAGGCGACAAAGCGCGGGAGTGCAAGATAGCGGTAGGGTTCGAGACCGAGCACAGTATAGGCAGCGAGTTCTTCCTTCTCCTTCATGCTCCCGAGTTCGGCTGCGACCGCACTGCCGACGCGGCCCGAAAGCACGATAGCCGTAAGCAAGGGGCCAAGCTCGATAAGCACCATCTTGCAGGCAGCCGTACCGACAAACTTGTCCGCCACGAGGTTCTGGAATTCGAACTCGGCGCAGACGGTCGCCACCATGCCCGTGAATATGGACGTCACGAACAGGAGCGGGAGCGAGGATACGCCGATGGATATCATCTGCTTCACGATGAGGTCGGGGTTCTTGAACACGTGCGGCATCTGCTTGAGCGTCAAGAGCAGTATACAGAGCACCTCGCCGATGCTCGAAATGCCATCCACGATGACACGTCCAATCCACGCTATGGGCTTGAGCAGAACCGTCATCGCTAGAACTCCCCAAAGCTGTAGCCGCCGCCCTGGTCGTCGCCGCCGAACTGGTAATCACCGCCGTCATCCGAGCCGCTGTCGTCCGCGGTCGCATCGTAGAAGGTCGTGTATTCGGGAACGAACGCGAGGGGGATATCCTTCACGGAACCGTTACGGTGTTTTGCAACGATGAGTTCCGCCTTGTACTTGTCGTCGTCCTTGTGGGTGCGCACGTAGGGGCGTTCCACGAACCAGACCATGTCGGCGTCCTGTTCGATAGAACCCGATTCACGGAGGTCGGAGAGCTGCGGACGCTCGCGGCCCTTTTCTTCGACCTTACGGCTCAGCTGAGCAAGCGCGATGACCGGGATGTGGAGTTCCTTGGCCAGAATCTTGAGGCCGCGCGAAATTGCACCGATGGCGACGGCGCGGTTCTCTTCCTTGCCCGTCTTCATCAGCTGGAGGTAGTCAATCAAGAGGAGGTCGAGCTTGCCCTGGCGCTTGAGGTCGCGCGCCTTGCTCATGAGTTCCATGATGCCCAGGTCCGCATTGTCGTCCACGAACAGCGGAGACTGATTAATCGGCGCGACATGCGCGATGAGCTTGTTCATCTCGTCGCGGTTGAGCTTTCCGTTACGCAGCTTGGACTGGTCCACCTGAGCGCGGGAGCAGAGCAAACGCTGGGCGAGCTGCACGCCATCCATTTCGAGGCTGAAGAACGCCACATGCTTGTTGAAGTCGATGGCCGCATTCGCCGCAATCGTCAGGGCGAACGACGTCTTGCCGACACCCGGACGGGCCGCGAGAATGATGAGATCGGAATTCTGCAGGCCGTTCGTAAGTTCGTCCAGTTCGGTGAGTCCCGTGGGGATTCCCGTAATGCCGTCCTTCCTGTTGTTCAAGCGGTCGAGCAGCGGGGTCACAAAATTTTCAATCGGGCGAAGCGAGTTCTTCACCTGTTTCTCGGCAATCGCGAAAACGGCACGTTCCGCCGATTGGAGCACCTCGTCGGGAGCGGAAGAGACGTCCATGGCCTTCTTGATGGTATCGGACGACATGCGGATAAGCTTGCGAAGCACAAACTTGTCGCGCAGATGCTCCAGGTTCCATTCCACATTCGCCGAGGAAGCGACGCTCTCCATGAGTTCAAAGATATATTCGCGGCCGCCCGACTGCTGCAACCTGCCCATCTTCTCGAGTTCAGCAGGGAGGGTAAGCATGTCAATGGGGGTTCCGGCGCTATAGAGTTGCCGCATCGCCCTCCATATCAGCTGATGGCGTTCCAGGTAGAAAAAGTCATCGTCCGAAACAACATCGATGACCGGAGTCATGACATTCGGATCGCGCAGGATTCCACCCAGCAAATAACGTTCGGCCTCGCCGTCCATGGGGACCTGGCGACCTTCGAAACTTCCACCTTCGTTTACAAATTCAGACATAGCAATACATCGGAAATATAATTTTTATAAATCGACCAGCACTCCGTCAGGCCTTGAAGTATGTGCACTTCGGGATATGGACCTTCCAGGTGAGCCATTTTAGCTGCTTGTCCTGCGACATGGCGACCGCGTCCACAAGCGAACATGTCTTTACGCCCGAAAAATCGAGGTCGGTTCCGGCCAGGTCGTTAAAGACCTTGCCCTTGCCGAAGAGCTGGTGGAACAGCGGTTCACCGAAGGAGACCATCACCTGCGGGGCGATAAAGGAGAGTTCCTTCGCAAGCATTTTGCGGAGCGCCGTTTCGAGCAGGGCGGGAATGTTCCTTGCGGCATGGCCCTTGTAGAAGTAGGTGACCCCGATTTCGTTTTCGGCAACGTTCAGGTTCGCAAAGAGCCTCACGAGCATGGCTCCCGGTTCCGACGAGAAAAAATCACCCGAGTTCGGAAGCGGATTCGGCATCAACAGAAGAAGTTTCGGATTCGCAGGGCCCGCATAGCGGACAATGTCCCCGACTTTCGCATAGACGGCTTCGTTCTGGATAGAGTCGTAGAAGGCATCCAGGGATTCCGCCGCTTCGAAAGCCGACGCAGCCTTCCTCATGACGGGGCGGGCAGACGGGGCCGCCATCGCGGGGCCCACGGACAGGGGTTCCTGCGTTCGCACGGGTGCAGGGGGAACTTCCTGGGCAACAGCACTGCGGGATGCGACCGCCTGCGGTGTGACAACAGGCCGCGGCTGCGGAACCGCACGCGGCTTCTTCGCATTCAGAGACCAGGGTTCATCCAAAAAAACTTCGGAATCGCCCATGTCGATTTGACCGCGCAAGTAGTTGCGCAATTCGCTCATGTCATATTCTTCAGGCATTCAGGCGCTCCAGGCAAAAGTTCAAGATTGTTTCGGCGAGGTCCACCTTGCCCCCCATCTTCATCGGCGGCACGTCGGCACCCGGAACCACTAGGGCGAAGCGCACTCGGTCGAGACCGAAGCCGGAGTCGGAGGCGACCGGCGCATTGAGAAGGAGCGCATCGGCACCGCTCTTTTTGAGTTTCTCTGCCGCATGTTCTTCGAAGTGGTCCGTCTCGAGCGCGAAGCCGACGATGACCTGGTGCCGGGACATCTTGGCTCCAGCGCGGGCCGCGGTGCAGTCGCGCAAGATGTTCGGATTCGGCACAAGCTCGATGGTGAGTTGGCTACGGCTGTCCTTGATTTTCTCGTCGGCGGCGTGGGCGGGGCGGTAGTCCGCTACCGCCGCGCAATGCACGACGGCGTCCGCCTCGGCGAGCCGTGCCATCACGGCGTCGTGCATCTCCCGGGCGCTTTTCACGCGGGTAACCGCGACGCCGCCCGGAAACGCCGCCTCCATCGGGCCCGCGACAACTTCGACCTCGAAGCCGTTCGCATAGAATACCGAGGCGAGCGCAACCGCGGTCTTTCCGCTGCTGCGGTTAGAGATGTAGCGGACCGGATCAATCGCTTCTTCGGTGCGGCCGGCCGTCAAAAGCAGCTTCTTGCCATGGCCGGGGAGCGTTTTGTCTTGCGTGGGCTGGACGTCCTGTGCGACAGGGAATGCGGGCGGATTGCTTTGGCCCCTATCGCCTTCGCGGGGATGACAAAGTACAGCCCCTTCCAGCCACTTCACAATCTCTGCCGGTTCCATCAGGCGGCCTTGCCCGACTTCACCGCAAGCGAGTTCCCCCGCAGGAGATTCAAGAACGGTCGTATCGTCAAAGTTACGCAGGACTTCGAGGTTGCGCTTGACGGCAGGGCTGTTGTACATCGCGACGTTCATCGCAGGGGCGATAACGCGCGGGCACGTGCAGCTCATGAAGCAGAGGCTCACCGGGTCATCAGCAATACCGCAGGCGAACTTGCCGATGACATTTGCAGTAGCGGGAACAACCAGATAGAGGTCGGCCCAGCGAGGAAAATCGATATGCTGGAAGGGGCGCGCCTCGACGGCTCCGCTCTTGAGGTAGACGGGGCACTTGCTGAGGCTTGCGAACGTAAGCGGCGCCACGAACTCCGTCGCGGCCTCCGTCATGCACACGCGCACCTCGGCGCCCTTCTTCTGCAACAGGCGCAAAAGTTCGCAGCTCTTGTAGGCGGCGATTCCGCCCGAAACGCCAAGGAGGATCTTCTTTCCAGCTAGTTCCATATAATGCAAGATAGAAAAAGGCCGGCATGGCCGGCCCTTTCAGGGAAATATTTCTTGCAAGCTAGCGGCTAATTTCTAGCGCAACGAATCGGAAGCGCAATATCCTTCTTGTATTTTGTGAAGACGGCGTCTTTCCTTTCGCACGAGAACTGGACGCCGTAACCCTTGTCGGCCTCCTGGAACGGAGTCGATGCGGTCCAGTATTCTGCAATGCCACCGTAGTTCTGGACATGCTCGTAACCGTAGTAATCCATGTATTCCATGTGACCGCCAAGATCTGCGGTAAAATCAAACGAGTTCAGGCCGGGAATGCCTCCATGGTCGTACCACTGTCCGTAGCATTCCATTCTTTCCCTGAGAACCCACGATGCATTTTCAAGGCCGCCAATAAGGATGAACAAGCCTTCCCATTCTTCGATTGTCGGCAGGTGCCAGCCTCTGGGGCAAATGCCTCTCAGCGTTTCGGGGAGATTGCAGTCGACCGAATCATGGCAGTTGATATCGCTGTTCTCGTAAGTGTAAATGGAATCGATGGCTGCCGCCCATTTGTAATAGCGGCCACCCGTTTCACAGCTGTCCTTGCACCAGAAATTGTTCTGCAGGCTGGGGGTCTGGACGCTATCGATGTACCTGAGGTCTTCGGCCATCCACTTCTTGTTACCGATGGTAACATAGTAATACAGCGAACTGTCGCGCACATCGCAGAAGCTAGTCGAGGGATTAAAGGGAATGCCGCCGCAAAGAGGATATTCCTGTTCATCCTGGAGGGAGACTTCGAGTGTGTCTCCGCTGCATACGAACTTGACCCCATTCCAGGTTTTAGCAACGGCGCAACCGTTGCCGTCATCGCCCTTGTCACCCTTTTCACCCTTCAGCGAAGCGAGCCATTCTTCTTCCGTTCCGGTGAAACCGGCGGCAACGGCCAGTTCGTAGGCCGACTTACCATCAGCACCGTCGTCGCCCTTACTTCCATCGTCGCCCTTGTCGCCGTCGTCACCCTTGTCTCCCTTGGCACCATCGTCACCCTTGTCGCCTTTATCGCCCTTTTCTCCCTTTTCGCCATCAAGGCCCTTCACTCTCGTCCATTCTTCTTCGTAGCAATAATAGAGCATTGCGGAATCCGCAACGAACATCATTTCGCCGTCTTTGTCCTTGGTGCAGTCACCGAGTTTCTCGAAAGTAGCGACAGACTCTACGCCTTTTGATTCTGTAATGGTGTCATTGCAGGCAGTAAGACAAACCATGGATGTGACAATTCCTGCTGCGAAAATTCCCCAGCATCGCTTGCTATTCCCAATCATCGTGTTCTCCTTTTTTGTAAACAGCAGAATTGCTTGTTTATTCTATACTACCAAATGTAATAATTTATACAAACAACAATAACTTATTATTAAAATTCATAATAAAAAAAAATTCCCGTGGTTTTACCCACGGGACTTTTAATGTCGCAAGCGATTGTTGTTCCCCTTACGGGGTTTGCAACGGCAACTTACTTGGCTTCTTCAGCAGCGGCGTCTTCGGCCGGCTTTTCAGCCTTCTTCTTGGCAGCCTTCTTCTTCGGAGCGGCGGCTTCACCGATCGTCGTACCCGATTCACCCGGCTTGTGGGAATCCATCCAAGCCTTGAGTTCTGCGGATTCGCGGTTCTTGAAGTAGTCCACCACAGAGAGGTAGATCTTGCGGTTGTTCTGGTCGATTTCGGTCACGACAGCCGGGACTTCGTCGCCAACCTTGAATGCATCGGCCGGAACCTTGATGTATTCAGCAGTGAGCTTGGAGACCGGGATGAAGCCTTCGATACCGTCGTTGAGTTCAACCACGACGCCGCGGTCGAGCATACGGACAATCTTGCCCTTCACTTCGGAATCCACCGGGAACGTGGTTTCGATAGAATCCCACGGGTCTTCGGTGAGGTGCTTCATGGAGAGGCTGATGCGGCGCTTTTCCTTATCGACGGCGAGCACGACGCATTCGACCTTGTCACCCTTCTTGACCATTTCGTTCGGGTGGGTGATCTTCTTGGTCCAGGACATGTCGGACACGTGAATGAGGCCATCCACACCTTCCTTGATTTCGACGAATGCGCCGAAGGAAGCGATGTTGCGGATTTCGCCAACCACGCGGGCACCCGGCGGAAGTTCGGTCTCGATGGAATCCCACGGATCGCTTTCGAGCTGCTTCATGCCGAGAGAGATGCGTTCTGCATCTTCTTCAACCTTGAGCACGACGGCTTCCACTTCCTGACCCACGGAGAGGATCTTGGAGGGGTGCTTGCCATGCTGCGTCCAGGACATTTCGGAAACGTGGATGAGGCCTTCGACGCCAGAATCCAGTTCGACGAATGCACCGTAATCGGTGATGGAAACGACCTTGCCCTTGACGATAGCGCCTTCGGGGTAGCGTTCGGCGATGTCCTTCCACGGATGCGGCTTGAGCTGCTTCATGCCGAGAGAGATGCGTTCCTTCTTGTCGTTGAAGTCGAGCACCATGACTTCGACTTCCTGGCCGAGCTGGACCATTTCGGTCGGGTGGTTGATGCGCTTGTAGCTCATGTCGGTGATGTGGAGGAGCCCGTCCACGCCGCCGAGATCGATGAAGGCACCGAAGTCGGTGATGTTCTTGACGATACCCTTGCGGACCTGGCCCTTCTCGAGAGTTTCGAGAACGTCGCCACGCTGCTTGTTGCGTTCTTCTTCGAGAACGACGCGGCGAGACACGACGATATTCCTGCGAGCCTTGTTGACCTTGATGACCTTGAGGTCGAATTCCTGACCGATGAGGGCGTTGATATCCGGGATCTGACGGAGGTCGATCTGGGAGCCCGGGAGGAAGGCGTCGATGCCGAACAGGTCGACAACCACACCGCCCTTGATACGCTTGGTGAGCGTGCCGCGCACGACTTCGTTGTTTTCGAATGCCGCGTGGATGCGATCCCACACGCGCACGAAGTCGGCCTTCTGCTTCGAAAGGATGAGACGGCCGTCTTCATCTTCGAGCTTTTCGACAAACACTTCGATTTCGGAACCGATTTCGAGGGAGTCGGAGTCCTTGAACTCAGCGCGGTCGATAACTCCTTCGCTCTTGTAGTTCACGTCGATGAGGACTTCCTGGTCGTTCACCTGGCTGATCTTGCCCATGACGAGCTTGCCCTGTTCGAGGCAGCCCATGCCGGCATACACGTCGGCGTTCTGCTTGCGGAAGTCCGGAGAGCATTCACCCTGGGCGGCAAGGATTTCGGCGAGATCTTCTTGGGTTCCGAATTTGAGATTTTGAGACATATTGTTTTTTGGGGTTGCGGTTCAAAGGACTCGGGACTACGCCACTACACCTACGTAGTCGAGAATCTTTTGGACCTGTTGTTGGATTGAGATGTGTGTAGTGTCAATTTCGATAGCGTCGTCCGCCTTCTTGAGGGGGGCGTTCGCACGGGAAGAATCCAGGCGGTCGCGTTCGACCAGATTTTCGAGGACTTCTTCCAGGGTAACCTTTTCGCCTTTTTCAAGGAGTTCCTTGTAGCGGCGTTCGGCGCGGACCTTCACGTCCGTCACCATGAAAAACTTGTACTTCGCGTCGGGAAAAACGACCGTGCCGATGTCGCGGCCGTCCAGGATGCAGCTCTGCTTCTTGCCGATTTCGCGCTGCTGCCTGGTCATGGCGGTACGGACGGAGGGGAGGGCGCAGTAGATGCTCACGTTGCTCGAGACCTTCATGCCGCGGATTTCGCTTTCGCGGCAAACACCGTTGATGAGGATGTGGTTTTCGGAGTCGAACCCGAGGGTGAGGTCAGAGAGCAGTTCGTCCATGGCGGGGCCTTCTTCGGCCGGCAGACCCTTGTCGAGGGCGGCAAGCGTCACCGCGCGGTACATGGCGCCGGTATCGAGGTAGGTTATACCGAGGGTCTTCGCCACGATCTTCGCCGTGGTGCTCTTCCCGGTACCCGAACCGCCATCAAGGGCGATAACGAAATGCTCACTGGTTTTTACCATAGTGAGCGCAAATTTAGAAAAAACTACTCGTAGTCCAAGTCGTTGAGGTAAACCGTGGCAGTATTTTCGTCGGTATCCCAGAAAATCAGCTCCGAGCCGTCCTTGTAGAAGGTCAGCTCCCAGCCGTTGTCGTAGAAGTAGTAGTAACTACCGTAGTCGTCGTGCCCCGAGGTGTACTCGTGGGTCGTATAATAGTAGCTGTAGTTGCCGTCCAAAGAGAGCGTTGCGAGGTCGTCGGAATCGATCCGGAGCGAGGCCGTATAGGCAGGGCTTATCGGAGCGGCAAGGCTGCAATCGAAAAGTCCGATGCCGTCGAACCGGCAGTCCATCACGTAGTAGTATCGGTACGAGCGGCTAAATACGGCGCCGTCCGCATCCGGGGATCCGGCGGTCCAATCGCCGCACGCCGCAAGGAGAAGGAGCGCCGCCAAGGCAAACGTCATTTTTGCGGTAAAACGGGACATCAAAAATTCCTAAAAAAATTCCCCGACGGGCGCCGGGGATTCGTTCAAAACAAACTAACAGCTAGTCGTTGGATTCGTAGTCACCATTGAAGATCTGTTCTTCGGCTTCTTCCGTATTCTCGTCCTTGTATTCCTCGGGAGCCTGGAGGTCACGGGTGCTGCCGTACTTCCTCTTTTCTTCCTCGGTCAACTTGTTCGTGAACACTTCGACTTCGGGTTCAGCCTTGGCCTCTTCTTCCTCGCCCTGGAGGATCTTCTGGCCTTCTTCGAGGCGGCGCTGGATACGCTGCTTTTCCATTTCCTCGAGGTTCGTGCCTACCTTGGCCTGTTCCTCGGAAACGACGTAGCGTTCGTTGGCTTCATCCATGGCGGCCTTGATGCCCACCAGGCGACCGTGGCCATCGACCTTGAGGCCAGCCTTACGGAGAGTGGAGAGCGGCAGGCGGCGTGCGGCGACCTGGTATTCCTGCTTGAATTCGTAACCGTCGCTGCTGATTTCGCGGGCTTCGTCCGAAGTGACATATTCGAGGGCTTCCTGCCAGCGCGAGCTCTGCACGCAAGAGGTAAAGCCTACAAGGGCGTTGTCGAGGGCTTCCGGGTCATCGGAAGTGCCGGCGCAACCGGACAACACCAGAGCAAAAAGAGCCAATCCCATCAATAACTTTTTCATAGAGGAAACCTCCCAAAAAAATGATACCACTTCAAATATATAACATTTTTTTTATAAAAAAGCCAAAAAAAATTCTATTTTTCAGCTAACTCCGTGTCATTATTGCAGTTACGACGACATCCGAGCCCCTTTTTTTCTATTTTTCACCCCACCATGAGCGAAAACGCAGACATTTACCGCATCCATACGCCCGACAACAAAGAAATCATCCTTGTTGGCACCGCACACATTTCGAAGACCTCGCTGGAACTGGTCCACGAGACCATCGAAACCGAAAAGCCGGATACTGTCTGCGTGGAACTCGACGAAGGCCGTCTCAAGTCCATCCAGGACCCCGACCGCTGGAAAAAGACGGACCTAAAGGAAGTCATCAAGAAAAAGCAACTTTCGACGCTGATCGCGAACCTCGTGCTGGGTTCCTACCAGAAGCGCATGGGCGACCAAACGGGCGTGAAACCCGGTTCCGAGCTCAAGGAA
The DNA here is from genome assembly GCF_002374005.1 of Fibrobacter sp. UBA3629. Lineage (NCBI taxonomy): Bacteria > Pseudomonadati > Fibrobacterota > Fibrobacteria > Fibrobacterales > Fibrobacteraceae > Fibrobacter > Fibrobacter sp. UBA3629. The sequence continues at coordinate 151,797 of NZ_DFLC01000007.1, read as the reverse complement.
GCCGTCAACATAGCGAACGAAAGGCAAATTCCTCTAGTCCTCGCCGACCGCGACATCAAGATAACACTCAGGCGCACCTGGGCATGCACCCCCTGGTACCGCAAGTTCAGCCTGCTGGGCGGCCTTTTCGGGAGCATTTTCGACAAGACCGAAATCAGCGAGGAGGAACTCGCAAAAATCAAGGAGCAGGACGCCCTCAACTCCATGATGCAGGAGTTCGGCAAGACATTCCCCGAGGTGAAGCAGGTGCTCATCGACGAACGCGACCAGTTCCTTGCAAGCAAAATCAAAAATGCGGAAGGCAAGAAGATCGTGGCCGTCATCGGCGCGGGCCACATGAGGGGCATCGCAAGCATCATCGAAGAAAACAAGGAACTCCCGAGCGAGGAATCCATCTCGGTCATCCCGAAGGGGGCTCCCATCTGGAAAATTATCGGATGGGCCATCCCCATCGCGATTGTCGCAAGCATCATCTTCGTGGGCTACAACGCGGGCGTAGAGAAGGCTGGCGAACTGAGCCTGCAATGGGCAATGCTCACCGGCGGCGGCGCCATGCTCGGTACGATTATTGCAGGCGGGCATCCGCTCACCATTCTGGTAGCGCTGCTAGTCGCCCCATTCACGGGACTCACTCCACTTATCGGCGTCGGTTTCTTTACCGCGCTCACGCAAGTGTACATGAGGCCGCCGCGCGTATCCGAGATGGAAACCCTCTCCGACGACATCTGGCAGGTGAAGCGCTGGTGGAAGAACCGCGTGACCCGCGTAATCCTCTGCTTCCTGTGTCCGGGAATCCCCGCGATTATCGGGAAGATACTCGCGATATTCCAGATTTACCAGGCGTTCTAGAAGACGAGGCCGACGGAGAAGCCGCCGCTGATAAAGCCTTTCTTCCCGAAGTCCATTTTCCCGATTTCAGGATTTATCTCGGAAAGGTCATCCCTGAAGACTACGCCCAGCTCGACGCGGGAAAAATAGTACGACGCACCCAAAGCAATACCATAGTGATAATTGTTCACTAACATATTGTCGTCATAGTAACCATAGCGGACGTCGTTATCCTTCAAATAACCGACATACCCGCCAAAACGCAAAATGGCGTTCCCTAACTGCAGCCCACCCTGGACCAGCGCATCTATATTATAGACCCACCATTCCCAGATATCGTCGTAATAGCTGTCTTCGTAAGTCCACGAGCTAAGCCCCAGACCCAGGCCATATTCCACGAAGAATTTTCCTTGGCCCGAGCGCATAAAGGCCTGCACATTAGCCCCAACGCCTAAGCCATTAAAGCGAATGCGATCGGCATCGTAAAATAAGCCGTCAAGATCGAACACAAGCCTGAACTTGTACGGTTTGAGATCTCCGGATTTTTCTGTCTTAGGCTTGGCGGAAGAAACGTCGCCTGCCGAGGACGCTCCGGATGCTCCACCTGCGGACGAAGCCGTCTGGGATGCGGGAGCAATTTTCGAGAGCAAGGAGCCAAAAATCGAGGAAGACGAAGACGAGGAAGGCGCCTCCTTGGAAGACTTCGCCTTCGATTTCGGATTCTCGGCACCATCGTAGCCGGCCGTACCATATCCCTTCTCGCCATACGCCGTCGAGCCGTAGGCCGTCGAGCCATACGCCGTCGAGCCATACGCCGTTGAACCGTAAGCACCTCGGTCTCCATAATCGTCACTCCACGCGAGACAGGCGAGGGCGAGCAAAACGAGCAATAATTTCTTCATTACGCTAACAGACAATTATTCTTGGTTGACGGAAGCGTCAGACGGAGTTTCGGCGGTAGAGCGCATGTCCTTGACTTCCCTCGAAGAAAGCATCTTGTAGCGGATCGAGAGGCCCCAGTATTTGCAGGAGCATTTCTTTTCGCCATTGACGTTGTTGCAGAGTTCCTCGGCCCTGACATTGATGACGTCCTGGGCTCCGTTCCTCGGGCTCGTGACCGTTGCGTAAGTGACAAAATCCAGAACGGAACACTTGTGTTTGTCTTCCCAGGACACCGGTCCGACAATCTCGTAGGTGCTGGCGCCATAGACGCCCATGGTAGAACTCTGCTTGTCGACGTAGCCGTACTTCTCGGTGCGGACAGGTCCTTCCTTCTTCTGGGTCTGCTGCACGGGTATCATTCCGGCGCAACCGGTCACGGCAAAAGCGACCGCAGCAATCATGGCGATATAGACGAATTTTTTCATTTTGAGCTCCTGTTTGAAAATTTTCGCGCACAAATTTAGGTTTATTTTTATTAACATACAAGGGTATGGAGTTTTTTTTGTTGAGAGTGCGACAACGAGGAGAGCTATGAAAGTGTGTGATTGGAGAGAGGGATGGACTGCGCGGTCATTTCATTCCCGTGCAGCCCTTCGGGTTCTGGCCTTCGGCCAAAATCTCAGACGTCTGCGCTTCACTGCGTTCCGCAGACGTCTGTCGAACCCTCTGCGAGGGTTCGAACCGCTACCCTATGAAAAAATAAGGAACCCGCAAGGGGTTCCTTATTTTTTCAAGGAGAGAGAGGGATTCGAACCCTCGGACCTGTGACAGTCTCCGGATTTCGAGACCGGCCCAATCGACCACTCTGGCATCTCTCCAAGGTTCGCATAATTTAGTAAAGATTTCGCGGTTTGTCTACCCTAGGCCCCACGACAGGTCTTCCCCCGCTCGTTTTCTTTTCTTGCCACCCTTTGAAACGGCCTGCCGTATTTCTACATTTGGCCGCGAATCCAAAAAAAGGATCCAACAGAACTTCAGGTTTATAAGCGCGAGTGCGCTTCGGGGCTTTTCAAGGTTCGGCCGGGCAACCGGCGCTAGAACCATTCGATAGTGCGGCATGGGCCGCAGATGAAGTTTACGGGTCCTGAAGGTGAACTATGTCGAAAGATACCGAAGAGCGTATCCCTGAAGAGGAAATTGACCCGGAATCCAAAATTGCACGCGAGGCGGACGCTTTCCTGATTGCCATCGCCGGCGGCGCCGACGAAGACGAGGCAGACGAGGCCGCATTCTTCGCAACAAACCCGAACGGCGTTGTCGTCGACGAAGAAGGCGACGTGCTGAAGAAGGGCCCCAAATCGGCCATCGAAGTCGGTACGAAGGTCGAAATCGAGGACGGCGAAGTCGAACAGCCTGAAGATGACGATTCGGCAACTTCATCCACCTCGGACGAGGATTATGCCGAGTCGAAGAAGGACTGCGCGGAACCGGCCGAAGAATCAGACGAAGATCCGGGCGACGAAGCACTCGTAACCTTCGAAGACCTGGGACTTGCCGACGAAGTTCTCGAAGCCATCAAGGCGATGAACTACGAGACTCCCTCCCCCATCCAGGCGAAGGCGATCCCGGCACTGTTGCAAGGAGCAAACCTGCTCGGCACGGCGCAGACCGGTACCGGCAAGACAGCCGCTTTCTCGCTCCCGCTGCTTTCCAGGCTCGACTTCAACGGCCATGAGACCACGATGCTCGTGCTCACGCCGACACGCGAACTCGCCATCCAGGTGGCGGAAGCTATCCAGCAGTATGCCGCCAAGATGCCGAAGGTGCACGTAGTTCCCGTCTACGGCGGGCAGGATATCGCAGTGCAGTTGCGCGCCCTCAAGCGCCAGGCGAACATCGTGGTCGCCACCCCGGGCCGCCTCATTGACCACATCAAGCGCGGCTCCATCGTGCTTTCGGGCGTGAAAGCCATCGTGCTCGACGAAGCCGACGAGATGCTCGACATGGGATTCATGGAAGACGTGGAAACCATCCTGAAAGAAATCCCGGCCACGGCCCAGCGCGCGCTCTTTAGCGCCACGATGCCGAACGAAGTCAAGAAGATTATCGACCAGCACCTCGGCGAATACGAGGAAGCCCGCATCGAAGGCAAGACGACGACCGTCGAGAATATCCGACAGCGCTACCTGCTGGTGAAAAACGAGCACAAGATCGAGGCGCTCGCCCGCGTGCTGGAGGGCGAAGACTTTGACGGCGTTCTGATTTTCGTGCGCACCAAGCAGAGCACCACCGAAGTCGCCGAGAAGCTCGAAAGCCGCGGATTCAACGTGGCCCCGCTCAACGGCGACCTCGCGCAGTCCATGCGCGAACGCACCATCAACCGCCTCAAGATGGGCAAGCTCGATATCGTCGTCGCCACCGACGTGGCCGCCCGCGGTATCGACGTGGACCGCATCTCGCTCGTGGTAAACTACGACATTCCCTACGATACGGAATCCTACGTGCACCGCGTAGGTCGTACGGGCCGCGCCGGGCGAAGCGGGAACGCAATCCTCTTCATTACCCCGCGCGAAAAGCGCATGCTCAAGACCATCGAGAAGGCCACCCGCCAGCCCATCGAGGTGATGGAGATGCCGACCGCCGACGTCATCAGCGCAAAGCGTGTCGCCGCGTTCAAGGCAAAAATCAAGAGCGTGCTCAGCTACGGCGAACTCGACAAGTTCAAGGAACTTGTCCAGAGCATGGTCGCAGAAGGCTGCAATATGGAAAACGGCGTCGCTCTCGAAGACGGTTCCGTGCATGAAATTACGGCAGAAGATGTCGCTGCCGCCGTCATCAAGATCTGGCAGAAAAAGCAGCCGCTATTCCCGGAATTGAAACCGCTCGACGCCCCGCGCGAAAGAGGCGAACGCCGCGAACGCGGAGACAACTTCGGGCTCGACCGCGAAGAAAAGAATCGACTCCGCAAGGAGCGCAAGGAAGGCGAAAATGGAGTCGAGGAAGGCTACCTGCGCTATTACCTGGGCGTAGGCCGCCGCGACCACGTGACTCCCAAGGACATCGTGGGCGCCATCGCCGGCGAAGGCAACATCAGCAGTTCTAACATCGGTCGCATCAAGCTGTTCGACAAGTTCAGCACCGTAGAGCTTCCCGAGACCATGCCGCAGGAAGTGCTTGACATTCTGTCGGGCATGACCATCCGCGGGAACGAAGCCCGCTTCCGCCTGATGACCGACGAGCCGCCCACCGGCCCCGCTCCCGGAACCAAGCCGCACGACAAGGCGCACCCGTTCGAAAACCGCAAGGCCCGCCGAGAACGCATGTTCGGCGACCGCAAGTTCCACAGGGACCGCGACGAGCGGGGTTTCGGCGAAAAGAGAGGCGACAAGCCCTTCCGCAAGACAAGGCGATTCGGCAGAGTCTAGTTTTTCTATACTTGCGGCATGTCCTTTTCGCTTTCGACTCTCCTCGGTTTAATTCTGCTGCTCGCCCTTGTCTTTTTCAAGATCAAGGGCAAGGCGCCGAAAAAGAACCACAAGATGTACCACAGCGATGGACGGCGCAAGACCTTTCACGATTTTGAGCACGAACGGCGCCAGGGACTCGGGAATAAAGCTCGCGACATGGGCAAGCCCTTCGAACTGGGAGGCTACGGAATCACGCATGCCCCCAACCGCAGCGAGAACTTCTTCAAGCTAGACCCGAAATTCAACGATGAACGCATCGTGAACGACCCGCGCGGCATTTTCGGCGAAGCGGCGATGATGGCGCTCACCGCACGCGTCTGCGACACCGACAAGCGCAAGTACGTGCTAATGCGGAACCTCTACGTTCCCGCGCGCGCAGGTTACACCGAAATCGACGCGCTGCTTTTGCACCAGTCGGGATTCTACGTTCTCGAAAGCAAGAACCTCTCCGGCAAAATCTCGGGCGACCTCGAAAGCGAACGTTGGAATCAGCACCTAACCGAGCACACGGAGCACACGTTCCACAACCCCATCCGCCAAAACATCGGACACATCCTCGCACTGGAACATTTCCTGAAAATCCGCCACGAGCAGGCTCACTTTATTTCGTTCATTGTATTCAGCGACCGCTGCATTCTCCGCAAGGTACCAAAGGACAACGAATTCTGGAGCATCGTCCACTGCAGCGAACTGCAGGATGTCCTGCTCAAGCGCATATCGGGACGTAAGACAATTTATACCCCGAAACAAATCGAGGATTTTTACTACAAACTCACCACCTGCATGAATGCAAGCGAAGAAGTCAAGGCGAAGCACCGGGATTACACGCACCGAAAGGGAGTATCCCGCGAACAAAATTAAAACGATACACTATGAAGCAGATTGTAAAAAAGACAGTTCTCGATAACGGCATCACCATCCTGACAGACTACATGCCGCACGCTTACTCGGTTGCGGTTGGCGTTTGGGTGCCGCGCGGATCCCGCCACGAGGCGAAGGATGAATTTGGCCTAAGTCATTTTTACGAGCACCTGGTATTCAAGGGAACCGAAAAGCGCAGCGCCCTCGAAATCGCGCACGCCATCGAGGACAAGGGCGGGAACCTGGAAGCATACACCACAAGGCAAGAGACCGGGTTCTACGCGCAGATTGAACGGAGCCATCTTCCGCTCGCTATAGACGTGATTGCCGACATGCTCATGCACCCGCGCATGGACAAGGGCGAGATGGAAAAAGAACGTCGCGTAATCATCGAGGAAATCCACAGCTACGACGACATTCCCGAAGAAATCGTGGGCGACGTGTTCAACGCCATCCATTTCAAGGGCAGCGGCATCGCACATTCCATCACGGGCACCGTCAAGCAGGTGAAGGCGCTCACGCACAGGCAGATGCTCAAGTATAGGGAGCAGGTCATAAGCGAGATTCCGCTCCTAATTTGCGCTTCGGGCAAGGTGGACCACGAGGAACTCGTTCAACTTTGTGCGGAAAAGTTCGCACAAAAAAAATGTTCCGACGTGTTGCCCGCAGACACCTACCGGGCACACAACAGTGTGAAGGTCGTGCAGAAACAGGACATCGCGCAGTCGAACCTCTTCTGGGGCTTGAGCTTTGACCGCAACCTGATGGACGAGCGCGGGCGTTGCGCCCTCTCGCTTTTCAACGTCGCGATGGGTGCGGGCATGGCATCCCGCCTGTTCCAGAAGATTCGCGAAGACAAGGGCCTCGCCTACTCCGTGTATTCTACCGCGGATATCTACTGCGACTGCACCGACTGGGGCGTATCGCTTGCGACCGAGCCGCACCAGCTCAAGACTGCCCTCGAGCTTTCGCTGAACGAAACGCACGGTTTCTTGAAGCGTGGTTTCAACAAGGGCGAATTCGAACGCACCAAAACAAACATTCTGGGAGGCATGTACCTCGGCGCCGACAGTCCCGAAAAACGCGTTGTCCGCATGGCCGAACAGACGCTACACCTGGGCGAGTTCCACACGATGGAGCACTCCGAGAAAATCATCAAGTCCATGACCGAAGAAGAAGTCGTCGGTACCGTAAACCGCCTGTTCGGTGCCGCAAAGTTCTCCGCCGCGGTCATCGAGCCCGCCGGCCGCAAGAAGACCGAGCTCCCCCTCGACTTTTTCGAACATTAAGCAACAGCTATTTCGACTGCACGGCGCGCGCCCTGCGCTTCTTGTTCCAGACCTTGAACTCCATGTAGAGCGTGCTCACCGTGTAGACGAACAGCATAAAGAGGAGCGTGTTCTTGGGAGTGTTCAGGTTGCATATACCCCAAGCAATCGTGATGAGCGGCAGGTGTATGAGGTACGGGTAGAAACTCGCGCGGCCCACCTTGCGCACGATGCCGATACAGAAGAACCGCGCCATGAAGCCCTTGCCCGAAAGGAGCGAGAGCACGAACAGCCCGTAGATGAACACGGCGACGCTATGGTGGATAAAGTAGTTTACGCCGGGATTGAACGAGGGCGACATGAGGAAGAGGCTCCCGTAGAGGGCGGCAAGGAGCAATGCCTGAATGATTCCGCTCACGTAGTCCTTCTTGAGGAACTCGAAGAAGCCTTCCTTGTACAGGCGGAAGATGACCATGCCGAAGATGTACTCGAACACGCGCACGGGGGCGAACATGTGGAAGAACCTGTACTTTTCATCGTAACTGTCGAACCAGAGGTTGCCCGAAAGCCCGAAGAACACTGCCCACGCGATGCCCGGGACGAACACCGCGAAGAAGAGAATCCAGAGGGTGCGGCGATTCTGCCTAAAGAGCCAGCGGCTGAACCACGGCGTGATGGCATAGCACATGAAGAAACTCGTGAGCGACCAGCTGGGCTCATTGAGTTTCATGCCCAGGTCGGGAACGATGGACCACGTGAGCGAAAGATGCAGGAGCAGGCTACGCCAGGGGTGGAACATCTTCGCGAGCCCCGCCGAGGCGCAATCAACGATTTCGCCTGGGCCGGGCAAGTGCGTGTAGCCGCTGAACTTGAACACGAGCACCACGAACATAAGGAGGGTCATGAAGAAGTGGAGCCGGTATAGCTTCGCTATGCGGGCGAACATGAACGGGATTACCGGTATGCGGCGTTCCGGATCGCTGAACTTGCTTGCAAAGAGGAACCCCGCGAACACGTAGAATATGCCTGCCGCAAATGCGGGTGCGGTAAAGACGGGCATAAGCCAAGTGTTGCTTGCCATGTAGGCAAGCGCGCTCGAACTACCCAAGTGGAGCATCACGATGTTTATGCTCGCGAGGAGGCGCAGGCCGTCAATCGCCGGAAAGTAATCCGGCTTTTTTGCACCTGCGTTCGGGGAGTTCTCTGCCATCGTGCGGTATAATTTAGAAAATCTGCTACCGCAGCAAAATCTTCTGCAAGGCGACTTGGCTACCAGAGACAACGCGGATAACGTGGAGACCGCGGCGCGGGATTTCCAGCAAAATCCTGTTAGAGCCTTCGACCGCTTTGAAATCCACAGTAGCGACAACGGATCCCTTCGTATCGACAACATCGACACGCGACCTGGCACCGTCCAAGCCGGCAGAAGCATCGAATACAACCTGCAAGGCGCCGGCATTCTGCGAGGCGCGCAAGCCCTGCAATGTCTGCGCGACAACCTTCCTTGCAGACTTCGCAACACGGATGTTCGCGGACTTCGCCGTCGTAGAAAGCGCCAACTGCAGCGTCTCACCGTCACGCATTTCGGTAGTCACGCCATCGACAGTCACGAACACGCGAAGCCCGCTCGCGAGAATTCCGTCGATACCCGCAAACTTCAGGTAACCCGCACGCGCGCTTGTTGCCGAAAGCTCCACGTCCCATTCATACGCGTCTTCGCCGAGTGCCTTCACGCTCTTTGCAAGGCGCCTGCCCGCATCCATGATGCTGAGGTTCACGCGGTTGCCCATGCCTGCAGGCGGTTCCTCGGAACTCCAGGCTACCTTGCCCGCGCCGAGCATATTCCAGCTGTCCATCTTGCCGTTCGCATCGGAGAGTTCCACCTGCAATGCCCAGCCGTCGGCGCCGGCCGCCTTCGCAAGCACACCCTTCTTGTTGAGCGACTTCACGGGTTCCGTTTCACCTTCCTCATTCACGAAATCAACAAAGGCCGGCTCCGTAGAAAGCGGCAAATCCTTTGCCACACCGCGATTGAGCCTTACCCACACGGCTTCGTAAGGTTCAAGTTCCTCCACAGCTTCAGGCGGGTCGTACTGGCCAGTTTGCGTGTTCCAGCGCCAGAATTCCAACTCAGGCTTTTCTTCCCGATTTTCCTGACCAGCAACGCCAATCTTCATCTTCCAGCCGTAAGGGTTAGAGACCAGGTTCCAGCCGCTGTTTACGCTATCGAGCGACCACACGGCCTCGCCTGTAAAGGCCTCATCCTTGAGCACAAGCGGGCGGCCTTCGAGCGAATTGTACCAGTACCCCTTTCCCTGTTCCGGTGAATCCTTCTTTGTGAAATTCTTGTACTGCCAGTAATCGCCGAAACTGGCAAATTCATCCCACCAGTAGAACACCCCGTCATCGTTCCACTTGTAGCTATCGAAATCGACATCCGAAAGCGCAATCATCTGCCAGCAGTCTCCGCAATCATTCGCGATTTCGCGATTCACCTCGAAATCCCACTCGCGCACGTCCGGATTGTCGCCCTTCCCGTTGTACATCTTTGCGACGACATGGTACATGCCTGCGGCAAGCGGATACTTTTCCCACGTGATCATTTCGGGCCATCCGCCGTTCGGAAAATCCATCGTGGAATCATCGATTACATTTCCGTCCAAATCCTCGAGGAAAACACTTACAAAAGGCGTTCCATTTCCAATCGTGAAGTCGTCCGTCTTTACGGCAAGCTGGACAGCGTTACCCGACAGGAACAGAGTCGAGGAAGCCACATCAACTTCTCCCTCATCCACGCCGTTTGAATCTGGCGAAGCACCTGCCATAAGTTTGAAGAAGTAATCACCATCGTACGCCTCGTCCGCAGAGAACCTCTTGTACGGACCGTTGTCGCTCGGGCCTTCCCAGTGAACAGGGTCGCGGTCAGCATTCGGCTGTTCTAGGCTAGCCGCAAATTCGAGCCACGCCGTATTTGTGATTGCTCCAGATTCGTCCGTCTCAAATTCGAACTCGTTAGTACCCATCCGGTAATTATTAAACTGTCCAAGCATGCGCTCCTCGCTTTCGGTAAGGCATCCCGACTCGATGCAGTCAAGCATAAACACAATCCTGTGCACGTTGGAGATTTCCGCATTTACTCCATGGTAAGTCGATGCGACATACGGATAAACGCGAGAAGTGTCAGCAATCCACTCCACCGTGGCATTCCCGTAATCTGCATTGAAGCGGTTCAGGACATCGGCAAACGCCTGACCCTGCATATACTCCTTCTCAATGATGCCCACGGAGACCGCTTCGCGCGTATCTCCACCCAACATGTAGGTGTCCGAGTCAAAGTTGTCCGTCGCCACCGTATTCCCGGCTGCGCTTCGGTAGTTGCCGTGGGCATAGGCCTTGGGAGCGAAGGTGGTTTCCCCGTTTTCATCATCCAACACAGAAAGCTCGCCAAAGGTATTGAATTCGTATGCACAGGATATATGTTCCAGGCCCTGCTCATTATCCGGCATATATGGCTTCAGGTAATCGCAGTAAGCTTCACCAAACATGCCTGAAGCGGAATCATAGGCGGCTTCGGTGTAATGGAAATTCGAGACTATACTTATATCGTTCGCATTCTTGGAAAGGGAATCAGAGAATACAGCCAAACCTGCAAGATAACCCGCCTTGCAATGTTGCGGGCCCCTTTCCAATGAACAAGTGATATCGCTAAAGGTGTAGGTGGAATGGAACCACACCATCGTATTGTACGTAAGCGAGCCGACAAGTCCGCCCAGGTAAGACATTTGCTTATTTCCCGCAGAAGCATCGTCGCTCAACAAAGATCTGTCAAGCCCCACCCGGCGCAGTTCGACACGCCCTGTATGACCGACAATTCCACCTATGTGCGCTTCAACCATGGAAACCTCCTCGACAAAGTGATGGGCACCATCCCAGAGGTATGCGTTGTTCGACACGCTAAGGCCATCTACGGAGACGCCGACCGCAAACATATTAGACACGCTGCCCGCAAGGCCTCCAATCGCGACCGAAGAAGGATAAATTAAATCGACAGCGTCATTCAAGTCCATATCGGGAATAGAACGGACCTGAATGGAGCTTCCCTCGAAATCCGTCACATAAAGCCCGACCGACGACGAAACGAAAAGGCCCGCTACAGGAGCACTTATGGCCGCGTTTGCAACATAGACATTATTCACTTCGGGTTCATTCACAGCCGTGCCAAAAAGGCTCGCAAAGGTAAGGGATTCCAGACGAATGTTCTCGAACCGGACGTTCTGAACGGAACCAATCAGGTTTCCGCCAAACGAAGCCTCATCAGAAAGCGAGGTATAACAGATTCCCCTAATCGTATAGATACCGTCTTCCGCACTTGTAAGTTTTATCTGAGACGTAATATCAAACTCAAATGGCTTGAAATATTCATTACACGACTGCGTCTGCCCGTCATAACCGCCGAAGTCGATATCCGAAGCAAGCAACAACGCTTCTGGCTGAACGTTAGAATTATAGAGAAGTTCGCCAATAAACTCATATGCCGTTTGGTAACCCTCCGGAGAATCCCATTTTTCGAAACACGACTCGCCCGAGTCCGGTTCGTACGATGCATTCTGCTGCGACAGCTGGATTGCAGCATTATAATTGACATCCCGCGTCAGTTTCACGCAATAGAACTTGGACGCACCTTCCTGCTCGTCCGAAAGGTCCGCGGACCAAGAGATTGTCACAAGAAAAGAAAGCGCAAGCGCAGTTGCTGTTTTCAAGAGGGTAGATTTCCTAACCATACGGAATCTCCTAATAAAACCATACTCTTTAAAAAGTATATAAAAAAATTAGAAATGCAAATCCAAAAGAAAAAGCCGGGAGCAAATCCCGGCGAAAATCACAGTCAATGCGGCCTAGCGAATCACGGTGGACATATTAATGGACTGCGTGGAGCCCTTGAACTGCCAGGAGACCTGCACGTTCACCTGCTTGGCATAGACATGTTGAACCGACTCAAGGTTCGATTCGCTTGTCGCAGTATAGTCGGTCGTAGGAGAAACCGTCACGGTCGGAGTATACTGGATGGTGGACTGTCCTCCACCGACCTTTTCGCCACGGTCCCAGGAACGCTGTATCGGGTCCCATTTCCAGATATAGTCATGGCCAACAACTTCATCTTCACTGTCGTCCCCAGGTGGCGTAGACTCATCGGGAATGGACGCGATGCCGATACGGTTCAGGGAATCTATGACCTGCTGTGCGACCTCGATGGCGCCGTCACGCCCACGGATACGGAGCAAAGCCTCGCGGTTGCCCGTCTGCATGTGGAGAATCGCCATGTACAAAAGACCGAGAACCACCGCGGAGATAAGCACCTCCGTGATGCCGAAACCTTTCTTGTTCTTTATTAACTTATCCATAACACACCTACGGTTCAAACCAGCTCGCACCAGAATCGTAACTCAACTCATAATACATAGAGAACTTCGTCGGGGACTTGATGGAGGCCGCAAACCGGTCTGTACTTCCATATCGGATCAAAATACAGCCACTGGAAATAGGTGACACACCTATTTTAGGAGTAAGCAATATTGACGTCTTGGCATTTAGCGTCGTTTCGCCCCCAAGCGTCGGACAGTCAGTACCACCAGCCTGTCCAGGAACAAACGCGCTTACCGACTCAAGCGTCATCTCATCAAGAATTTGTGAATCATGCGCAGAGCAGTTTCCATCATCGCCAACTGTAGTACATTTATAAAGTCTCAGTGACTTGTTGTTATTTTCCACTTCCACGGTCAGTTTCTCGTTCAACCGCGTAGCCTCGTTCGCCGCGCGCTGCATGAAGGCGGTCACGTTGATACCGGCGTCCTTGATTCGGCTGTTCGCAACCGCACTGCGCAGACTGGCCACCCCGATACCGGAGAGGATGCCCATGATGGTGACCACCACGAGGACCTCGACCAAGGTAAAACCAGCTTTTCCGGGGCGTATTCCCAGTTTCATCCTGCACTCCTGCAAAATCACAACTACTTGATACTCAAAAAGTTAGCAATTCAAACCCTCCGCGGATTTTTATACACCTCAAAAAACCGGCTCCGCGGACAACCGGCTCCTTAAATATATATTAAAAACGCCGGATGCGGTAAAGTTTTATTTACTATAATGCAAAAATAAGATTTTTTGCCGTTTTTGAACTATTTTCGCTACTTTCCGTAGACCGCGCGGCCCTTATAGCAGGTAATGGCATCCTTCGGGCAGGGACTATGGTAATCCGAGGCTTCGTTCTTGAAGACCTCATTTACGATTTCCTTCGCGGCGGGGTTTGTACCCGAGCGGACCGAGACCACGTAGAAGATGTCCGAATCGCGGGTTGCGACCACGACCTCGAAATTAAACTTGTATTCGCCCTTTTTCCCGCGAACCTTGAACCCGTAGGGAATTTCCTCGATGGTAAAGACCTCGCTCATCGGGGCCTCGAAATCCGTATCCTTCCAGGATCGCCCGAACCCGTCCTGCCGAGCCTTGAACCAGCCCTCGGGGTTATCCGCATTGGCCTCCTCCATGGCCATGTTGATGTCGGCGATGTAGCTATCACGGAGCGAAGCGAGTTCCTCGCGGACTTCGCGGTAGGTATCCAGATCCTCGTCATAAGCGAACGCGGGCTCGCACAGGGCAAACGCAATGGCGATTGCCCCCAGAACAGAACGAAAACTTTTCGAAAGAGGTGTCATCAAAGAACAATCTAACAATTTTTGGCAAGTGCGGCCACGGAAAATGCTATATTTGGCACGCACACCTGCCCGGGTGGTGGAATGGTAGACACTGGGGACTTAAAATCCCTTGGGGGCAACCTCGTGCGGGTTCAAGTCCCGCCCCGGGCATTAACCTTGGGAATGACCATGATCGAATTTTACCCGAACAGCATCTACTACCCCCGCGAAGCCGTGGAAGAAAAGCTCGCGAAGGGTGAACTCGAACGCACCGAGAAGCACCTCATGGGCTGGACGGAACGCCACCGCGGCGAAATCTGGGACTGCGCCCGCGACGACTCGGAAAACCCAAGCGACGAAGTGCTGCTCGACAACCTCCGCGCACTGCTTCTGTGCAAGGGGTCCCTCCAGCCTGCCGCCGAGATGGGCGACATGATTCGCGAAATCACGAAGGAAGTTTGGTACCGTAACGAAGACGCCCCCGAAGCCCCTGACCAGGTGGCCGCGGAATGGCGCGTGAAGTATCTGACCAAGTGGCGCGAAGCCCGCATGTTCGAAGCGTTCATCCTCATTGAGAAGCGCACCGAACAGCTGCTGAAGATTTTGAAGGGCTAGCCGCCCGCTCCATCAACGGCTATACTTTTCATTCCACCGAATCGGGAACCAGATTTCCGTCTTTCCCTGCGTACTGCGGCGGTATCGCCAGTAAAATTCGATGTGTTCCCTGAGGTCGCTTTCCAGGGAGCGGTCCTTGGCATCCGAGAACTGGAACTCCCCACAATGGAAGACCCCCAACGAATCTATGGTGAGGCGGAGTCCGAGAGCCACATCCCCCGAACCGCGGTGGGCCTTGAAGTAGGCCCGAGCAAGCCAGTGGAGTCCGGCAGCACGGCCTTCCAGGTACTTTACGAACGCCGGGATATCACGGCCTGCAGAATTGTCCAACACGTAGATGTCATCGACCGAAGGCAATACCACCCGTCCGCTGAAACTCCGGAATTCCTCCGCCTCCGGAACAGGCTCCGCCATCTCGTGAACCGCCCCCACGTCGCGCAACCGCACATAGGGTTCGAACAGGGCTATACCGGCCAAGACGACCGTAAGGAAGGAAAAAAAGTAGGGAAGGAGTTTACGCATGCGTCCGCTATTCGATAGCCTTGATGCAAAGCTGCATGGTCTTCTTGTTGTTGAAGTAGTTCCACGAGGGCTCAAACACGATAGACACTTTCTTTCCCGCGCCCAGGAGCGACTTGCACTTCCGCAATCCAAAAGCGATAGCCGAAAAAACGGGGCTTCCAGCCTGGGAGACTTCCATCTGCAAGTGACCGCCGCGGAGTTCCTTCACACGGTGAACCGTCACGTCCGTCGCCTTGAGCACCGGATACGGGAAGTTTCCACCGAAGGGTTCCATCATGTCAAAATAGTCGAGAACCGTCCTGTCGATACGGTGACGGCTGCCCTCGACGACGAGTTCGCCCAAAGCAACCTGGATGTCATAGGCGTGGGACTCGTCCACGATTTCCGCATCGCCCGAATATCCCTGCTCCACCGCCGAAGCCTCGAGACGTTCGCGCAGTTCGCCAATCTTGTCCGTAGCCAGGGAAAAGCCCGCCGCATTGGCATGCCCGCCCCATCGGTCAAAAAGTTCCCGACAACTGAACAGGGCCTTGTGCCAGTTGAAACCGGGAACGGCGCGCGCACTCGCATGGGCGATACCGTCAACAACAGAAAGTACCGCCGCAGGCCGCACAAATTCCTGAGCCAGCTTCGCCGAAACGATACCGATGACTCCCACATGCCAGTTTTCGCCATCGACCACAAGCACCTTCGGAATCTCGTCTCCATAGATTTCCTTCACGCGCTTCAGGGCCATTTCCGTGATTTCCGCTTCCTTTTGCTTGCGGAGCGCATTCCAGTCCTTGAGTTCGGAAAGGAGCGTCCCCGCAAGATTCTTGTCTTCGCACATCAAAAGCTTGAGTGCCGGATCCGGCTTTTCCATGCGGCCGGGCGCATTCAGGAGCGGGGCGACCTTGTACATCACGTCGATGCCGCCGACCATGCTGCCGGGTTTCATCAGCGAAGCATAGAGCGCCTGGATTCCGGGCCAGCCGCTATTCTGCAACAGCCTGAGCCCCCGCTTCGTAAAGGCTCGATTCTCGGGTGTCATCTGCACGAGGTCGGCAAGAGTTCCGAGGGCGACAAGTTCCAGGAGCGATTCCGGGACCTGGATCTGCAGGCGTTCGTAGATGGCGCATATCAACTTGTACGAAACGCCGACGCCACAGAGTTCCGGATTGGGATAAGAATCCCCGTTCTGATGCGGATCCAGAAGGACATCGCAAGGCGGAAGTCCATCCCCCGAGGGCTGATGGTGATCGACAACCATCACGGACATGCCTAACGACTTCGCATGGGCGATTTCCTCGTTTGCCGTAATACCCGTATCGACCGTGAGAATGCAGCGTGCGCCCGCCTCGTACATTTCATCCACGGCCGAAATGGAAAGCCCGTAGCCATCGCCAAAGCGGTTCGGGAGCCGCCAGTCCGACTCGATTCCAATCTGCGAAAGGCTTCGCGACAGAAGAGTCACCGAGGTCATGCCGTCCAAATCGTAATCGCCGAAGATAAACACCTTCTGCTTTTTTTCCCGGACATCCAGCACCCAGCGCACGGCCTCTTCCATTCCCATCATGAGCCACGGAGAGTGTTCTGCGCCCGTTCCGTCCGAAAGAATCCGGTTTGCATCGACCGCATTGCATATTCCACGCGAAACCAGGAACCGCGCTACAAGATGCGGAATCTTGAGTTCCCGAGAAAGGGTCGATGCCACCGTATCGAGCATCACTTAAACCCCTCGAAAAGCTTGATGGACAGCGACTGCAGGCAGACCATCGGAGCCGAGCGTCGACTTGCGATGCGGGTCATCGTTTCCTGCACGGCCGAAAGGGCTAGTTCCAGAGCGCTCGCATCGACCCTGGGGAAAGCGTCCATGTCCAATGCACCCGTCGTAGAGGCCAACCGCAACGGCGCATGCGCCTGCTTGCGCAAAAGGTCCGAAAGCAGAAACGAGAGCACTTCCAAAAAACGGTTCGCCTCGGCAGCATCTTCCAGCGACGCTTCGGCCAGGCTCGCAAACGCCTCGCTATACTCGTTGCGCAGGCTATAGACGACAAAATCCGCGGCCAGTTTACACCAGGGCGCAGCGCGGTTCATATAATAGAGAGCCTTGCCGGGCGAACCGACCGCAAGGCCCACCACGTCGTCCGAAAGTTCGGCATCTTCATCATCGCCCAAAACGCGCAGGGTCTCGCTGCGGACCTCGGCATCGGTCAGCGGCAACAGGTGCAACGCGAGGCAACGGGAGCGAATCGTCTGGAGCAGGCTTTCCCGCGAAGACGTCGTGAGGACAAAATACGTATCCGGAGGGACTTCTTCCAGAGTCTTCAGGAAGGCGTTCGCCGCAGAATCGTTCATCCTGTCGGCTTCCGCGATAATGACCACCCGGACCCGGTCGCCTTTCAAGGCAAAGGAGCCCGTCATGTTCCTCACCAGGTCCACGGAAATTTCGGCACCTGCACCGAACACATCGATGCGGTAGGGATTCTTGACGATTTCCTCGATGTAGGCCTGCTTGAAATCCTGCACCGTCTTCGCGACACTACCCGCCGACACTTCGTCCGCACTACGGGCATGCGCCTCCTTGGATTCCATCGGCAAGACCCAGTTGTCCGTAGCCCCAGGATCCATCGCCATCTTGCAGCCGAAGCACTTTCCGCACGGCCGCACGTTCGGGTCCGTGCACTGGAGCGCCTTCGCGATTTCCATGGCCAGGGCCTTCTTGCCGATGCCGCCGGGGCCGTCAATAAGTATGGCCTGCGGAAATCTGCATTCGCGAAGCGCCGCCATCACGCGGATGCGCTGGCGTTCCTGGGAAACCGGTCCATTCAGTCTATACTCGATCATTTCTGTTTCAACCACTGCAGGGGATCCACCGTCTGGGTCCCTTCACTAATTTGAAAGTACAATTTAATTCCATTTAGGCTTGCGATATCGCCCACTTCGCCAATTTCTTCGCAATTACGTACCGTTTTTCCCTCCTGGACGCGGATGGACTTCAGGTGTCCGTAGACGGAATAGGTTCCTCCCTCGTGTTCGATAATCACGGAGGGGCCGCGGCCATCGATTTCGGCAACCATGGCGACAGTTCCCGCCGCAGCGGCGCGAACCGACGCCCCGCGCTTACCGCGGATTTCCACCCCGAGATTCCGGGTCATAATGTGGAGGACCGGATGTTCCTGCAGGCCATATTGGCTTATGATATCGCCTTCGAGAGGCATGCACTTCGGTCCCTTGACCGAACCCGCGATCGTCTTCTTCGGCTTCGTGACCGTTTTCGTTTCTTTCTGCTTCTTTTTCGCCCGTCGCGCCGCTTCGGCCTTGCGGGCCTCTTCCGCCTTCCTCGCCGCCTCGATCTCGCGCTTGCGCTTTTCTTCCAGTTTCGCGATAAGCGTCAGCATCAGTTTCTGGTTTCTTTCAAATTCCTGAAGGGCCCGCTGCTGCATCGCCTTGTCGTGCTTGAGGCTCAGGAGCATCTGTTCCTGGTTCCCCATCTGCGTCACAAGGCCCTTCTCTTCGCGAGCTTTCTTTTCACGCAACTTTCCCAAATCCGCCAGGTGCTCTTCCTCCTGCCGTTTCATCTCATCGCGTTCGGCCATCATCGCGGCAAGCGTTTCCACCTGCACCCGGTCCTCGTTCAGCACGTGATGCACCCAGTACGCCTCGCGCTGAGGGTTCCCTTCGCGCGTCAGGAGCTGGAAGAGCACCTCGGCATCGCTGTAGCGGCCGCTCACATACAGTTTCCGGATGCGGACCTTCATCGCCTCGCGACGCACGTGTATCTTCTGGTCCAGGGAATCGATGTCGTGCTGGAGCTGTTCTACCGCACGCTGCACCAGCGACTCGTTTTTCGAAAGCTCGTTGATATAGATGCGCGTCTGGTTCAGATTCTGGTCCAAAAGCGAAATCGTATTGATGACCCCCTTCTCTTCCGTCTCGAGCAGCACGAGCTCTTCGCGCTTCTTGGCAAGATCGGACTCCAGCTTTTTGAGGGCGTTCTTCTGCTCCCTGATCTGGGCTTCCGTCTTCTTCGGAGCCGCCACGGAAAGGCCAACAAATAAACACAGCAGTGCGACAAGCAGACGCATGGCTAGTCCCGTTCGTTCCGCTTGGCGAGGAGGAACTCCTGGACCGTACGATAACTGAAATAGGCCGAGAGCGCCGTCACCATGCACACGACAAGGGCAAGGAGAATACCGAGGCCTCCGATATTTTCAGCAAGCATCGGCATGGCGCGCGCAAGGGAATTGACGACCGCCCCAAGCAGCAGGACCGACAGAGCGCTGCCGACAAAACCCTGCATCATCCCCTCAAGGACAAACGGGAACTCGATGAAGAAGGGACTCCCGCCCGCATACTTCATGTTCTCCACGAGAAGTTTCCTCGACATCAGCGACAGACGGACCGAATTGCAGATGATGAGCGAGAGCGTCACCAACAGCATGACGCTCAAGCAAATGGGCCAGAAAACCATCTTGAACTTCCATTCCGACACACGGGTCGCCCAAGCCACGGGAGCCTGCACTTCCTCGAACGACCCCTCCCTGGACAGCGCATTCATGACATCGACCAGGTCCGACGGGTTACGCGCACCCGGAACCAGGGTCATGCGGAAAAACGGAGGGATAGGATTCTCGTCGACAAGGTCCAGCATCTCGCCAGAAAAATGCCTACGGAAATCAGCCAGCGCCGAATCCGCGCTCACGAACTCGACCGAGTCGATATTCCTGAAATGCTCGAGCCGGTTCCTGATGGCGCCAATCGAATCCGCAGACACGTTCTCGGGCAAAAAAGCCTCGACCGTATAGAGCGACCCCTCGGCACGGAGGATGCGGAAAACACCGCCCAGGGCCGTAAGGGACGCCGCCAGCAGCAGCGAACTCAAAAAAATCGTAAGCAGCGACGGCAAAATGACCGTGCGATGTTGCCGCCACCCACGAAAAGATTCCGATATTAGATACCTTATCTGTCCGAACACGCATTGAATATAACTAAATTTAAGAGGGTCTCTCGGGGCATCTATGAAACATATCGCATTAAAGATTACGGCATTCATTTTCGGAATCGCACTGTGGCTCTATGTCATGTCACTCAACACCTTCAAGGTGACCATGGAAGTGCCCGTGCGCCTGGTCCGACTGCCCGAGCTGCTAGCCATCGCTTCCAAGCCGCCGCATTTCATGGAAGTCACGC
The DNA here is from genome assembly GCF_002374005.1 of Fibrobacter sp. UBA3629. Taxonomy (NCBI): domain Bacteria; kingdom Pseudomonadati; phylum Fibrobacterota; class Fibrobacteria; order Fibrobacterales; family Fibrobacteraceae; genus Fibrobacter; species Fibrobacter sp. UBA3629. Next base: position 131,490 of record NZ_DFLC01000007.1, on the reverse strand, counting down.
TCGAGGGCGCCCCATTCGACCTGATGCGCCTCAAGTCAAAACTCAAGAACAACGATACGACCGTCGCCGCAATCATCGTCGACCTCCAGGATGCGGAGCTCGGTTCCATGCGCATGCACATCACCGACAAGAATTTTTCCGCGCCCGCCTTCCCGAACATCCGCTTTATCGAGCCGGACAACCAGCTCCTCTTCATCGACATTGACCTCGACACGCGAATCGTGCGCAACATCCCCATCCGTTCCATGTCCACCTTCGATGCGGCAACGGGCTACCTGCTGACGGACCTTCCCAAGATGACTCCCGACTACGTCACGGTTTCCGGAGCAAGGAACGTCATCACGCGCATCATCGAAATACCGACGGACTCGACCATCTTCGATTCGCTCAAGGCGGACACCACCTTCTCCATCCCCCTGGATTTCAAGCAGCTTCCGGCACACGTGACGCCGAGCGATTCCATCATCGATATCTCGGTCAGCATCCAGAAAATCGGCAAGAAGACCATCAGGAACGTCCCCGTGCAGCTCATCGGCATTTTCGAGAGGGGCGCATTCAGGCTCACCCCCGGAAGCGTATCCGTCGAGATCACCGGCGGCGAAAGGATCCTCGACTCCGTAAGCATCAACAACGTCAACCTCTTTGTTGAATACAACCGTTTCCAGATAGAAGACGTCGACAGCCTCGCGCCGACGGTAAAGCTGCAGCTCGGGTCAGATGTCAACCGCGAAATGTCCATCAAGGCAATCCAGCTCTCGCCAGACAAGGTCTCGCTCCAAAAAATCAAGTCAGAACCTGTCGCCCCGGCCGATTCGTTGAGCGAGGATTCCGAGGAGAAACTCGAATGATTTGGCTCGGCATCGAATCCAGCTGCGACGAGACCGCCTGCGCCGTCCTGCAGGACGAACCTCTCAAGGTCCTTTCGAACCCGCTCTACAGCCAGATTGACGAACACGCGCTGTACGGCGGCGTCGTTCCCGAAATTGCAGCTCGCGCCCACCTGCAAAAGATTGCCCCCATCGCGGAAGCGGCCGTCAGGGAAGCGGGCATCGGTCTCAAGGATATCGACGCAATCGCCTACACCACGGGACCGGGCCTCATGGGGCCGCTTCTTGTGGGAGCGAGCTTCGCAAAAGGGCTTGCGCGCGACCTCCAGATTCCCGCCTACGGCATGAACCACCTCGAAGGCCATCTCGCCGCCGCCTGGCTCAGCAACCCGGATATAGAGCCGCCGTTCCTCACGCTCACCGTCTCGGGCGGGCACACCGAACTCGTGATGGAAGAACCCGGATTCAGGTACACGAGCATCGGGCGCACCCGCGACGACGCCGCAGGCGAAGCGTTCGACAAATGCGGCAAGCTGCTCGGCCTCAAGTACCCCGCAGGGGCGACAATAAGCAGGCTCGGCCAAAACGGCAACCGCAAGTTCGTCGAATTTCCCCGAGCCCTCCATTCGCACGACAACTGCGAATTCTCGTTCAGCGGATTAAAGACTGCCGTGCTGCGCTACACCGAGACGCACGACCCGGAATTCATCCAAAAGAACCTGGGCGACATCTGCGCCTCCCTCGAAGACGCCATCGTTGGCAGCCTTGTGGAAAAAACAATCAACGCGCTCAAGAAGACCCGCATGAAGACGCTCGTCGTCGGTGGCGGGGTCAGCGCGAACGCATGGCTCAGGAACCGCCTCCAAGACTACTGCGGCCGCCACGGCATCCGTTTCTGCATCCCCGACAGGAGCCTCAGCACCGACAACGGGGCGATGATCGCCGCGGCTGCCATCCGCCGCAACCGCCAAGGGCAGCTCAAGTCCATCGACGTTGTAAAGCCCTGGATGCCGCTCGCACCGTAAAAAATGGATTTTCCATGCAGTTTCCGGGGATTTTACTCACAAACTTTTGCACGGCCCTCGCTTTTTAACAAACTTGAATTTATATTGTATCCATGACTATCCGGAATCCACATAGGGCTTTCTGCATCGCCGCCGTGATGGCCGCCGCTTTCGCCGTTTTCTCTTTTGCCGAAGACACCCCGAAGGATATCCCCCAGAACGTGAGCGACGCCCAGGTTTTCCGTCCCGAAAAGCGCGAGACGAAAGTCGAACTCGTCGATTCCAGCAAGGCCAATTCCGTCTTCCTGAACGTGGACATTTTCGGCAGTCTGGACGTGCAGTCCTACTATATCCTATGGGACCGCATGGACATCTCCGACGACCTCAAGAAAATGATGACCACCCGCGACTTCGCCCGCGACGAGTTCTTCATGCAGAACATCGACCGCGAGCAGTTCGAACAGGAACGCATGCTGCAACTCTTCGAAGACCGCAAGCGCGAATTCTTTACCATCTTCCCCGAAGAAGCGCTCAAGGAACTGCAGGAACAGAAGGAAGACGAAGAATAGCTTGTCATCCCCGGCTTGTCCGGGGATCTTCATTTGAATATGTTTTCGCCCGAAGCAAAATTTTCAGAATGGCACCTCGCGGGATTCGGCGACGCACCCGCATTCCTTTTCGATTCCATTGAAAGCACGCATAGCCTGATGAAGGCACGCGCCTCCGCGGGTGAAATCGTACCCGGCACGCTCATTGTCGCCGACACGCAGACAGCCGGCCGCGGGCGGCACGAACGCACATGGGCCTCCCCCGCCGGCAAGAACCTCTACTTCAATATCCTCATCCCGCTCGACGGAATTCCGCTTGCATCCGCACCGCAGATTACGCAGGTGGCAGCCCTCACATTCGCCGAGATATTCCGGGACCTGCAAGATAGTTCCAATGCGCAGGGGCTCGGCAACAGGGATATCGGGAAAATCACTGTCAAGTGGCCGAACGACATCCTGTGCGGCAAGCACAAGTTCTGCGGGATACTCGCTGAATTAGTTTATATAAAAGGCACTCCCACCATCAGCATGGGAATCGGAATCAACGTGAACAGCGACCCCGCGGACTACGCGCACCTGGGCAGGGCCGTCACTACCCTCAAGGATATCTGCGGGCGAAGCGTCAACCGCGAAAAACTGCTGCAGTCGCTTGTCGCAGGCCTGGAGCGCGCCATCGGGCAGTTCCGAGCCTTCGGGATATCGCCGTGGGTTGCCGCCTGGCGCAAGATGGACCAGTTTATAGGCGCACGCGGCACCGTCGTCGTGAACAACCGCTGCACCGACCAGAATCGCGACAACAGCGCAGGCGCCACAAAGAAAACAGGCCGCATCATCGACATGAACGATGACGGCAGCCTGCTATTCGAATGCGACGACGGAACTACCGAAGTAGTTTACTCCGCCGATTTAGAAGTGTAGAGATTAAATCGAGTCTAAGCTTTAATTATCATTCAACCATTCCGGTTCCTTTGGCGAAATTGCGTCAAAATTCAGATCAACATCATACGCAACCATAGATCCCTGGTTTTTGAAAGAAATGGTATGAGTATCAAAAGAATAAAGGTGTGAATATTTCTTTTCTACACATTCAAATGCCGGCTGATTTAAATACGTATGATATGCTGGAGCCGCAGACAGTCTACACGCATAAACAACCGGTTTACCAACTATTGTAGGTTCCTGACATATCGGGGCAAAAAACACATCTCCATAGTCTATTCCAATTCCTAAACCAACATCTGCTTTAACTACAGAAAACTTATCATAATGCTTTTTGTACTCTGTCTCAAAAAGTTTATGAGCGGCAGCAGACGCTCTTAATGCATAATAAATGGCATCTTCTCCAGAATATCCTTTCGGAAAAAAACACAACAATCCATCACCTGTAAATTTATCTGGTATACCATAATTTTCTTTTATCACTTTTGATATTTTTTCCGAAACGTCGCTGATAAATTCTGCAAACAATTCTGGTGTCTTTGCATTAAGCATAAGTTGTGTTGAATCTCGTATATCAATGGAAACAACAACTGATTTATGGTTTGAATTCAACCGAAAAACATCCAAAAAGTTTTTCTCACCTTTCTTTTCCTGAGCTTTTTGAGATAACCTAGATAACAAATATTTTTTTAAAGTTTCATTTTCCAACTCTCGAATATTTTCATTACGTTTTTTATCATCATTAATTTGCCCCAAAATTCTTGAGGATATTTCTAATATTCTTTTTTCATTCTCTATTTGTCTTTTATAGGTTTTTTCATCAGCAGCAAGTCTTACCCAAGAATTAAGTATTGAATTAGTTTTTTGATTACTAATACTTTCAACTTGTTTTAGAATAGAGTTCGACGGAATATATCGCACAGAAAAAAAAGAATCTTTTTCTTTAGTAGCAACGTCCTTTATCTTCTTATTTTGAAAGACCTTTATTGCTTTTTTCTCTTTATCGTCCATTTTTTTATCCTTTTTTCTTCAATCTACCTTTTTTTCTTCAAAACAATCTATACTTATTTCTTACAGTCTTCCCTAACCAGCCTCAATTCTTATTTTATTCTTAAATAGCATTCCGCAGCCCTATTTTTATTGACAAACTATTTATTTTATCCTATATTTATTTGCGTTGCGAATGATTGAAGCCACATTGCTCGCAACAATATGGCTTTTTTAAGATTATTTGTAACTATCGCAAACATGCGCGTGTAGCTTAATTGGAAGAGCCTCCCTTGACGAAAGGAGAGATGCGGGTTCGAACCCCGCCATGAAAGAATCTTTAACGAGGTTTTTTCATGGCGAGATTCAACCAAAACACGATGCATCCATAACTTTATTCATGAAGATAGCCTCGGTTTGTGAACCGAGGCTTTGTTTTTTTTAAGAATTCTCTTACTACAATTTCCGCTTAAAATACAAGCTTCCCGCCAACGGCATAAGCGCACAAAAAAAGGCCGCGTCATCGATATGCGCGATGGCTGCAGCCTACTATTCGAATGTGACGACGGAACTGAGGAACCCGTTTTCTCCGCAGACCTTGAGATTCAAGATAATTATTCTCCCACGTCAGCTTCGTCGGAGCCTTCACCTTCGACTACATCGCTTTCGTCAGCCCAATCCATTTCCGATTCATCTTCAGGCTCCGGATTTCCCTTTATACAACGGATACTTCCATAATATAGATTATCCATCCATTCCAGTTGCGCTTGATCAGAATCTTTCGTTATCTTCAGCGCATACGATGCATAATCCACATCGTACGAAGTTGACCAATACATTACCGCTATACCTCCAAAATCAGATTCGGCACACTGGCCATCTTCGGAAGCACACGTTATCTTTTCTCCATATTTTCCAACAGGACGAGCATTGAAAGAGAATCCATCTGTTCCATTACCTTCTTTGCCATTTTCTCCCCAACCTTCAATACTCTTGAGGACCTTCCCAGCAACCGATGCTCCTCCCACGGTTTTTATAAGTTCGTCGAAGTCACTCCAAGTCGGCAAGCGCCAACCTTCTGGGCATGCGAAAGACGCTGGACCCTTATACAATATCTCATTTTTTCCATCATTTCCTGACACACGGATAATTGACTCGTCTTCGCCTTCATACCGCATATTCTCGGCCATCCACACCTGATTTCCAATCTGGACAATTGCATATTCCTGCCCATCACGCGGGTCAACCATGGAGTCTTCACCCGCAAAGATGCACATCCCAACTAGCGCGACAAACAACCACACTAAAATGGGTATAACGGGTTTCTTTTTAATTGCTCGATTCCTTGTCCAAAAATACACGGGAGGAAGAGCCACCGCAATCGCCGAATTTCTTACCGTAAAGCCTGCTTTTTTCAAATATTTCTTGTCATATTTAAGAAATAAGCCGTTTAGTAAAGCATATATGGCATATTGCCAGTACAGATTTTCAGCATATGGAACTTGGCAAAGAAGAACAAATAATACAATCGTTACATAGAAACCCCATATTGGCCATGACTTTACCCACTCCGGGTGCTTCTCTGCATTAACCTCGACCTCTTCGCCGTCATTCAAATGAAACCCATAATACTTTAGCGGGACCCATTTATCCCCATAACCACCCCATATGGGAGTTTCTTTCCCAATAATTCCTTGCTCATAAAAACTTTCCATTTCCTCTTCGGAAAAGGGGCCTTTAGAGTTGTTGTTTTCAATGTAAAACCAATTCTTTGACATTTGCGCCCCTCTACTTTAGCATTTCAAGAAATGAGATGAAACCATCCACTTTGGATTTTTTTATCTGGAGTCGATTTTCCAATTCACGCCACCCCAATTCGGGCATTTGCTTGGTACGCCCCATAAATCTTGCTTTCTTTTTTGTGGAAGTGTCTTTAAATATGTAAACAGTTTTATCATTCGACTCGCTGGAAATGATTTCACATGTGCCTTGATTGAATACATACTTGGCTCCAGAGAACGTTTCAATACAAATTTCACCGTTCTTTATGGACAACATCCTAATCTGAGCCCGCTTTAGACCACCCCTAAAAAACGAGATGGCTTTCAGATTAACCTCGTAATCATCGCCAGCAATCTGATCCAAAGGAGGAGGCGTTAAATTTTTGGACATGCAATACCTACCTAAAAAAGGTGTTCAGCCCCATTGCGAACGCCTTAATTTAAATATAAGCAAAAAAAAGAGATATTCTCCCTATCTTCATAAAAATTTTTCAGCAAAATTACGGTTTCCGCTTAAAATACATACTGCCGATAAGCGACACGGCGAGCACCACAATCATCGCGGTAAGGCCAAATTCCGCCAAATCGGCATGTTCGCCCGCAACGCCCGACTCGATAAGCACCACGAACACGAGCGCAATCACCGCACCCACGGAACCCATCTGCTGGAACATCTTGACCTTGTCTTCGGTCGTAAACTTTCCGTCGGTCTTCTTAATAAAGGGCATTGACATCCCCTCCCATGCAAATCCACACGATGAGCCCAGCCATCACGAGTACGCTTATGGCGACATTCGCCAGGAAGAAATCGCGGTTCATGGCGTCGAGATCGTCGGACTTGCGGAACAAATGTATATAGAGCACGGCGGCGGTCATGAGCCCGGTCACAACCCACCAGGGAATGCCCATATTCCACACGAACCCGAACGCGACGCACAGGGCGAGCATCGCGACATGGCTCCAGAAGGCAATCTGCAAGGCGCGCTTGCGGCCAAAACGCGCAGGCACAGAATGGAGCCCCATCTGGCGGTCGATTTCTTCGTCCTGCGTGGCATAGATGATATCGAAACCGCCCATCCAGAGCATGAGAATCACGAGCAAAAAGATCGGGAACACCGCAAACTCCCCACGGATAGCAATCCAGGCGCCGAGCGGGCTCATCCCTATCGCAAAACCCAGGAACCAGTGGCATAGCCAGCTGAAACGCTTCCAGTAGGAATAGGAAAGCAGCAAAAGCCATACAGGCAAGGCGAGCAGGCCCGCGAGGGGCTGCAGCAGGAACGCGAACGCAACGAACAGCACGCCGTTTATGGCAAGAAACGCAATTACCGATTTTTTCGAAAGGCGGCCCGCCGGCAGGTGGCGTTTCGCCGTGCGCGGGTTCTTCGCGTCGATATCGGCGTCGGCGATACGGTTGAAACTCATCGCGCTATTGCGGGCGGTCACCATGCAGCCGACAATCAGGAGCACGATGCGCGCGGTCTCGGCAGCGGTCATGTCGCGGAACCCGTTCGCCGCCACCCACATGGAGCCGAGCGCAAACGGCATCGCGAAAAGCGAGTGGCTAAAGCGCACCATGTGCCCGAATTCTAATATCTTCTTCAGCATACGTTTCCGTTCCAGGGTTTAACAATCCCGGCGCACTCCTCACCCGACGCCGCACCCAGATGCTTCAGGATTTTCGCAACGACGGTATCTACCAGTTCCTCGATACTTGCAGGGCTGCTGTAGAACTGCGGCGAGGCCGGCACAACAATCGCACCCGCGCGGGTCACGCGCGCCATGTTCTCGATGTGGATGAGGTTGTAGGGCATCTCGCGCGGAACAATCACCAGCGGGCGACGCTCCTTCAGGCAAACATCCGCACTGCGTACCAGCAGGTTGTCCGACGTCCCCGCAGCAATGCGCCCGAGCGTTCCCATGGAACACGGCACCACCGCCATGCCCGCATAGTCGGCAGAACCGCTCGCGCATTCCGCAAAAAAATCATCGACGTCGAAGGTCTTGTCCACAAGGTCAAAAAGCGCCTTCTGCCCCTCGTATTCCACGACTTCGCGGCCGGGCGCCGTCACCACAAGCGAAACCTCATGCCCGAGGCGCTTCAAGTACCTCGCCGTGCGCGTCGCATAGATTGCCCCGCTCGCACCTGTCACCCCAAGGATATAGCGGCTCACGCATCACCTCCCGCCGGCACGGACTTCCGGCGCAGAAGCACGCGATACGCCACCCCGAAAAAGCAGGGTTTCACATGCACAAGTTCGAACCCGTTCCTTTCGGCGAGCGCGACAAAGTCCTTGACCGGCAAAAAGCGGATAATGGAATTCACCAGATATTCATACGCGTCGCGCTTGCTGAAAAACGCTCCCAGCACCGGGATAAACAGCGGGGCGAGCACCTTGTAGAAGAACTTGTTGAACACGTTCCGCGGGGAGAAAAATTCAAGCACCTGCAGGTAGCCGCCCGCACTAAGCACGCGCGCGGATTCCTTCAGGCCGCCCTCGGCATCGGGCAAGTTGCGCATCCCGAACCCGTTCAGAATCACGTCGAACGCGCCATCCGCAAACGGCATCTTCATCGCATCGAGCTGCACGGGAACAGCCGCAGTCTTCTTGCCCGCGGCGCCCTTCAGCATGCCATAAGAAAAATCGCCCAGAATGGCGACATCCTGCACGCCATTGAACTTCTCGTACGTAACCGCAAAATCACCCGTACCGCCACACAGATCAAGAAGGCGCTTTCCGGGACGCAGCCGCCGGATTTCGCGGCAGCACGTACGGCGCCACAGGATATCCTGGCCACAACTCAAGAAGTGGTTCAAGAAATCGTAGCGGTTCGCGATACCGTCGAACATCTTTCGCACGGGGCTCATCATGCATCCAAATTTAGAAATATCCCACGATAAACAAAAAGCGCGGGCGACAAGCCCGCGCAAATCCATCGTCAAGCCAACGACATTACTTGAAGTTTGCCGTAACCGACAGTCCTTCCGCAATCGTCGCACGGCACTTTTCCGGGGCGCCCTCCACGGGAGTGCATCCCGACCAGCCGGTAAACACGGACCCGCCCGAAGTGACCGCAGTGAGTTCCATTTCGACACCGCTGAAGAACTTGCCCGAGTACTTGGTCGAAGTCGCTGTGCTTCCGGGGAGTTTCATCCCGTCCATCAGCACCATACCATTCCCGTTCGAGGAAATCGACACGTTGACGGAACCGCCAATTTCGGAGAATTCGGACTTATACTGACCCACAATTTCTTCGTCACGAGACTTCGCCCAGTCGGTAATGCGCTCATAATGAACCGTAAAGCCATCGTCATAATAGCGATTCTTCTGGCCATTCGTCGACAGATCCCTTTCTGCTTCCGAAGCGTCGATCGAGCCCGCCATCTTTGCACGGACCTTTTCGACCACATTGGCATTCAGGTAATTCTCAAACATTACCGCAGAGTGGTTGATGAACAGGCGCCTGAAGTCGGGGTTCTTGATGAGGCGCGTGTAGAGCACATGGAAGCAATGGGCCTTCTCGCCCGTAAATTCCTTGTCGCTACCCGTATAGCACTTTCCGTTGCTACGACCACCCTGCTTGACCCAGTTGAACATGTTCGTGCTCTGCCCAAAGCCCTGTACGCCCCACTTCCAGTCAAAGCCATGGTCCAGGTCGTAAATCATGAACTTCCAGGGATTGTCCGGATTGCGCCAGGCACGCACGTTGTTGTTGGGCCAGTCGCCGTTATGGACATACATCTCGGCAATCATGTAGTCTGCAAAGTTGCCTACATCCATAATTCCCTTTATGTATTCGTAGTCAGCGTTGTTTTCACCACTGAAGTCGTGAGCGGCAACGTATTCCAGCATCGCGACGTAGTCATCGATAGTACCGTTACTCGCTTCGATTTCTTCGCCCAGGTGCTTGATGAAATTGACACTGGAGGCATCGATGCCGTAGTTCGTTTCCACATAGTTCTTGTTGAAACGTTCGCGCATGTCGTGGATACCGCGGTATTGGCCATTGTAGAACACCACCACCTGACGGCTGCGCTGGAAGTCGACGCTGCTTCCGTCAAGAATGGCACCGCCCAGGGCATCGGCAAAGTAGTCGCTCACGAAGCGGTTTCCGTTATTGCGCAGGTTGAATCCCTTGTACTTGTCGCTTCCGCCCTTGTTTACCTTGAGAGCGTCAAACAGCGGATAATGCAGCCAGGTTCCACCGAACTCCTCGCGCATCACGATAGCGACGGACTTCTTGCGTTCCATGCGGCTCCAGCCACCCATCAGGGAAATACCGCCGTTGACTTCCCAGGTCTTTTCCTTGGTGTTGCTGCCCTTGTCGTAGAATTCCACGTGGACAGGATATTCACCGGTGCTATCCGGGTATGCCTTGTTAGGAGCATACATCAGGTCTCCGTCCATATTGGGTTCGCCGCCATCCGTCTTCCTATAATACAGTTCAAAGAATCTCGGATTCACGCTCACCGACACCACGGGCATATTTATCGATTCGCCGATAAAGTAGGTATTCGTCACCGATTCGGTAGTCAGGTAGCCTTCCTTGTAGGCAGCGCAGCGGAGCACCGTCGTCTGACTAATCGTGATGGGATCTCTAAATTCCTCGGAATTCTTCGTAGGCTCAGAACCGTCACGGGTGCAACGCACCTTGATGTCGCCCGAAGTAGACGGAGGATTCAGCGTGACCGGTTCGTTGTAGAAGCCGCCCTGGGCACCGGAGAAGGTAAACTTGGGAGCCACGCCTTCATAGGCGGTAGAAGCCGTATTCGGCTTTTCGGGAGTCGGCTTATCGAAATACTTCCAGGCACCGCCGTCGACAATGCCCCAGCTCATCCCGACCGTCATCGCCGGATAATGTACCGAGTCACGAATGCCATAGTTCGCGTCAATCAAGTAAATCGAGCCGCCAGCCTTTTCAAGCTTCCAGTTCGTATGGGTGCGCTTATGATAGTTGTTCGCATCGCCTCCGTCAAGCACGGCAGCAACGTTGTTCTTGTCGCAGAAAACAGTGCGGAAGGATTTCGGGGCAATCAGTTCGTCACCGAAGACCCACTTGCGCGGCTTTTCAAGATTTTCGACAAGCGAATAACCCTTCAAGTTCGCAGCCTCGGTGCCGGCATTATAAATTTCGACCCAGCCCGGATCGTCGCCGTTTTCATCGAGCCAGTCAAGGTTGACCGGGGAGACTTCAGTAATCACCAACGCGGAATTCCCTTCCCAATGGGGAATCGTATCCTTGGGAACCGGATCGACAACAATGACATAGATTGTATCACCCGTATCCGGGTCAATCGTCCGAACGCTATCGCCGCCAACAGACGAACTTGAGCCATCCTTGCCGCCTTCTCCGGAAATCTTTCCATCCGAAACGGAACCAGAAGAATTTGGCGGAGGGCCCACAACATCGGAGCCTTCATCACCACCGCATGCGTAGAATCCACAGGCAAGCACGCCGACAAGCAACGTATTCCAAATCTGTTTTTTTAAGCGCATAAAACTAGCCTATAAAAATGTTGACGCCTTAAGGACGACAAGCGCCCCTAAAACACCCGTTCAAAATATCCCACCTTAAATTTAGAAGAATATGAGCCAAAATCAAAATTTTTTCGGTAATATTCTATTTACCCTTGACAACAATCACATTTTCTTCTATCTTTGGGTCTACCAAAATGGTTCTGTAGCTCAGTTGGTAGAGCAGTGGACTGAAAATCCGCGTGTCGTTGGTTCAATTCCAATCGGAACCACGAAAACCCCGACGAAAGTCAGGGTTTTTCTTTTTTTGCTAAAAAAAATTTTAAGTGCAAAAAAAGGCGGTTTTTACAAGAAAACCGCCAAAACATCCTTAACGGAGCCCGCCTAGACGGCGACAGCCTCCATTTCGGCGCGAATTTTACGGAAACAGCCGAAGATATCGTCCCAATTCTTCACGAGCACGTCCACCAGCTCCGGTTGGAACTGCATTCCGCTCTGCTTGATGAATTCTTCCTTGACCTTCTCCTCGGGCCAAGCTGACTTGTAGCAGCGCGGACTCGAAAGGGCATCCAGCACGTCAGCAACGGCGCATATACGGCCCGCCAGGGGGATTTCTTCGCCCTTGAGGCCCCTCGGATAGCCCTTGCCATCCCAACGCTCATGGTGCGCCCCCGCAAGCGAAGCGGCGAACACCAGCAGTTCGCGCTTGGATTTAAGGAGGATCTGCTCGCCAATCTGGGCATGGGATTTCATTACGGCATATTCTTCGTCGGTAAACCGCCCCGGCTTGTTGAGAATCGCATCGGGAATGCCCACCTTGCCCAGGTCGTGCATCGGGGCTGCAAGGCGTATGCGCTGGGCTTCCTGTTCGGGAAGACCGTAGTAGACCGCCAGCTTGTAAGAGATCTCGGCCACGCGCTGGATATGGTCCCCAGTTTCGCGGCTCCTGGATTCGGATACGTCGCCCAAGATATGAATCAGTTCCTTCTGGGTCGCTTCCAGTTCAACCTTCGCGGCCTCGAGCTCTGCAGTAAGGGTAGCCGATTCAATCGTCTTTGCGGAATAGACAGCCGTAAGCGCAAGGCGTTCCAAGTCCTGCTTCGAGAAAACAGGAGTCTCGCCCTGCTTGTTGATGGCCTGGTAGACACCCATCACCTTGCCAGCCCCGTTCATCAGGGGCACAGTCATCACCGACGTGGTGTGGTAGTGCGTCTTTTCGTCGCTACGGTGATCGAAGCGTTCGTCCTTGTAGGCGTCCTCGACCAAAAGAGCCTCGCCCGTTTTCACGGAATGGCCCACGAAACCAGCAGTAATGGGAATACGGAGCTCATTCACGCCATGGGCGACTTTCGTCCAGAGCTCGTTCTTGTCTTCATCGATAAGCCAGAGAGAACAGCGATCGGCCCGGACAAGCGAACGTCCGAGATCCGCCATGAGAACCAGAAGGTTCTGCAGGCTACGCTCGGCAGCAATTTTCGGCATGTAGGAGAACAGTAAATCGAGAATCCTATCCGAATCCTGTTTGCTCTCTGCCGTTCCGACAATATTCATCAAATCTTGCGCATTCGATTCCATAGCCCAAAGATAGTTATTATTCACAAATTCATCAAAAACAATTGACGAAACTGCTTTTCTTTTTTATTCTTTGCGCTGAATTCGGAGGAATAGGCTAATTGGTAAGTCAGCGGTCTTGAAAACCGCCGCCGTAAGGCTTGGGGGTTCGAGTCCCTCTTCCTCCGCTAAAACGCCCCGTCATCCGGGGCTTTTTTCTTTGCCAAACCCAATCCAGCGGGCATCCCATTCCATCTCGCAATCCGCCGCGTAGTCCATCACCGCCGAAGCCGGTTCGTCGTAAAGTAACGTACAAACTTTCAAAACCAGCGGGAAATCCTTTCCGAAGGCGGCAATGCACGACATCGTTGTCGCCCCCGTCGTATAGACGTCGTCAACGACAAACACAGTCCCCGTCCGCGGCAGCCGCGAAGGAAGCCTCGGAATAAAAGCTCCGGCGACATTCCACTCCCGCTCCTCTCGCGAAAGCTTCGTCTGCGACACTCGGAAATTCGACCTTGCAAGCCAGCGGCACACCCGACCGCCAAAGCGCGAGGCAAGCGCCGCGGCAATCCGTTCCGCCTGGTTGTAGCCGCGTTCCCTGAACCTCGACGGGTGAAGCGGGACCGGGACAAAATAGAACGGCCTAGCAAGTTCTTTCATGCTGTCGGCGACCTCCCCCCGACCAACAGCCGAAGACCGACCGACCAGGTATCTCGCCATCCCCGGTAAATTCCTGTACTTGAGCGCATGAATCAGCCGTCGCGTCAGCGGACGCATCGGGAACAGGCAGGCGACATCCGGCCCCGGAAACGAAGGCTCCTTCGCCTCGCGCCCAAGTTCCTCACGGCAAGCAGGGCAAAGCCAAGGGTCCAGCCGTTCCGAAGCGCACCCGCATCCCAGGCATTCCATTCCAAAGACAAAATTCGAAATATTTCTCGCAATATTCATCAAAGACCGTCCTTCTATTACTAAAAACGGTCAAAACGGCAAAACGTTACCTTTTGCCTCATTTTTTTTTGCAACTCGCCTTAAACCCGCCCCGAATTCCGGGCGTTACTGACGACCGCCCTGGTAGCGCATGCAAAGGATGCCGCCGACCAGCACCATGCAGGTCACGGCGAAGGAGCCGCCATACGAAAGGAACGGGAGCGGAAGCCCTGTCACAGGCATGAGCCCGACCGTCATCGCGATATTCACGATGATGTGGAACAGGAATATCGTACAGGCGCCCATGGTAGCGAGCGTAATGAACGGATCGGAGTACAGCTTGCACGCCGAGGAGGCGCGCCACAAGAAAAGCACATACAGCGTAAGTACGGCAAGGCAGCCCATGAAGCCGAACTGCTCGCCGAGCACGCTAAAAATAAAGTCCGTATGCCCCTCCGGCAAAAAGGCAAGGTTCGTCTGCGTGCCGTTACCGAATCCCTTCCCGGTAAGGCCGCCGGAACCTATGGCCGTCATGGACTGCAGCACCTGGTAGCCATCGCCCATGGGGTCGCTCATCGGATCCAGGAACGTATTGACGCGTTTCTGCTGGTGTGGCTCAAGCATGCCCCATGCCATCGAACTGGCATATCCCGCCAGAATGTTCGCAAGCAAGAAAAACACCGTAAGCACCTTGGGCAGTTTCCTCCGCACCAGGGCGAAAACGACCGCGCAAATCAGCATGCCCCACAGCACCTGGAAAATAGTCGTCTGCGAATGCGACAGGAGTACGGACAAGACAGGGCTTGCAAGCAAGAACATATCCGTAAACGTCAACCCCGCAAAGAAGAATCCCATGTAGGTGACCGCGATAAAGACAAGCGCCGTGCTCAAATCCGGCTGTTTCAGCACCAGTGCAAAGGGGACGATAAAGAGCAGGAACGGAATCACGAACGTCTTGATTTTGAACAGGCTGACCGGATGCCTGGACAGCCAATAAGAAATCGTGAGAAGATACGAGATCTTGGCAAACTCCGAAGGCTGCAACTTGAAAAGTCCAAGGTCAATCCAGCGGCCGGCCCCCTTTACCACGTCTCCCGCCACAAACAGAACCACCAGAAGAAGCACAAGCGAAATGGCATAAAGCGGAACCGTAATGCGCTTCAGCCAGTCAATCTTGAGGAAAACGATTCCGGCAGCAAGTACACAGCCGCCCACAAAATAAATAATCTGCTTAAACCAAAGCGTTTCGTAAAAAGCAATCTCGTCGCTCGCCGTCGCGGAGTAGACAAGGCAGATGCCGCAAGTCATAAGCGCAAGCGTAATAGCCAAGAACAACCAATCGACCCTCAGCGAGACATCAAGGAAAGACTTAGAACTCATTTTTCCTCCTCGTCAAGTCCAAAGTAGGCCATGAGGACTTTCCTTGCTACAGGCGCCGCTTTCGAGCCGCCGCCACCGGCAGCCTCCAGAATCACGGCGACAGCGATTTGCGGGTCGTAGAGCGGAGCGACAGCCGCATACCACGCATGCGTTTTCTCCCCCTTCTTCCATTCGCCCGAACCGGTCTTTGCGCCCACACGGATGCCCGGAATCGCACCACGCTTTCCCGTTCCACCCGGATGGTTGACCACGGAATCCATGGCAGCCAAAAGTACCCGGTGCGTTTCCGGTTTCATCTTGCCCGAACGGATAATCTCAGGCTCGTAGCGTCGCACGACATTTCCCTGCGAATCCCGAAGTTCCTTCATAAAATGCGGACGGTACACGCCCTTGTTCGTCGCAAGCGAACCGATGAAAGTCGCCTGCTGCAGCGGAGTCACCAGCTGTCCCTGCCCAATCGAGAGGTTCAGGATAAGCCCACGCGCCCAACGCCACCCCACACGTTTGTTCCTTGCGTTGAACGAAGCGGAATCCGGAAGCCAACCGCTCTTTTCTCCGGGAATGTCGATACCGAGCGGCTCCTCGCCATAACCAAAGCGGCGTGCAAACTCGTTAATACGAGCCATGTCGATTTCCAAACCCGCCTGGTAAAAGAAAACGTCGCAAGAAAGCCGGATGGCATTTACCACGTTCAGGTTCCCGTGGACACCCCAGCATTTCTGGTAGCGCACTCCGTACTGGAACCCGCCCGTACAGGACTTTGGATAATACTTGGATTCGGACAGGATTCCGCTTTCAAGGCCCGCACCCGCCGTCACAAGCTTGAATACGGACGCCGGAGGATAGACACCCGAAACAGCCCTGTTCGTAAGCGGACGCAGGGAGTCCAGAGCAACCTGCGCCCAACCCTTATTGCGCTCACGCTTCTTGAGCGAGAAGATGTTCGGGTCAAGCCTCGGGGAACTCACCATGGCAAGGATCTCGCCATTCCGGGGGTCTATAGCGACCAAGGCCCCCCTCACGCTGTCGGGAATCGCCGCCTCCGCGGCCTTCTGCAACTTCAAGTCTATCGTCGATACCAGGTGATACCCCGGAACCGGAGCCATTCCCTCAACCGCCCGCGGCGAGCCAACCTCTCGGCCAAAAGCATTTACTTCCACAAGCTTCACGCCATTCTTGCCGCGGAACTCCGCATCGTATTCCTGTTCCAAGCCCTTCTGGCCAATGCGATCGCCCTGCGAGTATCCTTCGAACGCGGGCAATTTCAACTGCTCTTCGGAAATTTCACTCGTGTAGCCAAGCACATGCGACGCAAGCGTCCCATATGGATAATCGCGCCTCGATTCCGTAAGCGTCACGACTCCCGGAAGCTCGGACGAATGTTCCTCTATCACGGCCACCTGCTCGGGAGACGCATCCTCCAGAATGCGGATGGGCCTGTTCTTTATCCAGCGGGTCCTCTGGAACGCCGTATCCAGCGAAAGGGAATCGAACACGCGGGCGCCATTCTTGTCCTTGATTCCCAGGAGCAGGTTGAAGACAGAGTCACGGCCTTCCTTTTTTCGCGGAAGGTGAAGCGCCTGCAATGCAATCTGGAAAGACGGACGGTTGCGCACCAGGACTTCCCCGTTGCGGTCATAGATATAACCGCGTTCGGCAACAAGCTCCACGCGACGCAAGCGGTTTTTCTCGGAGCGCTTGAAGTTCTCGTCGTAATGGGTATGCTGTAACGAATAGAGCCTGCAAAGCAGCACTATGACCAGGACAACAACCCCCGCCATAAACACAAGGATATTCCAGTTCCTCGTCTGGACGCTGTCGTTGTCCGACAAACTACGCATGTTTCTTTTTCTTCCCGATGGACAAATGGAAGACCACCGCACCAACAGCCATCGTATACGCGCATTCAGGAAGCGTCTTGGAGAAGAACAAGTTCGTAACGACATCCTTCTCGAGACCCGTCAAGAAGAAGTAGAGCATATCGCAAAGCATGAATCCAAAACCGAGGACACCGATCTTCGCAGGTAAATTAAGCGTCAAGAACCTTTCTTCCAACTGCCCCACCAAGAACCCGAGCGCCGTCAGCGAAATCGTATTCGCACCGAGCCATTCCACCGGAGCATATACGTCCTGCGTAAATCCGGCAAGGAATCCCCAAAGCACACCGGCTGCAGGTCCATGCTTGATTGCAATAGAAACGACAAGAATGATTACGAAATCGGGGCCCGCACCAAAAATCTGAAGCCATTCCGCCACCGTTGTCTGCAAGGCGAAGCAGACAAGGAACAGGATGAACACACGCAGCCATTTCCAGTTACTGTTCATCAAGAAGCTCCTGGATAATCCATTCCGGTTCCTTTTCCATCACGAATACTTCTTCAAGCGAAGAAAACTCCTGGAAAGGCGCGACATCCATCTGCCGCATCACGTCGAGGTCGGATTTGCGCACAGCCTTCACCGTACCCACAGGAATCCCCTTGGGGAAAATGCCGCCAAGCCCGGACGTTATCAGGGTATCCCCTTCCTTGACTCCCGCATGCGAAGGGATCATGGCCGTAAGCAGATGCCCGTCTACAGACTCCAGGAACCCGACCACGCGAGACTTGCGTTCGAGCACAGACAACTTAAGGTTCGGGTCGACGAGCAGCTGGACACGGGAATGCGTATAGGCCGCTTTCGTAATTTTTCCGACCAGGCCGTTCATCGAGAACACGGGCATGTTTTCCTTCACCCCATGCGAAGTGCCCCTGTTTATCACGAGCGTCGTGAGGAACCTTCCCGGATTGTGTCCCACTACACGCGCAGTCACAATGGGATAATCCCACTTGTCATCAAACCGGACCAACGTGTGCAGTCGAGCCAATTCCTGCAACCCCTCACTTGCATAGTAGGTTTCCTGCCGCAGGCGCGCATTTTCTTCTTTCAGGTGCTGGTTCTCCGCCGTCACCGACCGAACCGAATTAACAGAAGAAATAATCACCTGCGCCGGATAAAACACCGTCCCCAGCGCCGAAGAGACAATGCTCTCGCGCACGCTCAGCGGAGCCTGCCGCATCAGGAGTCCTACCAACAGGAAAAAGGCAAAAGCGATAACGCCATGCCTCTGGGTAAAAAGTTCGACTATAAAGCGGAAAGCCCTGAGCATCGGACCCGACAATCACCCCGCTAGTTGGAAGATGCAATCAGCACCGGGCGGTACTTGTCCAAATCCTCGAGGATGCGGGCAGCGCCCTTGCAGACGCACACCAGGGCTTCATCGATCACGTTCACGGAGAGTCCCGTTTCCTTGCGGATTCGTTCGTCAAAGCCGCGCAGCTGGGATCCGCCACCCGTCATGATGATGCCCTTGTCGTAGATATCCGCAGAAAGTTCGGCAGGCGTAATGCTCAAAGCCTGCTTCACGGCTTCGATAATGGCCGTAACGGGCTCGTTCAAGGCCTCGCGGATTTCCGTGCTCGAAATCGTCATCGTGCGCGGCATACCGGCGATAAAGTCGTGGCCCTTGACTTCCATCGAAAGTTCCTCTTCAAGCGGGCTTGCAGAACCGATCTGGATCTTGATCTGTTCGGCAGTGCTCTCGCCCACATGGAGGTTGTACATGGTGCGCAGGTAGCGGACAATCGCCTCGTCCATCTCGTCACCGCCCACACGCACGGATGCGTTGCAAACCGTGCCGTTCAGTGCGATAACCGCGATATCGGAAGTTCCACCGCCAATATCCACAATCATGTTTCCCACAGGGTCTTCCACCGGGATGCCCATACCGACAGCTGCAGCCATCGGTTCATGCACCAGGTGAACTTCCTTTGCACCCGCCTGCTTCGCAGCATCGATCACGGCGCGCTTTTCCACTTCGGTGATACCGCTCGGCACACCGACCACCACACGGGGTTTTACCATCCACAGCGGGTACTTCTGCACGCGCTTGATGAATGTCTGGAGCAAGGTTTCCACCAGTTCAAAATCCGCAATCACGCCATCGCGCATGGGGCGCACGGCGCGCGTCTCACCCGGGGTCCTGCCGAGCATCTTTTTCGCTTCGAAACCAATCGCCGACACGCGATTGTTCTTGCTGTCCACGGCAATCACCGTGGGTTCGTTAATGACAATGCCCTGGCCTGCCACGTGAACGAGCGTGTTCGCCGTACCCAGGTCGATACCGATATCACAGGAGAAGAGTCCGAACAAAATATGGTCCTTTGAAAAGGTGAATCCTTACAAGCGAAAATATAAAACTTTTATTTCTGCTTTTCCTTGCGATCCAAGGAATCCTGCCCGAATTTAAGCGCCTTGTAATAGCGGTCCCACTGCCTAGCATGGGCGTCGTAGCGGTACTTGCGCTTCTCGTGCATCTGGATGTCCTGATAAATGAAGAAGTCCACCTCGGCATATGCCGAATAGATAGCGGCCGTGTCACCCTGGAAAAGCCTAAAATCCTTGATGCGATAATAAGGGGTATCCAAGATGCCGCTCCTATCTCCAGAAGCATGGATTGTCTGTGCGACGATGAACTTCAAGTCTTCCTGCACATAGGTGTTTAATTTGTTCTCAATGCGGTCGGTCCGTTCGGAACAGCCGACAAGGAGCAAGGCGACCAAAAGGTATATGACTCTTTTCATGTCCTAAAAATAAAAAGAAACGCCCTCCAAAAGAGGGCGTTCCTCAATAGCTTGTCCGTTCTCGACTAGAAGGAGTAAGTCGCAGAAATTCTGGAGAAGATGCGGCCTTCGCCCTGGAACGGGTTCCTGAAGAGGAGGTCTTCGGCAACCGTCACGTCGATCTTCAGCTTCTCTTCGATGTTGATACCGAAGCCAAAGCCCACGTGGTCGTCGGCAGTGCCATCAGCAAGCGGGTTCGTGCTGAAGAAGTTGCCGTCGTCGTTGCAGACGCCGTTCTTGCCCTTGTTCTTGTCGTGCTGGTCGCAGCTCGTGTAGAGGATAGACTTCTGGCCACCCACGCGAATCACGAACCAATCCCACCAGATGTTACGTTCGATACCGAAGCTGATCATGCCGCCGATGTCACGGCGCTTGTCCCAAGCCGGATCGTCGTTGTTCTGGGAGTTGTAGGTAGATTCACCCGTTGCATAGTTGTAGGTCCAGTCGTGAGCCTTCAGCTGATCCCAGATGAAGTCGGCGCCCAACCAGAAGAAACCACGGTCGAGGGCGACGTTGATACCGACACCGACCTGCGCATGCTTGTTGTCGATGCCCGGGGCCTCGATGAAATTCGCGGAGAGGGCCGGAACGAGTTCGCCGTCAATCGCTTCGAGAGTGAAGAAAGCACGGGACTTGACGAGGAAGCTAAAGTCGCCGTCATCGAAGAAGTTCTTGTGGTCCGGACCGAACTGGATTCGGGCAAGAGCGAAGGAGAACTCGAAATCGATGTTGCCACCGAACTGCATATTCAAGCCTGCGTCGGCCTGCACGATGGAAGCGTAGGCGTTGTCATCGACCTGGTAGAGGCCGCTCGGGGTCTCAGTACCGCCATCCTGATGCGCGATGTAAACGTGCAAGCCCCAGGCGTCTCCGCTAGAAAGCGTACCACCGAGGAAGCCATCGAAGTTCGTCACCGTTTCAGGGACCCTGGAAATCACGCGGGCATTCTCGCCAATCACGTATGTCGGCAAGAAGCGAGCGAGTTCATTATTGATTCGTCCGAAGAGACCGCCGATGGAGAGACGCGGATCCGGATTATTCTCGTCACCGAGGGAGAGCGAGAAGATGCCGCCGAAGTTCGGGAACATCGGGTCCTGGTTCGTACCGGCAGGGACATCCTGCGTGTAAGGACCGAATTCACCGATCAAGTAATTCGGGTAGAGATTGATGTTTGCAGGGTTGTCAAAAATGCTCACATCATCCATGATGTACGTGGTATTTTTGCCCATGGATTCGATACGGGCGAAGGTTGCAAAAGCAGAACCGACCCCGAGAATGCCAAAAGCTGTTCCAACGGCAATTGCAGATCTCAACTTCATTTGAGGACTCCTATTAAAAATTCTAGTATAAAGTTAGATTAAAATAATCAAAAACGCAATAGAAAAATAAAAAAAGACCAAGCTTTTTGGGCTTGGTCCTTTTTTCAGCCAAATACGGATTATTCGGTGAAGGTAAACGGAATCGTCACAGTCGTGTTACCAGACTTGACCTTGCTGAACGTCCACCTACTGACAGCGCTCTTGACCTGAGCATCAAATTCGCCGTAACCGGTGGTGGAAGACACAATGGAAATACTGATAACTTCGCCACCCGGAGCGATCGTGAACTTCAAGGTAACCTTACCCTGGAATCCCGGTTTCTTCTTCAGGAACTTGTTATAGATGTGACGCAGACCCGGAGTACGCTGGCGCACGACCTTCATGATGTCCGCAGCGGAACGGGATCCGCCACCGGCACCCATGTCGATATCACGAGCAGACGGGGTCTTGATATTACCCTTGGCCTTAGTAGCGATACCGCCACCGCCGCCACCGAAGAGGCCTGCAAGGCCGTCGCCGATACCACCGGCGCCACCTTCGGCATAACCTTCGTTGAAGCCGCCATCAGCCTTACCGCGACGACCACCGAGAACGGTCTTACCCGTCGTCTGGAGGCCAGCCACGTCCTTAAGAACCTTGTCGATGTCCTTGGTGAACTTCTGGTTCTTCATGAGGTCGTAAGCAGCAGCACTGGCAGTCTTGGTCTGGGCAGTAAGGAGTTTGAGCACGCCGCGAGTCTGCGGAGCGTTCGGCTGGCCCTTACCACGCGGCTTACCACCGCCACCGGCCTTCTTACGAGGCTTCTTGGGTTCTTCCTTCTTCTTCTCTTCCTTCTTTTCTTCCTTCTTCTCGTCCATGGACATAGAAGCAGTCAGGTCCGGACCTTCCGAAGTGTCGAAGATAACTTCATCGACGACCGCTTCGTACATGGAAGCCCAGAAAGAAAGGGCGAGAGCGACAAGCACGGAACCGCCAGCAATGGCACCCATCTTCTTGTCGGATTCCGGCATCAAAGATGCAACTAACGGATCTACAGGAGTATTTTTCTTAGCCATAGATTATTCCTCCCCTCCGTTCTTTTCCATAACAGCAAAGGAAACGTTCGTATAGCCACTCATCTTCTCGTAACCGGCTTCGCCTTCGGAAGAGGTGCAGGACGGCACACCGGCGATACCGCAGGTAGCCATCACCTTATACATCACGTTGTAAGGGATGTTCTTGTCAATCTGGACAACCACGCTTCCGGCTTCGTCGGCGGGCTGGCCCTGACGCAAGCGCTGATCCACTTCGGCTTTGCGCTTCTGGTAGAGTGTTGAGAGCACAGGCTGAACACAAAGGTCTTCCTGTTCGTTCACGTCCGAAGTTGCCACAACCTTTTCATTATCGACCACGACATTGTTCGCATCGATAACGATGGTCAAGGAAACTTCAGTCGGCTGGAGCTTGGACGTGGAAATCGGAAGAATCAGGTTCTCGGCCTGGGTCAAAAGCTGACCTTCAGCGTCCATGTTCTTGATCATGAACACCAGGATGATGGTCATCATGTCCATCATCGAGGTAATCGAGAACGGGACGTCGTCTGCGTATTTACGAGTTCTTCTAGCCATGATTAACCTCCCAAGAGCGCAAGGTTGATCTTGCTGAAGCCCGCTTCCTTAGAACGGTCCATGAGCTGGATGATCTTGTCGAACTGCGTATCGTAGTTAGCCACGATAATGATGTTGTCGACGTCTTCCAGGTCAATGAACTGTGTATGGATTGCGATCAGATCCTTAGCGATCAGGTCGTAAGCCGAGAGCGGGTAGATGAGATTCTTAGCCGCAACATCAGGTTTCAGCTGACGTGCAGAGTTCGGGGTAAGGGTCGCAAGGGCTGTTCCGGCAGCAGGCTTCTTCAAAGCCGGCGGAGGAGTGAGCCCCATGGGGCCTTCGCCCGGAAGCGAGAGGAAGTCGTTGTTGCCGTTGACATAGGCACTGTCGGCGATCGGTTCTTCGGCCGTTCCGCCGTTCGTGTAGAGAGCCCACATCACGCGGCCCGGATCTTCTTCGGATTCCTTGTGAATAGCCCAAAGTTCGATAGCTTCGATTTCATAGAGATACTTCTCTTTATCCATCTCGCTACCATCCTTGCATTTCGGGCCATGCCCACTTTCTACCGCAGCCTTGACATCTTCAACGGCATGCGTAATCAGCTTGGCATCGGACTTGCAGCGGAACGTCCACATTTCCTTGAAATAGACGTTCGGCTGGAAACCGCCACGGGCACCAATCACGAGATAATCGTTCGTGATGCCGAGCGACAGGTTCAAAGCCTGCTGGTCAGGTTCTTGCTGTTCGTCAGTGTTGGTCATCATACTGCGTTCGGGCAGGTTGACCTGGACGATTGCCAGCTTAGAGAAAGCAGCCATGGACAAAAGCATAGGAATCAGGATGGTGAACAAGCCCATCGCCGGCAACAGGTCCGGTTCTTCAGGCTTTGCTGGTTTCTTGACTTCTTTTGCCATGTTTTAAAACTCCATTTAAAAACTAACTCTTATTAGTGATTAGCAAAGGGAGTTGATAATCTTGAGGCCCTTTTCTTCCATTTCCTGGATAAGGCGTTCAGAGTTCATGTTGAGGAAGCCCACAATGACCAGGAGAGGCACTGCGGAGAGAAGTCCTTCAAGCGTCGTACCCATAGCGATAGCGATACCGTCGGAAAGAGCCTTGGCACGTTCAGAAGCGGGTTTGTTAGCCACAGCGTCAAAGGTGTAGATCAGACCGTAAATCGTACCCATAAGTCCGAGCAACGTGGAGATGGAAGCCATCACGGAAACAAGGCTAATGTAACGAGTCAGACGCGGAGCTTCAGTCAGGAACACTGCATCGCAAGCAGCCTGCATGCCTTCGCGGCCACCGGCACGGTTAGAAACGATCGCAGACATGATACGGGCAACCGGGAGGTTGGTAGCATTGGCGAGGCTCAGAGCCTGGTCAAACTGCTGAGAAGAGATGAGCTTACCGAAATCAGCGAGGAACTTGGCGCGGCCCTTGGAGCTCTTCACCATGATGTAGATGATACGTTCGATGGAGATACCGAGGCCGATGATGAACACAGCCAGGATGATCCACATGAACTGCCAACCATCGGATTCAGGGCTGAAGGATTGAAGCATTTTAGACATTAGAGTACTCCTTTAGAGTGTTGTTTGTTGTTTTTGTTTTTTGAAATCTTTGTTCATATTTATTTTTTTTAGAGCAATTTAGGAGGGTAAAACGGGTAAAATTATATTTACTACCATTTCACCCCCTAAAAAACCCAAATAATAGGGGGGAACCCATGAACGAGGTCCCCCGTAAAATAGATTTTACCGCTATTTTTTCTTACCCTTCTTCTTACCACCCTTCTTCTTGGCGGGAGCAGCGGGAGCTGCTTCCGGTTCCGGTTCGGGTTCAGACATCGAAGGTTCGGGTTCAGAAGCCGGTGCGGAAACGCCCGAAGCAATCTGCTTCTGGAGGTCGGCGAGTTCAGCACGGAGCTTTTCGGCCTCAGCCTTCGCATCCTTGATGATTTCGCGGAAAGTGTTGATCCTTTCTTCCGGAGTCATGACTTCGGACTTCGAAATCTGTTCGATACGAGCCTTAGTCTTGAAGTACGCCGGGTCAGAGAACAGCGTAGACGGGTCGAATTTCTCGATCTTTGTTGCAAGAACCTCGTTAGCCTCGTCCAAACTGCGCAGGGTTTCGAACAACTTTGCAGTCCACTGGTTGTCGATACCGTAGTGGGCGGAAGCCTTGATACCCGTAGCGCACTGCGGAATAGCGAGCTGCTTGGAAGCATCGGACTTGTTGGCCAATTCCTCACGGTAGGCCTCCTGGTCTTCGTGCACGGCTTCCATAGCGTCTTCCTTGGTCATGCCTTCTTCCGCAACGTAGTAAGCAACAATCTGCGCACTATCCGGAAGAGGTGCATTCGCGAAGGCGTCAGCCACTTCGACAAACACGGCACAACCCTGGTAGAACATCTCGATATAGCCTTCTTCGGCCTCGATCACGTCCTTGTTGTAGAAGCCCTGGTCGCGGGCAAGGTCGATATTCTTCTGGAAGATCGGACGGGCCTGTTCGTAGTAGCTCGGCAGCTGCTGCACGATAGTAATACGTTCGGCAAACTTTTCGTCCTCCTTCTTAGCATTCATTTCCTGTTCGCGAATCTTGGCGGCCATGGTCACGAAGAGCATACCCATCTTATTGGTAGAACGGAAGGTCCACTTTTCAGATGCGTAGGCAGCAGACTTGGAGTAGTGGCCCATCGCCTTCTGGAGGATTTCGACCAACTGCTTAACGATCTTCGCCTTATCCTTTTCCTTACCCTTCAGCACGATCGGGTCCATCTTGTGGAACTCGTGTTCGCCCATGTAGAAGGCGGCTTCGGCCGGGACGCCCGGGTCAGCGTTCTTGATCTGGAGACCGAACTTGTCGTAGTTCTTGAGGGTCTGTTCGTAGTCGGCAATAGCCTTGTCTTCTTCCTTGAGTTCCATGTAGGCACGGGCTGCACCGATGTAAGCGGCAATCAGCTTTTCCTTGTCTTCCTGGTACATCTTGATGAAGTTATGGTATTCGGAAGCGGCGAGATCCCACTTCTTAGCATTCGCGTAGGCCATCGGGATGGAGAACGCAGCATCGAGAGCGTAGGTGCTCTTCGGATAATCACGCACGAGATCCTTGGAGCAGCGGATAGCCTCGTCGGTCATCTTCGCTTCGTCGTAGCTCAAGCAGGCACTGTAGAGGAAGCTCGGTGTCTTCTCGTTCTTCGGGTAGCGCTTGTAGGCAAGTTCATAAGTGACAGCGGCATTCTTCTTATCCGGGATGGAATCATACACGGCAGCAGCAAAGCCGATAGCCTGGAAGGCCATGGAATCCTGCGGGAAGTTGTTCGTGATGAAGAGGAACGTCGTTGCGGCAAGCTGCGGCTTGTTATCCTTCTTGTAGGCGGAAGCGGCACGGAGCACACCCTTGATAGTCAAGGGAGAGCCGGCATACTGCTTAGGCAAAATCATGAAGGTTTCTGCAGCCTTGGTGTACTGGTTTGCACTTTCGTATGCGGCAGCGGCTTCGAAGATGGCCTTGTCGGCAATTTCGACCTTCGGGTAGCGCTTCACGAGAGCAAGGTAAGCGTTAGCGCCTTTCTCGTACTGGCCTTCCTTCACGGACTTTTCTGCCATCTGGTAGAGCACGAATGCAATAGCCTTCTCGGTTTCCTTGGCCATCGAGTCGTTCTTGGTGGCCTTCACCTGCGTGTACTGCTTCAACAGCCATTCGAATTCCTTAAGGGCTTCGTCAAGCTGGTTGGATTCCAGGAGGGACTTGGCAAGCATCTGGCTGATGAGCAGGATGTACTGGTGGTTCGGATACTTCGTACGAAGTTCACGGAGAACGTTGACCGCAACAGAGAACTGCTTTGCATTGTAATGGACGAGAGCAGCGTTGTAGGCAAGTTCAGCAGCTTCCTTGTTCTGGCCGAACTTCTGCATGTACTTGTCCACCTGGGCGAAGTACGCCTTCGTTTCGGGGAGACTGTAAGCCTTGACCGTATCGCCCTGAGCCTTGGTCTTCAAGGCCTCTTCGCGAGCCTGGTCCATCATAAGAACGGCGTTGTACGCAGCTTCTTCCTTCTTCAGGAGCGCTGCAGAACCGAGTGCGCGGCGACCATAGCGAGTCGTATCGGTATCGACGATCCAGTTGAACATCTTGGCGGCGTTCGCATGCTGGCCCATTTCCTGGTAGGCGGCAGCGAGGTCGATATGCACGGTGTATTCATCCCACGTCGGCTCGTTCTTGTAACGGGTCAAGAATGCTTCGTAAGCCTTGATAGCTTCTGCATAGCGCTTCTTACCGCCCTCGATATCACCTTCCTTGGTGATTTTCGCGGCCTGCTGGTGATGGTAGTGCGGAATTTCGAGCATAGCACCACGGATGGCCTTGTCGGCGTTCGCGACGGATTCCTTATACTTGGTGTTCTTCTTGCGCCAAGAGGAATTCTTGTCGTAGCGCTTCACCACAACGTAACGGTACTGCTGGGCTTCGTCGAACTTCTGCTGCACGAGCAAGATTTCGATCATGGCAATATCGGCAAGCGGAGCATCGATGTAGTCCGGGTTGATCTGCATCAAGCGCTTGAAGGACTGGACCGCTTCTTCGTTACGGTCATGATCCTTGTTCTTCATACCGATGCGGTAGTACACGGAATCCTTGAACGGAACCTTCTTGTCCTTGAGGAAGGATTCGGCCTCGGCGACACCACCACCTTCCAAGTCAGAGAAGGAGGCCGCCATGAAGTCCATAGCTTCGGCGCGGAGGTCGTTAGGATATTTACCCTTGTCGGCACCGATGATGTATTCGTAGTACTTGTAAGCAGCAGTTTCGTATTCGGCAATATTGTAGTAGGATTCAGCCAAGTGGTACATGGCGAGGGCCGCTTCCTTACCGGTGAGGTTCTCGAAGCCAGTCACCTTCTTGTAGGCGGCGATAGCGTCCTTGAACTTGCGGTTCATGAAGTGGTATTCAGCGATACGGAGCCAAGCCTTCGGCACGAGACCGTCGTTCGGGAAGTTCTTGACGAGGCGTTCACGAAGCTTGAAAGCCTTCGCGTCTTCGCCACTCGCTTCCTGCACGGCAGCTGCCTGGTAGAGCACCACCGGAATCTTCGGGGCCTTCGGGTACTTGTCGATGTACTCGAGGAAGTATCCCAGAGCCTTCTGGTGATCGGCCTTCGGATACTGGCTGATGTTGGCGCACTTGGCCGGCTTGTTATCGCGGTCGGCACACCAGGCAACATCTTCTTCGTACTGGGCCTGGATGTCCAAGAACTGCTTTTCTTCGAGCATGAACTGGTAGTGACCCAGTTGCTGGAGGGCGCCTGCACAGCGGTCAGAAAGCTTGCCCTTACAGGTTTCGCCCTTGGCAAGCTTTTCCCACTGGGCAATAGCCTTTTTCATACCCTCTTCGTCGAGACCACCAGAACGGCAAGCCTGTTCAGCCTGGTTCTTGATGACCTTATAGGAATTGGCGCACTGTTCATAACCAGATTTGCCCTTTCCGATGGACTTGCACTTGGCAAGCATTTTTTTCGCTTCGCTAGTCTTTTCCTTGCAAGGATCCGATGCGGCAAAGGAAGTTCCAATAAAGGAGCACACAACTGCCGCGACAAGAATGATTTTTTTCATCGTTCTCTATCCACCTATATATTCATAAAAAAGGGGAGGCCCCGGATTACTCCAGGTCCTCCAATTCTTCAAGTTCCTGAGCAGCTTCGGACGAAGTTTCACCCTGACCCATCTTGGTCCTCACAGTAGCGAGAGTGAAGCCGGCGTCTTCGAGGATGCGCTTACGGTTAGATTCGAAGCGGTCACTCTGAAGAGCTCTTTGGGTAAATGCTGCATAATCTTCGATAGCCTGGTTCGCCTTGTCGAAAGTCGGACGCAGGGCTTCGCGCTTGCTCTGCACACGCGGAGTCGGCAACTGGCGGGCAAGGTCAAGAGCCTGGACCTGCACGGAGTCGAACTCACCCTGCATGGCATCGTAGGCCTGGCGGGCGCTGTCGCGGGATGCAACAGAGACTGCGGGCTTTTCGGTCTTCTTTTCGGCCTGTTCGAGAGAAGCGGCGGCCTTCTTGTATTCCTTCTTCATGAAGTAGCAGTAACCCTGAACGAGGTAAGCTTCGGACACGAGGAAGGATTCCGGAAGGTTAGAGATGATCCACTGAGCCGGCTTCATCGCTTCATCGGGCTTGTTCACCTTGAGGAAGGACCATGCAATGCCGAGCATCGCTTCGTCATACACCGGGGATCCGGCCTGCACCTGTCCGTACATCTGAGCGGCGGCGGCAATGTCAGCCTTTTCGCCAGAGAAGTAGATGTGGCCGAGCTTCACACGGGCGGCATCCTGCAAATCCTGTTCGGACTGGTTGGAGTACTGCTGCTCGGTAATGTCGCGGAAGCAGTTTTCAGCTTCTTCCCACTTGCCGAGACGGCTGTAGGCGATACCCATGGTGTAACGGGCGTAGAAGTAGTTCGCGTTACCCGGAAGGATGGCGGCGAGCAGGTCAACAGATTCCTGGTAGAGACCCTGTTCGAACTTAATCTGGCCGGCAATGTAGTCAGCGTCAGCCTTCACGTCGCTTTCACCGAACTTCTGGGCGATGTTCTGGTACTTGGCCATGGCTTCGGTATACTTGCCTTCCTTGTAGTCGATGTTCATCAACTGGAAGTGGTACTTGGCCTTCTGGTCACTCTGCGGATAGCGCTTGATAGCGTCTTCGTACACGGACTTTGCAGCCTTGTGCATACGGAGGTTTTCGAAGGACTTCGCCTTGTAGAACGCAGCCTGGTCCACCAAGTGGAATGCCGGGTACTTGGTCTGAACCTTACCGAAAGCATAAGCGGCTTCGAGGAACTGACGGTTCAAGTACAGACGCATTGCAGCGCGGTAGTCGTTTTCAGGCTCGATCTTCAAGCGACGGTAACGTTCTTCACCGATTTTCTCTTCACGGGTATCACCGAAGCGAGAAGTAATCTTCACAGCCCAGATGAAGCCACGGTTCTTCTTGGCATAGAGGTCGTCGTGCGACATTTCGAGGTCAAGAGAGAGGTAACGGAAGATGCTCACGTCCTTGACATTCACCGTTGCTCCAGCGACGAAGTAGCCTTCCTTGGTGAAGCGGCCACGCACGCCCAAGTGCGGAGAGAGGTAATAGGTCAAGGTGAAGCTTGTTTCGAGGTTGAAGCCTTCACCACCTTCCGCGTCGTTGTGGAAGATATCGATGAAGGAGAATTCGATCTTCGCTTCGAGGCTCCTGTTGAGGCCACGATAGAAGAGGGAGACGTTCAGGTTGGCCGGGATGATGTAGGCATCATCGCGGTCGGCACCGAAGAATCCCGGAGTAACGAACGAGAATCCGCCGTCACCGTTCTCGGTGCTAACACCCGGCTGAACGACATTCTGCAAGGCAACACCGATAAGGAGGTAGCCAAGCTTCGAAGAAGCGAGCGGGTTGAAGCTGACACCGACATCGGTACCGACAGTCAACTGCTTCACATCATCGAACTGGTTGATATAGAGCACGGAGAGGTCTACACCCAAGGAGACGAGCTGGAACAAGTTGTAGGCGTAGCCGAACATGAAGGCATATTCGCCATAGGACTTGCCTCCGTCAATGGATGCACCGTTTTCGAAGAAGGAGAAACCGAGCGTATGCTTGTAATCCATCGGGAAAGTCAAGCTCACGTATTCCTGGCTCGCTTCACCGCTGATGGAACTGAAGAATGCCGCACTGAATTCGAGCTGGTCAGTTTCCGCAATGCTTGCCGGGTTCACGTACATGGACGTGTTGCCGCCGAATTCGGCGAACCAGTCGTTCTGCTGATACTTGTGTGGAGCGTAGGTGGCTTCTGCAAACAGAGAGCTCGCAGCCACAGTAAGTCCGAGGACTGACGTTTTGATGAAACTAGTATGCATCATCACCTACTCCTTTACTTGATATCCGTGCGGATGAACTCGATACGACGGTTCTGCGCACGCCCTTCAGGGGTTTTGTTGGAGGCCACCGGCTTGGCATCGCCCATACCTTCGGTCTCAATTCGACTTTCGGAAATGCCGTTTTCAACGAGGAAGTTCTTCACGGCAGCGGCGCGGTCTGCAGAAAGCTGTTTGTTCTTATCCTTGGAACCAACGTTGTCTGTATGGCCGACAATCTTGAATGTAGCTTCGGTAAAGGTTTCCATGATGTCCACCACCTTCATGAGGGAGATGTGGGAATCAGGAGTAATAGTAGCCTTGCCGGATTCGAAGTTCACGCCTTCGAGAACGAACACCTTCTTGGGCGGCTGCGGGACTTCATCCGGGCATCCGTCTTCATCCTTATAGCTGTTCGTAGTTTCAGCCTGTTCGGGGCAGAGGTCAACGCCCTTGCACACATGAGCAAAGTTGGGGAGCAAGCCCTTGGCTTCGACCCACGGATCGCAGAGACCGTCGCGGTCGTTGTCCGCATCCGGGCAGCCGTCGTCATCCTGGTAACCGTCGAAGTCTTCAGCTTCTTCGGGGCAGTTGTCGACGCCCGTGCAGACACTTGCGTATTTATCCGT
The DNA here is from genome assembly GCF_002374005.1 of Fibrobacter sp. UBA3629. Classification (NCBI taxonomy): domain Bacteria; kingdom Pseudomonadati; phylum Fibrobacterota; class Fibrobacteria; order Fibrobacterales; family Fibrobacteraceae; genus Fibrobacter; species Fibrobacter sp. UBA3629. The sequence continues at coordinate 99,972 of NZ_DFLC01000007.1, read as the reverse complement.
AACGCCATCTTCGGAAACCCACGGATCGCAGAGGCCATCGGCATCGGTATCCGGGTTACGAGTTTCCTCGACCTGTTCTTCTTCCTTCACGACCTCGACCGTAGTAAGACCGATATCCAGTTTGCCCTTGCCGCGCTTCAGCATCGGCGAGGTGGACTGGCAGTAGTAGTTCGGCTTCGAAGCGGAGTGGTTCATGAACTTCGGATCGAGCGAAACGTTCGTGCGGTTCACCTTGATGAACTGGTTGAACGGGTAGTAGTTCTTGTAGATGTTGTTGTACTCCACCTTCGTCTGGCCGGCGGCCGGGTCGGCGAACACACCGTAGTAGTGGTTTTCCATGAAGATGTTGTTACGGGCAATCACGTTCGTCGGTCCCTTCAGGGCAAGGCCCGAATAGCCGTTGCGGAGCACGACGTTGTGCTCGATGAAGGCGTCGAGGGACTTAGCACCCCAAGCGAGGATGCCGGACCAGCGGTTGCCGAACACCACGTTGTTACGGAGATGCGGGAGCGAAATGAACGCACCGATACCCGTAGCATGGTTGTCCACCACATAGCAGTGGTGAATGTAAGGAGCAGCGTTTTCACAAAGAATACCTTCAAGGCCGTTCCTCACAGTGAAGTGCGACATTTCCGCGCCCGAGGTTCCCATGACAGTCGGACCATTACGGCCACCGTCGATAATAGTTGTCAGCGGATCTTCGCCTTTCAAGACCACACCCATCACCAGAGTGATGTTTTCGTTATAGGTGCCGCGCGCTACCTTGATGGTATCGCCAGCATCGGCGTTGCCGAGAGCATCGCCAATCTTCTGGAATTCGCCAGGCACGTTGATAATCCTTGCCATGGCGGTTCCGGAAAGAAGCAAAGCCCCGGCCGTAATGAAGACCAGTTTCTTTAGGGTCATACTGCTACGTTTCTCCAATCATAGAACACATAAAATCGTTTGTTTTAGGTTTGCCGAATCGACAAATTCAAAAACCCAAGAGGGAATATACCTTCATAACGGGCTTCGGTCAAACGTTTTTTTGCCAAATAGACAAAAAAAAGCCTAAAAATGCGAAGTTAAGCCGTTACGGAAGGCAAGAATCGTCAATTCTCGGGGGGAAGGTTCGACTTTTCCTCCTCCTTCTTCGCGCCCTGGATCGACACGCGGATTTCCTGGCAGGTCTTCTTGATGTCCTGCAGAACCTTGCGCGCACGAGTCCCGGCAGACTTGTTGCCGCGTTCGAACTTTTCGTACTCACGTTTGAAGTTTTCCACTTCGAGATCGAGGTCGTTGACTAAGCTCATAGTTGAACTCCCTAAAAAGATGCTTTTTGGAAAATAAATAAAGTTTTTCGCAAAAATTCGCTATTTTGTAAAAACAATTTTACGTTTACGGATTATTACACGATTTTTTGGCTTGTCAACAGGTTATCAACACTCTGAGGCCGTCCAGAGGCATTCCAAGGCGCGGCGACCGTCCACTCCCACATCCCTGGAGAAGTCGTTGACGAACATCCGAATGTGCGACTCGATGACCTTTTCGTCGGAAATTTGCGCCTTTTCACGGATGAACGGAGTCACAAGCTCAATCCGATTTTGCGCCTCGAGCAGGCTTCGGCGAATTTCGCATTCGACATTCCTTACAACTTCATCTGAAAGCGAGCGGCGAGATACAGCTATTCCAAGCGGAATCGGCGAACCAGTATGCTCTTCCCAGTAAGCACCGAGATCCTGCAGCATGTGAAGTCCGTCACGTTTCCAGGTGAAGCGATGCTCATGAATGGTGACCCCCTGGGCCGCAGACTTGTCTAGCAGCGAGGAATAGACCTCGTTGAAAAGGGCGTAACGCACCTGCGGTGCACACACGCCAGGACGGCCAGACTTGTCGCCATATTCGCGCGAAAACCAGAAGCGGAACAGGAGCGCGGCCGTCGTATTTGCTCCGGGAAGGACAGTTTCCTGTGCAGGGTCGAAGGTGCTGGAGCCCGAAGAGAGCAGGAGCGGGCCACAGCCATACCCGATGGCGCCACCGCACCCGAGGCACACGTAGCGGTCACGAATCTTCGGATAGACCTGTGCGCTTACCTTCGCCACGTCGAGTTCGCCGCGCAACACCATCTCGTTCAGGGTCTGCACATCGGCAAAATGCACGTCCCATTCAAAGGGGGACTTTTCGAGACCACGGACGAGTGCTTCGTAGATGTAGGTGTCGTTGGGACAGGTGGAGATGCCGAGGGAAAGACGCATGGTTAATGGATGATTGATGATAGATGAAGGGAGGTGCGGGAGGCGGGTTAAAGGTTATCCAAGACCTGCTCCTTGAGGGCTTTCAGCGCCTCGGGGATACGCCAGGCGGAAGTGTCGCGGTCGGTAGCGATGTTGCTCACGGCACGGAACTGATAGCCACTCACGCCAAAACGCTTGCATACGGCAAAGCAGGCGGCCCCCTCCATGGTCTCAACATCGGCATCGAAAAGCGCGGAGCGGCGGGAAGCGAGGTAGGCAGTGCCCGTGCAGCAGTTGACGGTGACGCCCGAAACGGAACGGACCGTCGCAAGGGGAAGCGTCAAGAACCGCGGAGAATCTCCCCTATAGGAAACGGTCGCACCGGAAACATCTCCCCAGGGAACAAAATGCCCTTCTCGCGTTTGAACTCCGATATCACCCACGATTTCGGAATCGACGCGGACCACCTCGCCCACCCCGATACCGCGGCCCGGATACGCACCGCAAACGCCCACCTGGACAACTCGGTCATACTTGCCCTGGGAAAGGAACTGAGCAAGGTTCACGGAAAAATCAAGAAGGCCCACCCCGCAGACAGCCAATTCCAAAGCGCTGTTCAGGGGTTGGGGCGTAGACGACGCCACGACGGCCGAAATCTTCGGGAACAGGGCGCTGAATTCTTGCTTGGATGCAAACGCGACGAGGGTCTTGCTCATGGCAGCCCCCGTTACTCGAGTCTTTCCACTTCGGACTTGAGTTCGCCTTCGAGTTCCGCAATCCTTTCGAGCGAAAGCATCCAGGGTTTTTCGACTTCGCAACGAGCGACGGCTACCGCGGTAGATTTCACGAGGCATTCTTCGAAATCAAGCCCCATGCTGTCGGCATAGAGCCAACCCGCAAAGAAGGAATCGCCGGCCCCTACATTGTTCTGGACCTCGATTGTGGTAGGCTGCAGAATCAGTTCCTGGAACTTCTTCTCCACAAGCCTGAACGCATGGACCGGAGATTCCTCGTCGGTCACCACCAGGTTCTTGATGGGGAGGCGTTCCAGGACGGCTGTCGCCGTCATCTTCCAGAACTGCGGACTAGACATCACCTGCGGAATTCCCAGACGCGAAAGAAGCTTGCAATACTCCTGCAAGTTTATCTTCAGCAATTCGACGCCCTTGGCAAGCCATGCATCGACATTCTCGATTGCATCGATGTAAATCTTTTTGCCCGCGAAGTCGAGATTATTTATCAGCGTAACATCAAAGCCCTGCGGGAATGTGCCGCACAAAGCCACGCTCTGCGTCGAATTCCAGTACTCGTTGAGGCTCTGGATAAAGTCGTCATTCTCGGACGGGGTAATAATCGGGGAAGGTTCAATCAGCTCGGTTGAACTGCCCTCGCTCACGATTGTCGTGCAGATGCGGGTCGGCTCCTTGATCCACACGGGAGCCTGGTTGATTCCGCAAGCCGAAATTTCATCGAAAATGCGCGGACCGTATTCCGAGCCCAGGAAGTGCATCATCAGCGGAGAACCACCCAGGAGTTGCAGCACGCGTCCACAGTTGATTCCCTTGCCCGAAGCGTATTCCTCGACTTTCGAGACACGATGGACTTCGCCCAGCGTAAATTTGTCCACAAAGAACAGGCGCTGCCAGGCGGGATTGAGACCGAGAATCAACGTTTCCTGAGGCATAATTCTCCCTAGAAATTCACCTTGTAGAATTTGCGCTTGCCCACCTGGACGACAAGATTATCGCCGCCCTTGATTTCAATCTGGGCCTGCGGGTCTGCAAGCTTTTCGCCGGCAACCTTCACGCCGCCGTTCTGGACCATGCGGCGGGCTTCGCCCTTAGAGGCGAAGGCCTTGATTTCTACAAGCAGGTCGAGCGCTCCGTAGGTGCCGGGAGCCACGCTGCATTCGGCAGCATCGCTCGGGATGGCGTTACCGCTGTGGATTTCGCGTTCCTTCGCGGCGGCGGCCTCGGCGGCCTCCGCACCGTAGTACTGCGTCACGATATCGATGGCGAGGCGGTGCTTGGCATCATTCGGGTTCATCTTGCCTGCGGCAATGTCTGCCATCATCTGCTTGATTTCTGCAAGCGGAATGTTCGTCAGGAGTTCGAACCAGTTCTCGACGATGCTGTCAGCGAGGCTGTAAATCTTGTGGTACATCACGTCGGCGGGTTCGTTGAGGCCCACGTAGTTACCGATGGACTTACTCATCTTGACCTTGCCATCCGTACCGAGCAAAATCGGCATAAAGAGACCGATCTGCGGTTCCATGCCTTCGAAAATCTGGAGGTCACGACCGCGCAACACGTTGAACTTCTGGTCGGTGCCGCCCAATTCCACGTCGCTCTGGATGGCGACGGAATCGTAGCCCTGCATCATCGGGTACATGAATTCGTGCAGGCTGATGGGCGTGTTGGCCGTGTAGCGGTTGTGGAAGTCTTCGCGTTCAAGCATCTGGGCTACAGTGAACTGGCCCATGAGTTCGGTCACCTTGCTGAACGGGAGCTTGGAGAACCATTCGCCGTTGTAGTGGATTTCCACCTGGTCGCGGCGGACGACCTTGAAGAACTGTTCCTGGTATTCCTTCGCGTTCTCGAGCACCTGTTCATGCGTGAGGCGCGGGCGGGCTTTGTTGCGGCCGCTCGGGTCACCAATCTGGGCAGTGTAGTCACCCACAATGAGCACAACCGTGTGTCCCAAGTCCTGGAACTGGCGGAGCTTGCGCATCACGACCGTGTGGCCGAAGTGCACGTCCGGGGCTGTCGGGTCAACACCCATCTTGATACGGAGCGGGACCCCGGTATCGTAGGACTTCTGGAGTTTCTTTTCGAGTTCTTCTTGCGGAACGACGTCGATAACGCCGCGCATCAAAATATCAAGCTGTTCTTTTACAGGACGGAATTGCATAATGTTTCCTTGTTTTTCGGAGGGAAATATAGAATTAGTGCTTGAAATGAATTGTAAACTCATTCAACACAATGCGGTTCTTTATCGCATTATCGGTCTTTTACCGCACAGAAGACCACAAAAAAACAAGTGCCGATGTCATGTATTCGTAGAACACATACTTTTTTTCAAAAAAAACAACAAAAAAAGCCTTGATTTGGGGCAATAGATAGTTATCTTTATTTTATCCAAAAATAATCTAGGAGAATAAATGAAAAACATTTTTTGTATCGTTGCCATTGCGTCCGCACTCAGCTTCGCAGCATCTGAGCCTAAAACCCATGATGGGTTTTTCCTGAGTTTCGCTTTGGGCATGGGATACCAGGCAATCCATTTCGTTGCCGATGATGGGGATGATCTGCATAGCCTCAGCGAATCCGGAGCCGCCACCGACATCGACGTAAAAATAGGCGGACGAATAGCCAACAACACCCTCCTGCATTTGACCCTTGCCGGAACAACGAAAACAGGAACCGTAGGCGACGACGATTACTACGGCGACGACGACATCAAAGCCAACATGTCCCTTCTCGGCTTGGGGGTCACCTATTATTTTGGCGGTAACTTTTTCGCCACTGGTTCTCTCGGAATAAGCCAGTTCCATGCCAATAATGACGTACGGACATTCGAAGCCACTGTCAATGCCAGCGCAAACACTCCTGCGGATGTCAACTCCGGGTTCGGCTTTCAAGTTGGCGGTGGCAAGGAATGGTGGGTCAGTGACAACTGGGGAATCGGAGCATCGGCGGCACTTCTTTTTGGTTTTGCAAATACTGTTTATGATGACAGTGAATCGTCCTTGGGCATAACACTGCGATTAACCGCAACCTGGAACTAAAATTTCCAGCAAAAAATCTATTTTCCAAAACCAGCGAGGTCTATACCGAGCTGGTTTATTTTGTACGTAAGAATGCGCGGAGTCGTGGAAAGACTGCGCGCAGCAGCGGCAACTTTTCCCTTGCTGCTCTTGAGGGCGTCGCAGATGATGTCCTTTTCGTAGGCCTCCACCATGAGTTTCAGGTTTCCGTTCACCGGGGTACCGCTGGTTTCGGCGGTCTGCAGCGTGGTCGGGAAATGGTGCGGATAGATGACGTCCTCGTCAGCAACGAGGACGGCGCGCTCAATACCATTTTCCAGTTCGCGCACGTTTCCGGGCCACGGGTAACTCATGAGCATGTTGATGGTCGTACGTGCAAGGCGGCGCACGTTCTTGCCCACGATGCGGCAGTAATGCTCCACAAAGTGGTCCGCCAAAAGCACGATGTCCGTCTTACGGTTCCTGAGCGGCGGCACGTAAATCGGGAAGATGTGCAGCTGGTAATAGAGGTCTTCACGGAAGGTTCCCTCTTCGACCATCTGCTGCAGGTTCTTGGTGGTGGCCGCAATCACGCGCACGTTCACCTTTTTAGAGATGCGGGCGCCAATGCGTTCCACTTCGCCGTTCTGCAACAGGCGCAAGAGTTTCACCTGAAGGTTCGGCGAGAGTTCGCCCACTTCGTCGAGGAACAGCGTGCCGCCTTCGGCCTGTTCTACGCGGCCGGGCGTCTCGGCGAACACGCCCACAAGGGCGCCACGCACGCTGCCGAACAGTTCGCGGTCAAGAACCGATTCGGGCATGGAGGCGCAATGGACGCGGACGAACGGGCCCATGTTGCGGTCGGAACGGTAATGGATTGCTTCTGCAACGAGCCCCTTGCCCGTACCGACCTCGCCCACGATGAGCGCGGGGAGGGGGCTCTTCGAGACCTGGTCAATCTGCGCATACACGCGCTGCATCTCGCTGGAGCGACCAATGATGTTGTCGGGCTGGAAACGGTCCTTGAGTTCCAATGTCAAGCGCTCGTTTTCGGCCTTCAGGAGTTCATTTTCTTCGCGGGCTTCGCGACGGAGCTTCACTGCCGCCGCAAGCATCTGCGCGATGATTTCAAGCAGGCGGAGCTTTTCGGGAAGTTCGTCTTCGACCGGATTCTGCACGTCGGCACTGAAGGCGCCAATCACCTGGTGCTCCATAATCACGGGCACGCAGAGGAACGCCTTGTCCTCCGTCTTGCCGCGGCCCGTACGGTCCAGGAAGTCCGGGTCCTTCGCCACAGAAGGAATGATAATCGGCTTGCCGGTTTCCACGACACGGCCCGTGATGCCCTCGCCCACCTTGTAGCGGCCCTTGCGCGCCTGACGGCTGCTCAAGCCTTCCGCAATTTCGATGGAGATTTCGCCCGTGTGGCGGTTGTACAGCGTAAGCGTCGCATGTTCCACGCCCATCGTAGATTCCACCACCTCCAAAATCGGATGTGCAACACTCTCGAAATCGAGCGTCTGGTTCAGAATGGAACTGATCTTGTAGAGCAGTTCCAGTTCTTGGATTTTGGATTGCGAGGAGGACATAGGCAGTACAGATTAATAAAGATGGCGATCAAGCTTGCTTAAATCAGCCTTTTCATCCCATTTTTGGCAGGAACTTTCGTTCACTCGGGCATCGCTAATTTCGCATTCAGCAACCTTTTTGCCCCTTTCGGAATATATGGTCCATATTCCGTTATATCGAACAGCGCCTTCAGTATCATTTAGGAAATCACCTCGGTAATCGGCCATCATTTGACCGTTGTCGTAGTATTGCCGCTCATATTTTTTCTCGACATCCATGTCATAAAGGATCTTATCATCAATCCGATGCTTTATCCTCGTGACCCGGCCATTAATATGCCACACATCAAAAACGGCTTTTAGCTTGTTTCTTAGAACGTCATCTTTTTCGCCACCGTAGTTCACATGCGCCAAGTAAACTGTCGCGTTTTCATCATCATCGCGTTTCATGACGGCGTCCATGATATAACCGTTGACCAAATTAAACTTCAGATGCTTCCTATAATCAAATTCGTCTTGTAGAATAAATGTCATTAGGATTTTCCGCACGGCAGGATGCGTTTTTTCTTTGATCTGTTCCAAGCTCATACTGCCGGCACTAACATCATAAGTCGTATCGAGTCCGACATTGTTCTTATATGCATCCGAAAGTTCAGGAGCGAACGTTTTTTGTTCCAGCCGGTTCATTCGGAAGAAGAACCCCATGCAGCCCGTCAGCTGGAACACAAGCATGATCAGCATCAGAAAAAACAATTTACGCATAAAGTACTCCTTAATTTTCCTTAAATATACACAAATACATATATGAAATTTACTTAATCCGGTCGCCGCAGAATTCCTGGCGGCCGCAATTTTTGCAGTGCGAGCCCATCCAGAGCGTGTCGAACTGTTCGATGGCGGGCTGCACAAGTTCGGGGTCGTTGGTGAGGATTCCCGCCTCAAAGTTTCGGCGCAAGCTGCTCTTCATGCCGATGCCCGCACCCGTCAAGTTCGCGGAACCGATGTAAGCGGTTTCCAAATCAAAAATCATCATCTTGAAATGCACCCGCGGGCACATGACGCGTTCGAGGTCGGTCGCCAAAATCTTGAAGCGGTCGAAGTCCTCGCGGAAGTTCGGGCCCGGCTCCTTCGCGTGAATGAGCCGCACGCCAACGCCACGCTTCAGGAGTGCGGCCAGTTGCCCGAGCAGCGGCATCGATTCGCCGTCCTGCTTCACGTAGACATCCTTGATGTCGGCAGTACCGATCCACAACGTCTCGCGGACCTTCGCAATCCGTGCGATGACCTCGGAGTAATGTTCCTCGTTCTGGATGTACTTGGTGAATGTGGGCACGGGAGTAAAGATAACCTTCCTCTTGTTTTTTGTCATGCGTTTTTATATATTCCTCATTGTATTCCGACAACCCGGACGACAGTGGTAAACTTGCGGAACATATCAACGCAAGCGAGTTCCCGGCCCGGATGTTACACCATCTGCGCCTAACGTTTAAAGAAAGCAGGTATAAAGTCGGCAAGCGACGCAGCCGATCACGGGAGTGAGCCTCCTCCTGCAAGGTGACAGACTTCCGCCAAGCAATGGCTTGGCGCACATACAATCACTAACAATCCCATTCTGGGGCAACGCCCCTATTCTGCCGCATATGCGGCAAAGGACTTTTATGTCTATCAATCCCGTCTTTCCCGATTTTGCGGAAGCATCCCGCGAATACTGGGAACAACTGACCTATGAAAAAATCAAAAAACGCACCTACCTGGACCCGCTCTACGACGTGGCATTCAAGGTTTTCCTGAACGACCCCGATGCTCTTGTGAGCTTCTTGAACGGAGTTTTTCACCTGGAGGGCGAAAAGCGAATCGTCTCCGTTACGGTGAAGAACACCGAGGTGAACATCCTTTTCCCGCAGACCAAAACTTTCCGCCTCGACATCCGCGCAACAACGTCCAACGGGTACTGCATTAATGTGGAGATGCAGAAGGCGAAACACAGTCGTTTTATCGAGCGCATCCTTTTGCAGCACAGCGCCTTCATGCTCCAGAGCAAGTACGAATGGGACCAGGATTTCTTTAAGGAATCCGACCAGGACACCCCTAGCGAGGTTCGTGCCCAGCGCTACGACCTCCGTTACGAAATTCCTCCCACCTACGCCATCTGGGTCTGCGATTTTCACTTGGAGCAGCAGGACGGCTACTGCGGCACTTGGGGCATCCGCAACGAGAAGGGGTTGACGCTGACCGACAAAGTTAAGTATATTCTTTATGACCTGACGCAGTTCGACAAGACGGAAGAACAGGTAGAGACCGACGAAGACCGCTGGCTTTGGCTTTTGAAGCACGCCGGCGAATCCGACTCGCTCCCCGACTTCAACGACGATGTAATCGCCCAGGCGATCAAGCGCCTTCTTGTAAAGACTGCTCCGGACAGCATCCTTAAACAGCAGGCAAGAAACATGGTGATGACGGAAGAAGAACTGGACTACCTGGCGGCCCTCAAGGTCCGTGCCCGTGAGGAAGGTCGCGCTGAAGGACGTGCTGAAGGGCGCGAAGAAGGGCGCGAAGAAGGGCGTGCTGAAGGGCGTGCTGAAGGCGAAAAGAACAAGGCTCGGGAAATGGCGAAAGCCATGCTCGATCTTGGAATTCCCGTAGAAAAGGTTATGCAGGTTTCCAAGCTCACTGAAGACGAAATCCGCAAGCTCTAAGCGTCAAACGACAGTTCAAAAAAGGCATGTCAACATAAACGTTGGCATGCCGTATTGCAATATGCAAGGTATGTATTTCATTTTATAAAAAAATACCAACCGCAAGGCTAAACTTGCGATTGGTCACGTAAAATGGACTTTTTTACAGTTATTTCAACGCTTCCTGAACCAAGGCGGATGCGCGCTTGGCGTCGAAGCGGCCCTTGACCTTCGGGGAGAGTTCCTTCATGATCTTGCCCATATCCTTCGGGGAAGAGGCTCCGGTCGCCGCCTTGATTTCGGCGATGAGGGCCTTGACTTCGTCCTCAGTCATTTCGGCAGGCATGTACTTGCGGTAGAGCGCAATGCAGGATTCTTCGGCGGGAATCTTGTCCATGAAACCACCCTTCTTGAGGATTTCGATGGCTTCCTGCTTCTGCTTGACGCTCTTCGCAAGAACGTCGACGCACATCTCGTCGGTGATGGTTTCTTCAATCTGGGCCGGAGTGGCACCAGACTTCATGGCTTCGTTCTTGATGTCGGAATGGAGGGTACGGAGCGTTCCGAGAGTTTCGGCGTCGTGCGCCTTCATGGCGGCCTTGATATCGTCCTTAATCTTTGTCAGCAATGCACTGCTCATGTTTTACCCCGAGCGGATAACGCCCCGCTCCTGGCGTCGTGGTTAAAGTTCTAAAAACACGCAACGAGCCACCGGTCATGGACCGACGACTCATCACTCAAATCAAAAACCTTCAAAAACCCTGGACTGCAGCCAAGACACCTTGGCCTAGCCGGACGCCTACTAGTAGAGGCGCTTGCGGTTCTGGTCAGCGATTTCCTTCAAGCGCTTGCGGCGGGCAGCCGTTTCGACGCGCTTCTTTTCTTCAGAAGGCTTTTCGAAGCGCTGACGCTTCTTGACATCGGAAATGATGCCATTCTTTTCGCAGGACTTGGTGAAACGCTTGAGAGCGCGTTCAAAAGGTTCGTTGGACTTAACAATTACGCCGATCACGATAATCCTTTGGTTGAATTAGATATTCGTTTTTTGGATAGCCAAATATATTTAACTCGCGGGATTTCGTCAAGGGTAACTTCAAAACAGAAGTTTCAGTCGCATATTTGCGAAATTAGGGTTTTTTTTCGTTATTTTCTTATTTATAACTTGCGGTTCCTCAAAGACTTATATATATTTTTACCAGAAAGCCCCTACTTTTAGGTTTTTTACATCGTTTTTGGGAGATTCCGAATGAAATCAGCATGGTCGTACCCACTTTGTGCCGCCGTCATCGCAGGCGCGCTCTTTGTTGGTTGCAGCAAAGAGGAACAGGAAATCGTTCCGGACATGAAACAAGCCGCACCGGCAGCCACAGAAAAGGCCCCCGCTGCCGCCGAACAAGCAGACGAGCCGGAATTGGTACCCATCCAGTCCCTTTCCCAAGGATCCAAGTCAGAACCCGCTGTTGAAGAAAAGTCAAAAACCGCGCCGGCACCGACCGCTACAGGCGACATCCAGCCGCAAAGTGAAGGTCCGTTTGTAATCCAGGTGAGCATCCAGCCCTCGAAGAAGGGCGCTGACGGCATCGTCAAGAAGCTTGCCGAACAGAACATCAAGGCCTACGTCGCCGAAGTGGAAAACCCGGGCGAACTCGAAGGTACCTACTACCGCGTTCGCGTCGGATTCTTTGCAACCTACGCCAATGCCCAGGAATACGGCAAGCAGGTGCTTTCGGCCCTGAACTTCCAATGGTGGGTCGACAACAGCAAGAATGACGAAGTTGGCAATCCGGCCGGCGATTCCGACAACAGCGGCGAATCCAGTTCGTACTACGCTCCTCCGCAGGACAACCAGCCCGAACCGGCCCCGGCACCTGAACCTGAACCGGCTCCCGCGCCTGCGCCCGCACCGGAACCTGAACCTGCGCCTGCACCGGAACCGGAACCTGCGCCCGCACCCGAGCCTGAACCGGCACCCGCTCCCGCACCAGAACCCGCTCCTGCACCGGAGCCTGCACCCGCTCCCGCTCCGGCACCCGCAGCCCCGCCTGCCCCACCTGCCGAAGACTTCGTGGACGACTGGGAATAAGCGGTTCGCGCAATCTTTACGAAAAGAGCTCCTCCGGGGCTCTTTTTTTTGCAGGACCTATTTTCTAAATTTGCAAACATGCCTACAAAGAAGCCCAAAGTTTTCGTTGTCCATTTAGGATGCGCCAAGAACCAGGTCGACGCGGAGAACCTCGTCGGCGAAATGCTGCACGCAGGGTTCGCGACTTGTGATTCCGCAGCCAAGGCGGACTACATCCTGGTGAACACGTGCGGGTTCATCGAGGCCGCGAAGGAAGAATCCATCAACGCGATTCTCGCACAAATTAAAGGCAAGAAGGCAAGGCAGAAACTGATTGTATCGGGCTGCCTCTCGGGCCGCTACGGCGAGGAGCTCGTGAAGGAACTGCCCGAGGTGGACTACTGGGTAGGCACGTACAAGCCGGGCGAACTCCTGAAGAAGATGGGAATCGTCGCCCCGCAAAGTTGCGATGCAGAGAACCTCCCGCGCATGAACCTCGGCGGGTTCAAACACCACGCCTATCTGAAAATTGCGGAAGGCTGCAACCGCCGTTGCGCCTACTGCGCAATCCCGCTCATCCGCGGGAAGCAGGTTTCGCGCAGCATCGAAGACATTGTCGAAGAAGCAAAAGAACTTGAAAAACAGGGCGTGCAGGAAATTACTCTCATCGCGCAAGACACAACATACTTCGGGCGCGAGAAGGGCAAGAAGGGCGGCACCTTGGCCGGCCTGCTCCGCGCGATTCTCGACAACACGAACATCCCGTGGATACGCACGCTCTACTGGTACCCGATGTTCGTGGACGACGAACTTTTAGACCTGATGGCGAACGAACCGCGCCTCGTGAAGTACGTGGACATGCCTATCCAGCACGCCAGCGATAACGTGCTCAAGAACATGAAGCGCAACTACCGCAAGAAGGAACTCGTCGATATATTGCATAAGATTCGCGAGCGCATTCCGGGAGTGACTCTCCGCACGACCGTGCTTGTCGGGTTCCCCGGCGAGACGCACGAGGACTTTGAAGAGCTGATGGAACTGCTAGAAGACATCCAGTTCGACCACCTGGGCGGATTCGTGTTCAGCCCCGAGGAAGGCACTCCCGTGATGAACATGGACCTGCCTGCCGTTGACGAGAGCGAGGCTCGCGCAAGGCTCGATGCCGTGACCGACCTGCAGGAAGAAATCGACGCGGAACACGCTGAATCGATGATTGGGAAAAAGGTACGCATCATCATCGACCAGGTGGCGGAAGAAAGCGAATACCATTTTTACGGGCGCACCGAAGGCAACTCGATGGAGAACGACGACATCGTGAAGGTGCTCGAGGGCGACGCCGACGTGGGCGAATTCCACGACGCGCTGGTAGTGGACGCAGAACCGCACGAGCTGATTGTCAAAATTCTGGACTGAATAATTACTATATTTGCAGGCACAATACCGGATGGATTCCGCGCACTGCGGAATTACATTGGCCGGGCCCGTGTATCACAATGGATAGTGTCCCTCCCTCCGAAGGAGGTTATTCCGGTTCGATTCCGGACATGGGTATTAAAGCGCTCCGCACAGGGCGCTTTTTTTTATTTGCAATTCGTTTGTCGTTTATAGTTTATAGCAACAGCATGATGCCGTCGACACCGAGCACCGTAACGCAGGCGACAACGGCAACCCCCACGAGGCCGCGCCCGAGAAGCGACGCGATGACTGCGGCAACGAGCGCGCACGCTCCCGAAAGCACACTGTTCGTGGAATAGAAGATGGCAGGTACCGTCATCGCGGCAAGCACCGTGTATGGAACGTACGCGAGGAAGGAACGCCAGAAGCGGCTCTTGATTTTCCCCTTCAGGAGAACGAACGGGACAGCACGCAATAGGTAGGTGACACCCGCCATCACGAGCAGGAAGAAGCAGTAATCCCTCAGGTTCATGCGCTCTCCTTACTTTGTCCGCATTCCCCCGCGGGTTGCGCGCCGGAAGGTTGCGCAACATTTTGGTCATCGGTCGAATCGTCATCGTCCTTTACCGGGAAGAAGGCTGCACCGAGGAGCGAGGCGATCAGCGCGCAGATAATAATCGCGAACCCGACAGTCACGCCACTGAGCGCAGGCACGTACCTGAACGCGCAACTGCAGGCAATTGCAATCAGGACGGCGATAAGCGTGGGTCGATGCGCCTTCATCTGCGGGACCACGATTGCGACAAACATGCCGTACAGCGCCACCCCGAGGGCGTTCGTCACTACCGCAGGGAGGATCTCGCCACAGACCGCCCCGCAGAGCGTACCCGAGGACCACCCGATGTAGGGGAGCACCATGAGGCCCGCAAAATACCGCGCCGTCACAGGTTCCGTCTGGCTTACCGCAAGCGCGTAGATTTCGTCCGTAATGCCCGTTGCCAACAGCAGGCGCTTGCCCGTACCGAAGCTGGGAGCCACCTTCTGCGACAGGGAAATCGCCATCAGGCTGTAGCGCAGGTTGATAAAGAAAGTCGCAATCGCCATCTCGATGAACGTGCCCGCGGCATCGGCCATAATCTGGAGACCCGCAAACTGGCCCGCCGAGGTGAGGTTCGTCATCGAGATGAACGTGACCAGCGGCCAGCTCAAAAGCTTGGAGCCTGCGATGCCGAACGAGAACGACACCGCGAAGTACCCGAGGCCTATCGGAAGGCCGTCCTGGACGCCTTTAGAAAACTTCATGGCGACAAATATAGAAAAATTCTATAGGAAATCTATGCAAATATGCAAATTTACGCATTTTATAAGAAGGCGTAAAAACAAGGGAAGGCTTTGCCTTCCCTACTACGTGGATTATTTGCGTGGGCAGCTATCGGTGCAATATTTTCCTTGTTACTTCACCACAATGCGGCGGACCAGCGTGCTGGAGCCCGCGCGGAGACGTACGACGAAGCTGCCTTGACGGAGCATTTCGAGATTCACAGAGCCCTTCACATGCGCGAAGGTCGCCACCGGAGAGCCCTGCATGTCGAATACTTCTACCGACATGTCGCTTGCGCCCGAGACATGAAGCGTACGGCCGGCAACAGCCATTGAAAGCGGGTTTGATACGCGCGACATGGCGACTGTCGTGCCTTCGCTGGAAGAGGATTCAGGCTCGGCACTCGAGGATGTCAAAGGATTTTCACTCGAGGACGAAACCGGAGACTCGCTGGAAGAAGAAAGCGCCGAGCTTGAGCTGCTCGTCACGGAGGAACTGCTTTCGGGGGCAGTCACGACAAACGTAATCTCGTACTTCTGCCCGTTAACCGTCACGGTTTCTACAGCCGTACCTACCGGGAAGCCCTCGTGCACGGTGCCTTCAACGGTCACCACTTCACCAGATTCCTTGAAATTAAAGAACCAGATATTCCATGTATCGCGATTGAACGACCGCACATTGCTGAACGTGATGGTTTCAAACGCTTCGCCGCGAGCAACAGTCTGCTTCAGGCTACCCGTCACAACAACCTGGTTCGCATCGCTCGAAGAAGATTCGGCAGAACTGGAAGACGATTCTTCCGAACTGCTGGACTCAATTTCTACGCCCGAAGAAGACGCTTCGCTACTGCTCGATTCAATCGACGAACTGGACGAAGCGACACTTGAACTGCTTTCTTCAGAAGAGCAGCTTTCGATGCTAGACGACGATTCAGCGGAACTCGAGCTTTCCTCACTGCTAGAAGATGCGATAGAGCTGGAAGACCGTCCTACTACCGTAATCTTGCCCGTTGCAGAAGTATTGTTGTCGAGACCGGTCACCGCTATCGTATAGTCATACACATAGTCGGTCAACGAATCGGCTACAATACCCGAAATCGTATACGTCTTCGCATTGTCATCCTTCGTTCCTTTTAGGCCAGCAGGTATTCCCGACAAAGTAATCTGTTTCATATTCTCGTACCTGTAGACAATCGGTTCGATGGCATCGCCCGCAGTCACCGTCTGCGTAGAATTCCCGCTAACAAGCTCGATCAAGGTCACCAACGGCTTATGCTTCACCGTAATCTTCGCGGAGGCAGTCGCATTGTTGTCCGGACCGTACACCGTCACCGTTGCCGTGTATTCCTTATCGGAAAGACTTTCGTCCACAGCGCCGGCAATCGTCAGCGTTTTCGCGCTCTTGTCCTGAAGCATCGAGAATGTTCCCTGCGGAATCCCCGTCACCTTTGCTGAATCCATATTGGCATAGCTGAGCACGATAGGCTTGATAGAATCACCAGCGGTCACCGTCTGCGTCGAGTTGTTCGTCACAGAAACCGTCGTCGTTACCGGCTTGTGCTTCACGGTTATCTTGCCCGTAGCGGTCGCAGTCGAGTCGGCTCCCACCGCGGTAACCGTATAAGAGTATTCCTTGTCGCTCAAAGAATCGGCGACCGTTCCCCAAATCGTGAAGGTCGTATTGCTCTTGCTTACCACGCCGTTCAATCCGGCGGGAAGCCCGGCAACGCTGATATTCGTGACATTCTTGATGCCGTAGACGATAGACTCGATGGAATAGCCCGCAGTCACCGTCTGGTCTGCTTTCCCGCTCGTAAGCTGGAGCACCATCTGGACCTTGGAGGAACTCGAGGACATGCTGGAAGAAGAAGCTACGCTCGAGCTGCTCATCACGGAAGAACTGCTGGATGTCGGAGACGGTACAGGCTTAAACGCCAAACCGGAGCAGCGCACGTCATCGACATACAGGTAGTTCATGCTCGGCTGCGTACCCTTGATCTCCCAGGTGAACTTGGCGACACGCTTCTTGGAAAGCGTCACCGGCTTGGCCCAGGCTTCCTGCGACAGCATGTTCCAGGGAATCGTTACCGTCGTCCATGAGCCCGATGCGGCCTTTGTTATCTGGTGGTAGCCGTAATCCGTCACGTCGGTATCTTCGGCCTTAAAGTTGTGCGCGGCACCCTTGTACCTGTAGCTGATTTCGTTACAGGCCGAAAGGTCGTAGGCGGTCTGCGATTCGTTCAGGGCCACGCCGAGCGCCACATACGGGTCGTATGGGTTGTCGCCCTGCGAAAGCTTCACGCCGGTCACTCCCGCCACGTACTTGGTAGAATTGCCTGCCGTAGAGCCCGAGAAGACCACATTGTAGCCGTCGTTCCTGCCGAGGCCATTGGAAATCGTCGATGCTCCCTTATCGCCTGCATCGGTATAGGCGTACCATTCGCCACCGGTAAAAGCAAAGCCGTCACCGTCTTCCAGGTCGTCGATGTAGTCGGTGTAGCCCGCAGGCAGCGAGCTGGAAGAACTGGCAATGGAGCTGCTGGAGGTCGGCGACGTAGAACAGGCGGCATAGGATTTGGGAAGGAATGCAAAAATCGAATCGTTCACCCACTTGCCACTTGTCGAATAGTTCCACGCACTCCCGCTAAAGTACGATGCAACCTCGTTCTTGTTCGAAACAGACCAATTCGCACCTGAAAGTTTGTTATCCCTCATCCACTTGTACCAGTCGCTGCTGCGATTGCTGTACATCGTCCCATTGCCGCCCGGACCAGAGTTGCCCCATTCCGTCACGAACACGGAAAGGCCGCTATTCATCGCCGATACGGCATTTGCGCCTTCGCGATTGGTCTCATGCTGGCCAGCCTCATCGATACCCGCGTAGAAGTGGAACGTGTAGGCCACATTCTTGTCGTTAATCGGGCTGCTCGCGGCCTCGTTCGGATACTGGTCATAGCTGCGGTTGCCGACGACAATAAGGTTGTCGGAGTACATGCGGATAGTGTCGATTACCGCTTCGGCATACTGCTTGATGGTTCCCCAGGACTGCGACGTCGGCTCGTTGAAAATTTCAAAGATGACGTTATCGTACTTGCCCCACGTCGACGCCATATAGCCGAAGAACTTCTTCGCGTTACCCGTATTCTCGTTCGCCTTGTGGCTATGGTAGTCGATAATCACATAGATGTCGTTATCGATGGCGGCCTGCACCACCGTGTTCATCAGGCCCTGGTAGTGGCTTTCATTTGAGAAATAGTTGCCAGAGCCCCAGCTTTCATCCACACCCATCGGCGCACGGATAACCTGGATGTTCTGCTTCTGCACAAGCCCAGACACGATTTCGGATGTCCAAAAAGGCGAACCCACGTCGCTCGAGATGCTCCAGAAAAGGCTCATGCCCTGCACAACAACTTCATTACCGCTAGTGACGCCCTTGCAGGAACCGTAAATCCGGCCCGGGCCATTGCCAACCTTGCCTGCCTGGAGTTGCCCATACTGGCTCACAGGACCAATGCGTCCGAAGGATAATCCCGCCAACAAGGCGACCATCAGCAAAGCGATTTTTTTCATACCACACATCCTTTTTTCTGGTTTCTCCACCCCACCCTAAATTTAGATTCTGCAGCCCCAAAATCCACGTGACAAAAAACACAGCGCAAACATTGCCGTTTACCTCAGTAAACGCGTCCCTGCCAACAGAAACAAAAAACCCCGCTTAATGCGGGGCGTAAATCCGTTCGAAACGCTGCAACGATTAGTTTTCGTTGTTGTGCATTTCCATGGTTTCGCGGTCCATCGTGTGCTGCAGGTATTCCTTGAAGTCACGGTCGATGTTCACACCGTCAAAGTCCATGTCGTCGTTTTCCAACACGAACACGGCGCTCGGGTTATCGAGCCAGCCCACCACGTCCACGCCATCGAGTTTCATGGACTTGTCGCCGGCGAGAGCTGCAACGTATTCGACCTTGGACTTGGGCACCCAGCCCTGGCCGCAGCTACCCTTGACCAGGACATCGGTATCGCCGTCCTTGACGATGGTAAGTTCGTCATTGAACCCGGCAGTGCAGACTACGTTTCCACCACCCTTTTCCTTGGTGAGTTCAATATCACCGAGCTTGGATTTGACCTTATTGGGAGCAGCGAAGGCTGCAGCGACCATCAAACCAAGTGCCATTACGAAAAGCTTTTTCATATCGTTCCTCAAAAACAAGGTAAAATATTCAACAATGCATAAGGAATATACCTTTTATTTTTGCAATTGGTCACAATTTCTTTTAAATTTTTACATCATGAAGAAGATTTTTGCCATTTTTTGCGTTTTTTTAGCCCTCGCCTGTGCCTTTTTCGCCTTCCAGATGAAAAATCGGCTGGCCGAGACCTCCAAAAACGGCGAAACCGTGCTCATAAATATACCCAAGGGGAGTTCCGCCGGGCACGTTTTCGGCATCCTCCGCGAGAAGGGAATCTGGGACGACGAACTGGCCTACAAGGTCTGGTGCAAGCTTAACCCGCCCTCCCCGAAGGCCGGCTGGTTCGAGATACCCCCGCACCAGACCCTCGACGAAATTGCAGGCATCATCGGGAGCGGCAAGACCGCGGTACGCCGGGTGACCATACCCGAAGGTCGGGCCTCGTGGGAGATCCCCGCCTATCTCAAGAAGGCGTTCCCGGACCTGAACGAAAAACGCTGGAACGAACTCGTCCAGGACCCGAAGTTCGCCCGAAGCCTCGGAGTCGATGCGAACTCGCTGGAAGGCTACCTGCTCCCGGACACCTACCCCTTCCCCATCGACGCGGACGAGGAGACGATACTCAAGCAGATGGTGGCAGCGAACCTGAAGGTGCGCGACCAGTTCATGCCCGACTCGGCTAGTTCCATGTGGAAGACGCTCGGCAGCTGGCACAAGGTGCTTACACTGGCAAGCGTAGTCGAGGAGGAGACGGGCATTCCCGATGAGCGCCCGCTTATCGCCGGAGTATTCCACAACCGACTGAGGATTGGCATGCCGCTCGGGGCAGACCCGACGGTGCGGTTCATCTTCAGGAACCTGACCGGGCCCATCTACAAGAGCCAGCTCAACAGCGACAGCCCGTACAACACCCGCAAGTTCAAGGGGCTCATGCCGGGCCCGATATCGAACCCCGGGCGCAAGGCGATACAGGCGACACTACACCCCGACAAGACCGAGGCTCTTTACTTTGTCGCAAAGGATGACGGGAGCATGACGCACTTCTTCAGCAAGACGCTCTCCGAACACAACAAGTACAAGGACGTGGCGGCAAAGAACCGCGGCGAATAGAACGGCGGAATCTAAATCCTAGAACAGGTCGTATTCGCCGATTCGGATAAAGTAGCTATAGTTGTCGAAATCCGCGAGATCGCCGAAGGTTTCGCTATCCACGACACGAGACATTCCTGCATAAATCTTAACGGACTTGTAGGCCAAGCGCAGGGCCGGTTCAAAGACGAACCTGTGCTTTCCGAAAGTCGCGGTCGGATTTTCCTCGAAATCATGGACATAGGCAAAATTAAGCCAGAGTCCGGAGCCCCTGTAATGCAAGCCTCCCTGCAGGCGAACCAACCCATAATGGTGCGACACCAAATCCGGATTAATCCATTCCATGCTCCAGGGCGTCGCCGCGATGCGGGGGCGGATACAGTTGTCGAGGGGTTCAATTTCGAAGGATTCCGGATATACGTAACCGTAACCATGCTTATGGTACTTGTTCATCGCGAAGGCGGCAAGCGCATTCAATGTCACGAAGGGCTTGGGCGAAATGGCATACTGCGCATCGAAATACGAAGTGATGAATGTCGGGATAATCTCGTCGAATCCGAAGTCGTAGCCGATGGACGTAAGGCCAATATCGCCATGGAAGGCAAAGCCGTTTTCCGAGAACCAGACCCGTCCATCGCCCGAGACATATTCATAGCGCAGTTTCTGCGACGCAGGATACATCTCGAATTCCCCGCCCGGATAGTAGCGGCGTTCAAGTTCGTAGACGCGATCCGCAAAAAGGAAATCCGCAGAAACCTTCTGGTGCTTGTCAAACCTGTAGAACATGGATGCAAAGATATCGCTCTTCTTTTCGGAACGGATCCTGTAATATCCGGGAACGTCTTCGGCAAAGGTTTTTAACGGCTGGAGTTTCTGCCAGGTATACCCGACTTCCATTCCCCAATCCAAACTCCAGAGCCGGCCGATTTGAGCCTTCGGGGCAAAGCCATAGGAGGTTCCGCCCCAAAAACCGGAAAACATCAGTTGGATTTCCATCTGATCCACATGATAAAAATCGATTTCGGCATAGGCATTCGGACCGATGACATTCGACCCGAACCCGCCAACAGCCACATCGAAAGTCGGCCTGATTTCGGCATCCACTAGGACATCCCCATCAAGCTGCATGTCGAAAGCCACGGAATCAATCGCAGGGAACCGCAAAAGGCTGTATGCAAAATTTCTCGGAGCGACAATTCCCGTATCGCTTTCGCTCCAGTAGGATTTCACGGGGGAATGCGTCTCGGCGGACAGGCTATCGAACGAGGGTTTGAACTTGAACCACGGAATGGACGCCACGTGAGCCGAACCGTAGTCGCCTCGGCGCATGCCGATGTGAGCCATCTGAGAGAGTTTCGATTCGAGCGCAGAGAATCCCGCCTGGATCCAGCCGTTGCGCGAAGTATCCGACACCGTATGCGGACGCACTACGATTCCGGGCTGCGACCCAAGATTTTTTAGAGTATTCAACGCAATCGCCTTCTGCGGTCCCGAGACACGAAGTTCTCCGCGGAGAGGGGCCGCAACCGCAATAATCGCCATTTCGTCGGGAGAATCTTCCGCAGGGAGCGCAAGGTAAGGGCAAAAGTCTCCCGGCATTTCGCTTCCCTTCACAGGCAAGCTCCCCATGACTTCCTTGAACGAACTTCCGAGCGAGCCGTCACAACCCAAAACGGAAAACGGGATTCTGTATTTTCCGCTATGGCGCAAAATCGATTCCTGAAGGCGGAGATAGGAAAGAGACGACTGCACGTTACCCGAATCGGGGACAAGCAATTTCTGTCGCCTGTGAACATTTCCCGAGGAATCGACATAGAACGAAAACCGTTCGCGAAGAGCCGGCATGCCGGACTCCGAAACAGGAAGCCTGTAGCGGGGCTCCCCGGCAAAACCCTCTTTAGAAGAAAGTATTCTCGAGAAATCCTCGTCGCGCAAAATCCGCTGGATGTCATCCAGCGAGACGCCCTTCGTCCAGAGGTATCCGACAAAGGCTCCCCACGAAGTCCCTACAACGGAATCTACAGGCACAGAATAAGCTTCAACCGCATAAAGCACGCCGAGGTGGAACCACGGAGAATTCTCCCCGCCTCCCAAATAAAGAACGGACTTTATCTGGCGAGAGGAAACCGCGGAATCCTTTTCCGGCTCGGGATTCCGATTTTGAACCGAATCGGGAACCGTGCTCAGGGCTTCAAGGGTCGCAGCGGCATCCGCGAGCGAATCGACATTCCCGGGCGATTCCGGCAACTGCCCTGACAGTGTATCAGCAACCAGAGCCTGCGTGGAATCCGTAGCTTGGGCGGGCAGCAGCGAAAAAGCGGCAAGGGCCGCCGTGCAAACGGTTCTAAACAACCTAGCCGAGAAGCGCGACGTTAGAGACATACCTCTCCGCGACATCGCGGGCAATGTACCCCGCCTTCACAAGTTCGGCCAAGCAATCATCCATCAGAAGCATCCCCTCCGAACCCGAAGCGGCGATAATCGATGAAAGCTTGAAAAATTCGCCGCTACGGATAAGCGTAGCAACCTTCTGCGTATTGAACAACACTTCCCAGGCAGACACCGGAGTTCCATCGGAAGCACCGGGAAGCAGCCGTTGTACAACAATTGCCTTGAGATAGGCGGCAAGCATCGTGCGGCAAAGGTCACGCTCCGTGGAGGGGACCATCGAAAGTAGGGCATCCATCACTCCGGCAGAATTGCCCGCTGTCACGTTGCACACGACAAGCGCACCCGCTTCTGCGGCACGCAACATCGGCAACAGGTTTTCGCCGCTGAAATCGCCAAGCCATATAAGATCGCAACCACTGCGGAGCGCCTGCGAAATACGGTCGGCCACCGAGCCCGAGGAATCACGCAGGACAAGGCTACCGCCCATATTCACGGGAATTTCTTCGAAGCCATTCAGAAGGCTTGCACGCAACACCCGGGACTCGCAAAGAGAGCTCACATAGGCCGTCGCGGTCGTCGTCTTGCCCGAGCATGCCGGCCCTGCAAACACGACCAATCCCGAACTTAGCGCCAAAAGGCTCGAGGCAGACTGCGGGGCGCCCAAGGAATCAAAAGACGGACATTCCGCAATCAGCGGGCGAAACACGGCTGCGTTTCCGAGGGCCGCACGGAAAAACCGGACGCGCCACTTGCATCCAGCCCACGGGCCGCAAACCATGAAACCCGTATCGCCTTCCATTGCGCCCAGGAACTCGCGAAGAGAACCGAATTCCACCTCGGGAGCATCGGGAACAACGCCCACCTTGCCAGCAAGGCGAACAGCGGGAGCGGCACCTTCTGTCACAATCAGCTCACTTGCGCCAATGTTGACAACATAATCTAAAATCGGTTCGATTTCTGTAGCCATAACACAATCTCCTTAAGCCGGCTTATACGCCGCAAAACGGCGGCTATCGTAGGCACGCTTCCATGCCTCTGCGCCATCGATATAGCCCGATTCTACACACATCTGCAAAGAATCATCGAGCGTAATACCCTGGTCCTTTTGGCTGCTAATCGCCTGCGCCAGCTGAGAAAGGTCTCCCTTGCGGATCATGTTCGCCACCGTAGACGTGACACGCATCGCCTCGCACGCAAGCACGAGTCCCTGATTTTGCACCACCGGCACCAAATGTTGCACGATAACTCCCTTCAGCTGGTCGGCAAGCGTGCAGGCAAAGGAATTCCTCCGCGATTCAGGGACAGAGACGAGCAGCTTGGATAGCAGGGCGTGAATGTTGTTTCCGCCCGTTACCGCAAACACGAGTACGCCCGCGTTGGCTGCCTGAAGAAGCAGATCCAGCTCCTCCATCGATTCCAGATGGTCAAAACAGATGACATCCGCACCATCGCGAAGAGCAAGCTCAATACCCGCGACGCCCGTCTTCACATGGAGACCGACTTCCTTCTGAGCAAGTGCTCCGTTCGGATTCTTGAGCAGGCGTTCTATGGGGCGTTCTACCGTATGGATATAGCACGGGCGCCTTTCCGCAATCATCTCGGCAAAAGTCGCAATCGTCGTAGACCGCCCACTTGTCGAAGGCCCCGCAATCAGGACCAGACCACTCGGCAAGTCAGCAAAAGACTGGCAGAACTGCGGAAGGAACAAATTATCGAACGACACCGCTTCGTTCTGGATTACGCGGATGGACACGCTCGGATTCACATCATCCCACGTAACCGAAATCCTGCCACGGCCAACGCCCGGAAGACCGAACGTCTTGCTAAAATTCTTGCCGGCAACCACCTGGTACCCATCGGCGAAACCGGAGGAAGCCTCCGTAAGGAACTCCGTCACGCGCGTCTTGTCGAGCGACTGTTCCGTCACCGGGAACAACGAACCGGACTGGCGCATCATCACCTGACGGCCCGCGAAGAGGAAAATGTCCGTGGCGCCGAACTTGCGCGCATACGCCATCACCTTCTTGAGGCTCATCGTTGTAAGCAGAGTCTCGGGCGCCGACACTTCGCTTCCTTCGCCTGAAACAACCGCAAAGCGCGACGGCAGCTCTCCATCTTCGCCCTCAGCCGCCATAGCCTCGGCTTCTGTCAAGATTCCGATGTTCGAGATACTCGTCGATTCGAGGCCCGATACCTTCTCGACCACCATATTCGAAGAAGACGATTCGCCGTAGATATTATTGCCCTCGATCTGCAGGGCGGGCTCTTCTGGAGCAGATTCCGGAGCGACAGGAGCAGCCGGTTTCGCGACAGCCGACGCCGCAGGTTTCACCGGAGGTACGGGAGCCGCAGGTGCAGCGTGCGTGGGTTTTGCCGGAGCCGCAGCCGCATTTTTTGCTTCCAGGTTCTTCACGAAAGCAAGGACCTTCTCATACATCGCCTGTTGCAAGAGCCCCGCATTCACGAGCACCTGGCCGATATCGACCTGGTCGTTCGCTTCGGCCCAATGAGCATCAACCTGTTCCTGCGTCACCACCTTGTTGTGAACGAGGACCTTTGCCATATACTGGTTTCTCATAAGAAATCCCTCCGGCTGAACCACCAGCTAGCGATTGCGAGGAACAGCCCCACATAGCCAACCGCATATACAGTGTTCCAGAACAAATACAGATCCGGGAGTGCAAGCCCATGCACCACGTAACTCGTCACGTTGTAACGATAGAGTCCCGGGAAAACCGCGTGAATCACGACAGCCGCCTTTTCGAAGAGCGCCGTCGAGGCATCTCCCATCTCGCCCATGCGGCTCGCAAAGCGCACCTGTTCCAGGAGCTGGTTGCTCAAGTGGCCTGCGAAATACACGCCAAGCGTAAAGAGCGCCGAAAGTACCGTACTGCTGAAGCTACTGAACAGGAGCGCCACTGCGATCACCACCGCCATCTCGCAGAAGATGAGGTAGATGGCAAGGAGCAGGCTTGCTGTGGGCTCCGCGTTCGTGAGGAACAGCATCACATAGTAGATAACGGTCAGCAAAGTGAGATGAACCGCCACCACCGCCAGAAGACCGAAGTACTTGCCCACGATAAACGTCACGCGGCTAATCGGCTTCGAAAGCAGCGTGAGCACCGTGCGCCGCTGGATTTCCTTTTGCACGAGGCTGATGCCCACGAATATCGAAATCAGGAGGCCCGAAAGGCTCATCACCGAAAGCGTCGTGGACTTGATCACGTAGGCGCGGTCGAACACCGACCATTCACCGAGCACGATACTGAAAAGCGTAAGCGCAATCGCGAGGAACACGATGTTGTAAAGGATCTTGTCGCGTATGGATTCGCGGAACGTATTGTGCGCAATGATTGCAATATGCTTAAGCGTCTGCACGGGCAATTTCCTCCGTCAAAATGTCTTCGAGGCTCGGACGCTTGTGGTCCATCTTTTCGACCGCAATCCCGTTCGCAAGGCAGAAGGCAAGCAGGCGGTCGCGGGCGCTATCGTCTTCGCACACAAATTCTTCGGGGTGTCCCGTAAGCGAGACTCCCTGCGGCAGGTCGCTCTCGAGAATCGCCTTACGGGTGCGCACGTGGTATTCCACCCCGCACGACTCGGTAATCTCGTCGACCGTACCTTCGCGCACAATCTTGCCATCCACGATCATCGCGACCTTGTGGCTAATGCTTTCCACGTCGCTCAGCAGGTGGCTCGAATAGAAAATGGTCACCCCGTCACGGTTCAGCTGCTGTATGGCCTCGCGCACGTCGCGGCGGCCCATCGGGTCGAGCCCGCTCATCGGCTCGTCGAGAATCAAGAGTTTCGGCTTGCCGAGAATCGCCTGTGCAATGCCCACGCGCTGCATCATGCCCTTGGAGTAAGAACGCAGGCGGCGATCAATCCAGTCCTTGTTCGCGTGCAAGAGGTCGAGCGCCCAGGCGATGCGCTTGTCAAGTTCTGCGCCATCGAGTCCGACGAGCGTTCCGTAAAAGCGCAAGAGTTCGCGGCCCGTGAGGTAATCATAAAAATAGGGCTGCTCCGGAGAATAG
The DNA here is from genome assembly GCF_002374005.1 of Fibrobacter sp. UBA3629. NCBI lineage: Bacteria > Pseudomonadati > Fibrobacterota > Fibrobacteria > Fibrobacterales > Fibrobacteraceae > Fibrobacter > Fibrobacter sp. UBA3629. The sequence goes on along the minus strand of NZ_DFLC01000007.1, from coordinate 73,290 downwards.
CCGATAAAGCGGCGGCTCTTCACATCGCGGGGGCTGATTCCGTTCACGAGCACTTTGCCCGAATCGAAATTCAAAAGACCCGTCAGCACCTTGATGGTCGTGGACTTGCCGGCCCCGTTCGGCCCGATAAAGCCGTAGACCTGGCCAGGTTCCACGCTGAAGCTCACGTCCTTGAGCGCAGGCTTCGGTTTCATCAAGAACCCGCTGCGGTAGGTCTTGTGCAAATGTTCTATCTGTATCATCAAATCACCCATAATTCACCTATGCGTCCTGACCACCGTCCTGGTCCTGTCCTCTGGCGGAACTCTGGAAGGCCCGCTGTTCGGCTTCCGCGATTTCTTCGCGGCGACGGTCGGCACGGCGCTTCTTGTTCACAAAGAAGTAAATCAGCGCACCCACAAAATACACACCGATACCCGAATAGAAGATCGGGTTGATGGACATTCCCTCAAGACCGGGGAATACGTTCAGAATCAGGTCGTGCCCGAACAGGCTCAGGAGAACGAGCACAAATCCAAGCGCACGAAGCACAAAAGTCACGATAACTAGTTTTTGCATATATACCTCAAAAACCGCACCTCGCGGTGCAGCGCCTTTTTCGTGAAAAATACACAATTATCGTAAACAAGGAAACCCGTCCCTTGCGAAACGGGTCGAAATAAGGTCTTATCAAGCGGCGAGGAGCAGAATCGCAAGCACCTGACCGCTTAGAATGCGCAACAGCATGGTCAACGGATAGACGGACGCATAGCCGATATTTACAGCCTCGCTGTCCGCCTGGCTGTTCGCGAAAGCAAGTGCCGGGGGGTCGGTCGTGGCTCCAGCAAGCACACCGCAGAGCGAAAGGTAGTTCACCTTGAACACAAGATGCCCGACGCACGCCATTACCGCGAGCGGAAGGAACGTGATAAGGGCAGCAAGCCCCATGTAATAGAGGCCATCACCGTTCAACAGCACATCGAAGAACCGGATACCCGCATTGAGACCCACGCAGCTGAGGAACAAAGTCAGGCCAAATTCGCGGAGCATGAGGTTCGCGCTGTTCGCCATGAAGAAATTCAGGGGACCAATCTTGCGTTTGCGGCTCAGGAGGATTGCAACAACAAGCGGACCACCCGCAAGGCCGAGTTTCAATGGCGTAGGCATTCCCGGAATCGCAAGCGGGATGCTCCCGACAATGACGCCAAGGAATATTCCAAGGAACGCCGGTAAAATTTCGGGATGGTCCAGCGCCGTGAGAGAATTGCCCAGTTCCTTCGCAACAGCCTCGATACCTTCGGCGGAACCGACAATCATTAACTTATCTGCAAACTTGATGCGCAAGTCGAGGCGACCCGTAAATTTGATACCCCCGCGGGTCACACGGCTCACATTCACGCCGTAGCGTTCGGCAAGAGCAAGCGAACCGATAGTACGCCCGAGAACCTTCTTGTTCGTCACGAGAATCGTCTTCACCTGAATCGGTTTTGCCGGATCCGATGCGAACTTGGTGATGGGAGTTTCAAGGCGCCGGCCGATAATCTTTTCCATGGCAGCGACCGCTTCCGGCATTCCCACAATATGCATCTTGTCGCCACGCTCTATCACCGTTTTCCCGTTCGGGGTAAAGATATTCTCGCCTCGCAGCAAGCGCGTCACCACGACGCCGCTCGAAATCAAGTCCGGAATTTCCTTCAGCTGTATTCCGAACAAATTCTGGTTATCGACTGTGAGGCTGCACGATACTATTTCCTTGCTATTCGCGGCGATATCGGCGGTATAGCGTTCGGCAGCCTTGTTCGGGTCCTGCCTGAAAATGACGCGCATCAGAATCATCACCAAGATGATGCCGATGACGCCAAAGGGATAGGCAACCGCGTAACCAATTCCCGTAAGAGAGGTATCCACCCCGGCCGCAGCAAATGCAGAATTCGCAGCACCGAGCGACGGCGTATTCGTCACGGCACCGCAGAGCATCCCGATAAGCACAGGGACGTTGTCATGCATGCCGGTAAAGAAGTAGAGGCAAAGAGTCACAAGCACGCCGAGCAGCACAATTCCGACCGAAAGCACGTTCAGCACGAGACCATGACGTCGGATGGAATCCATGAACCCGGGCCCCACCTGCATGCCGATGGTGTAGACGAACAGGATCAGGCCGAATTCCTGAATGAAATGGAGCACGTTTCCTTCTACGCGGAGCCCGAGATGCCCGAGGAGGATACCGACAAAGAGCGCCCCCGCACCGCCAAGGCTAATTCCCTTGACCTTGATTTTTCCGACCATGAGGCCGATAGCGGCGGTAAACGCGATTACTACAACTTGCTGCCCTACCGAAGGCTTTGTAAATAGGTCTATTAACCAGGTCATTGGGAACTCGCGGTTGATGGTTTGTTATGCGAAGATTAGTTTTTTACGCAGCGGACAGAAGCAAAGATGTTCTTGTTGAAGTGCTCGTAGGCGACACCCGAATCGGTAGCACGCACCATGTATGCCCTGGAATCATCATAGGCTTCGGCCGTCCAGAAGCTAGCACTTGCGTCCTTGTCGGCGAACTTGCCATCATAGTATTCGAAGCCCGCGAACTGCATGTTGAAAACATCCGCCTTCTTGAGATCATCCACAGACGCATCGCCAAATCCATCCTTGAACTCCTGCTGAGTCGGCAGTCGCCAGCCAACAGGGCATACAGACCCCGAAGCCGCCTTCCAGGTGTAAAGGCGGCCCATGGACACGCAGTTGTCGTGATTGTTGTCGTAGCAGACGCTGGAGTCTGGGCTATAGACATCTAGGTTTTCTGCCATCCAGGTCTTTCCTCCCCTGTCAATAGTGGCATAGGTCTTTTCGGGGCATGCGAGGGTGTGCCTGTCTGCGCTATAGGTGCAATCTCGATTGTCCTGGCAGGCGCTCATGGCGATAGCGATGCATGCAATGGCTGTGACGGCAATCAGTTTTTTCATGATACAACTCCTTATGTTGTTACCGCATGGAGGCGGATGTTACCGCCCGAAGGCGGGTTTTATTGTTTTCGGGCTCAAAATTAGAATAGACAATTCATATTGTCTAATAGATTATTTATATTTAATTCATCAAATTTTTTGATGAATCGACAAGAAGACCTCCAAAGGACCGAATTATGGAACTTACGCACATCCGCTACTTTCTGGAAGTCGCACGCACCGAACACGTGACGCAGAGCGCAAAGACACTATGCATCGTGCAACCGGCACTCACCCACGCCCTTCACAAACTCGAAGACGAAATCGGCGTGAAACTTTTCAGGACGCAAGGAAGAAACATCAAGCTCACCGAAGCAGGGGAATACTTTTACCGGAAAGTCAAGCCCCTCTACGACGACATCGAGGCGCTTCCCGCACAGCTCCGCGCATTGGCGAACGAAGACGCCCTCACCATAAATCTAAATGTCCTCGCCGCTTCGACACTCGTTACCAACGCCGTGATCCTCTACAAAAAAAGCAATCCCGACCTGAGATTCAATCTCGTGCAGAACGAAGAGACAACCCTATACGATATCTGCGTACGCACCTACGCAAAAGCCCCCGCCATCACGAAAGAAGCAAACCAAAACGAGGAAAATTTCATCTGCACCGAAAAAATATACCTCGCCGTCCCCAACACGGCCGAATACCGCAAGCGCGACAGCATCTCGCTGCGTGAACTCTCCGGGACAAACTTCATCGGGCTCTATGGTTCAAAGCAACTACGAAATATCTGCAACGAATACTGCGAACGCGTCGGATTCAAGACACACATCATTTTCGAAAGCGACAATGCGCTTGCCGTAAAAGACGCAATCGCAGGCGGAATCGGCGTGGGATTCTGGCCAGAGTTCTCGTGGGGGCACGTAAACAACCGCCGCATTCGCCTGCTCCGGATAACCGATGCAGAATTCAAGCGAGACATCGTCATTACGATACGCCGAAACAAGCAGGACAACACCCGTTGCGATAAATTTTTCCGATTTTTAACCGGACATATCGCAAAGAGCAGAAGACGCCCGTAGAATAGTATATATTTAGATGCATAGGGATTCGCATCGGAGTTCAGGCGGACTCAAAAAAAGGAAGCGAAACATGCGCTCGAAAAAAGTGAACAGTTACGCATTTGCATTCGCGCTCGCATTCGCGGCGGCTCAGGCGTTCGGTGCCGTGTATTATGTGGCGACCGACGGAAGCGACAGTGCGGCGGGCACAAAGGACAAACCCTTCGCGACGCTCAACAAGGCGAACAAGGTGGTGCACGCGGGCGATACCGTGTGGATTCGCGGTGGCATCTATGACCTGCGCGATACGGTCTTTTTCGAGCGGTACAGGATGACCGCGGCAATCGTCCTTACTGCAAGTGGCGAGAGCGACGATAAACGCATCCATTACCTGGCCTACCCGGGCGAGCGTCCGATTTTTGACGGTGCGAACCTCCCCGTGGCCGCAGGCACGGACCATAGCGACGGCACGCCCGAGGGAGCGATGTACACGTCGCCCATCGTGATTTCGGCGAAGTATCTGCACTTGAAGGGTTTTGATGTCCGTAACACGCCCATGAAGCACAATTCCAATTCCGGCGTTTTCCTCTATGCGAGCAAGCATATCTTTTTGGAAAATATGGACAGCCACCATAATGCGGGCCCCGGATTCTTCGCGAACGACGGCGCACCGGATGGCGGCGGGCACATCTTCTTGAATTGCGATGCACACGACAACTACGACCCCTTGGGCTGGCAGGGCGATGGCGAAAATGCCGACGGCTTCGGCGCGCATTACCAGAAGCCGGGCGAGGGCGATACCACGAAGTTCATCGGATGCCGCGCCTGGTGGAACAGCGACGACGGTTTCGACTTCATCAACCAGGAATTCCCCGTGGTGCTGGAGAACTGCTACGCCATGGGGAACGGCTACAGCGATTACGGGCTAGGTAACCCGAAGAACGGCAACGGGCACGGCATCAAGATGGGCGAAAGCACCCTCGGCGGCGGGCGGCATACCATCAAGTTCTGCGCCGCCTGGAAAAACAAGGCGACGGGCTTTTACGCGAATTACACCGGTGTGGGCAGCAAGTGGCTCAACAACACGTCGTACATGAACAAGGACCGCGAATTTGCCATGGCATCGACGCTCTTCGATTCCGAAGGGAACCGCATTGCCGAGGTGGCACCCCTCACCGGCGACAACGCGCACGTGCTCAAGAACAACATCGCCTTCCCGAACAAGAATTCTCAAGTCGGGGAGTGCTGGGAGTATATACCGAGCCAGAACATCGACCATTACGTGGAATGCCCCGCCGGCGAGAACAACACCTGGAACCTGAAACTCGACCTGACGGTCGACGATTTTGAAAGTCTTGACGACCCGAGCATGACCGTGACCGGCAAGGACCTCTCGACCATCGCGGGAATCTTGGGCCCGCGCAACGCCGACGGAAGTTTGCCCGACGTGGGCTTCTTGAAACTCAAGAAGGGGAGCCGCGCCATCGACAAGGGCGAAGATCTCGGATTCCCGTTTGTGGGCGAAGCACCTGACTTGGGTGCTTTCGAATACGGGATGAGTTCCTCCAGCACCGCGGAAAGTGCCGCCTCCATCGCCATGCCCCGCGAAGACCATTCGCCCGCATTGCGCACCGGCCGCAGCGCCGCGCTCATTTTCGACTTACAGGGCCGTCTCATCAGCACGATGAAAGCCCCCGGCGCCTACCTCGTGCAGGAAGGTTCGACCCTGCGCAAGGTAATCATCAAGCAGTGAGGTTTCCTCACTTTTCCTTCCGGAAAATCGTAGAAGCGTAGCTATAGCCGTCACGCTGGATTTTTAGGATATACATGCCGCTTTTCATGTCGGAGATGCCAATACTGAAGGTACTCTGCCCTGCAGGGAGCGCCTCGGATTTTACGAGACGGCCATCCATCGAATAGATCCTTGCAGCAAATCCCTGAGAAAGCGCTGTTCCGGAAGCAATCTGCAATTCTCCACCCATCACGCGCGCTTTCAGGTCGGGGCGGACAGATTTTTTCGCAGCAATAGACACCGGTTCGGGCTTCGGTTTGTTGCGGAGCAGTCGCACGCCGTAAATGCCGCCCACCATGCCGGAACTAGCCGTAAACGAGACGCGCACAATCTTCTTCCCCTTCACCATATTGTCCGGAATCGGGTAAGTCACGTTCACGAACTCGTTCTTGTTCCAGCGATTCGAAATCGTCTCGGTCACGAGTTTCTCGTCGTCGATATTGATATCGAATATGCGGGTGCAGCCCTCGTTGCCCCAGTAGCGCACCATCAGGCTTAGGGAATCCTCGCTGTTGGTTTCGAACTCGTAGCTAATCAGGCCGCCGTCGCCACCGCTGCACTTGCCCGCATCGCGGTAGAACTCGCCGTTAGCCGTTCCCGACGTAGAATTCTCGATTTTCATCTTGTGGTCCACTTCAGGCTGCTGCTCGCCAGGCGCCACCTTGTCGACCGTCTTCTCGTCGAGCGCCAAAGCCTCTTCCTGTTCCTTTTTCAAACGCTCCAGAACAGAGGGGTCGGTAAGCACCATCCAGTACATCATATAGCGGGCATCGTGCACTTCGTAGAAAGGTTCCAGCAATAGGTTTGCATCTTTCTTGGCAGCAAACAGGTAGGGCGCCTTGAAGTGCAGCGGCTCTCCCTTCACGGGTTCCACTTTCGAGGGGATGTCTTCTTTTTTACTCGCAAGCATGGGCGCCTGATCTAAAGATTCAAGCGCTCCCGATGCGATATGACTCCAGCGTCCGTCATCGGCCACAAGGCCGTTCAGATTCGCCGTCCCCGTCTTTGCGGAGAGAACAATCGGACCATGCAAAAGAGCCACGTAGTCAGAGACATTCGGAAGGTCTTCCACATGCGTGTACATCGGGAACAGCACCTCGACTACGTCACCGGATTTCCAGGATTTGCCCGCAGACACATAGCTCGACGGGTCGGATTTCTTGACCACGGTATCGCCGTTCACAATCACCTTGAAAGCGTCTTCCTTCACCCAATACGGATGGCGAATTTTCATGTCGAAGCTGCCGCTACCCGTAATGGTAAACTTCGCACTTTCGCCCTTCGGGAATGCCGTTTCCTGCTTGATGGTCACCTTCTTGTCTTTCCAGTTCAGAAGCGATGCCGAGAACAAGTTCACGTAGAGATTGTCCGCGTCTTTCGTATAAATAAACTGGCTGTACTTGGCCGGGTTTTCCATGCCCGAGCCCACGCAGCACCACATGGCAGCATTCACCTTCGAGTAGACGCGGTAATGGCGCGGACGTGCCGGCGTAAAATAAACGTATCCGCCGTGTTTCGGGTGAATAGTCGAAAGGATATGATTGAATAGAGCGCGTTCGTAGAAATCCGCCTGCTTGGCATCGTGATCCATGCTGAACAGGCGTTCTGTCAACTTGAGCATGTTGTAGGTATTGCAGGATTCCGGTCCTTCGCGTTCTTCCACATACTTCTTGTGGTTGTCAAGCGCCGGGAAATGTTCCGAAATGCTATTGCCGCCAATCGCGATGCTACGCCTGTTCACGACGCGGTCCCAAAAATACTCGGAGCCCTTCACATAAGTCTGGTCTCCCGTGAGTTCGGCAACGCGGGCAAAACCAACCACCTTCGGCACCTGCGTGTTCGCATGCACATTCGTGAGGTTGTCGTTATTTGCGGCCATCGCGTTCAAAAGCCACTTGTGCGACCAGCGCTTGGCTTCGTTCAAGTACTTCGCATTCTTGGTAAGCGCGTAGGCGTCGGCATAGACCTCGGCCATGCCGCCGTGTTCCGTACCGAGCATCGATTCCATCTTGGAGTCGTTGAGCCCACCCGTAATGGTAAGGCCCCAGTCGCAAAGCGCCAGGAACATCGTCTTCGCCTGTTCGTAGCCTGCATAGATGTAGGCATCACGCAGGCCCGCATAGAGCTTGTGGATGTTGTACCAGGGTACCCAATAGCCGTTCTGCGCGCCCGCATTCCCGCCCTTCATGCTGAGCCACATCTTTTTGCCGTTGGGCACGCCGCTGATGTAGCCCTTGAAATCGTTATCCCTAGAATTATAGTCCTGGATGGTCTTGAGTTCGCTCAAAATGTATTCCAGACGCTCCTTCACCTGCTCGTCGCCACTTTCGGCATAGTGCATCGCGAGGGCGCTCAAGTAATGTCCAAGCACGTGCCCGTCAAGCCCCGCCCAGTTCGAAAACTTGGACGCTTTCGGCTTCATTCCCGCCTCTTCGTAGAACGGGGCTATCAGCTTATCGACATCGTAGCTCAGGAGAGTTTCCACATTCAGGTCCTGGCGTTCCTTGAGTGGACCGTCAAGCAGCTGCACGTCGCCCAGAGCGAACATGTCGGGGTAAAGCAGGTCTTGTGAAAAGCCCTGTGTAAAGAAGCCGCACATTGCAGCGAATGTAATGAAGGCAAGCCGCCTCGTCTTGAAACCAAACATCTTATACCATCCTTTCCCTATATCCAGACAACCAATCAAAAATTAAATCCATACCCTATGGATTTCACCCCCTCCAATCCTTTTTCTTTTGACAAAATTTCAAAAATGCGTAAAAAAATTCCCGGTGTAAAACCGGGAAAAACGAAGTCAGGGACGAAAATCGCTAGGCTTTACGCCATAAAGCACTATGTCATCTATCCAGAATTCCGTATCGTCGTAGGCGGCAATCGAAATGGTTGTCACCGCCTTGCTGATGACATCCCAACCGAGATTTCCATATAGGTCATCGCGGGGTTTAAAATTTGACGGTTTTATGCAGACCCGTTTCCATTCATCGTCTGTCGCAAGCGTGTCATACGCCAAGGTTTTTCCTTCTGTGTTCAAACTTCCCAAGGTTTCAAGGGCAATCGAGATGACCCCGGTTCCACGGGCATAGAAGACAATGGAATCAATAGCAGACAGGTCGCACGGAGATTCCTCCTTGCAAACCCAGATTCCATAGAACGACCAGTTGCCGTGCTTTGCCGAAGATTCCCAGTGGATGGCGTTCCCTTCGCGACCCGCTCCGGCTTCCACGATAAATTCCGCAATATCCTCGCGAGTCTCGGGCACAGTCGCCACTTCGGGGGTTACCTTCACGCTCGTATCCGTAGCGGACATGTAGCCCGCATCGCTGATACCGAGTTCCTTGATAACAAACTGCGCATCCGCATATTCGAAGTCCAGGACCTTGACAGAATCCGGTTCAAACGCGCAGACATTCGCGCGAATCTCCTCGGCGGCAACAACTTTCGCCGAATGTTCAACAACGCTATCGCCCACAATGACGCGCAGGCCGTATTCGGATGGCGGAAGCGAATCCATCTCGTAGAAGCCCTCGCTATCGGTCTTTACAAGGCGATCCGTTCCATACACCTGAACCCATGCGTAATCGACGTCTTCGGGCAAATACACTTTTCCCCGCAGGTTTCCCGTCTTTTCCATGACGAAACGAACGGAATCCCCGTCCTGCACATCTTCCGCAGAAATCTTCCTAAACAGGCCTTCTCCCCTATCCACAATTTCGAGGGTCGCCACATCGACCGCAAGGCTACCGATACGGATACAGCCCAAGGAATCCGTCACATATTCATTGAAAAATTCCGCCTTCGCAGAATCCGCATCTACGCTCCGGACAAAATCGGCGGAACGCATACGCGCCACCACGTTTGCCGCCGGCAACGAATCTTCACGAACAACTTGAATCAAGAAGGCGTTTTCCGTTTCAACGGTACTGATTCCGGCAATATCCTTTTCATTGGAACACGCCCAGAACGCAAAGAAAACAGCAAGGAGTAAAAGCAGCCTTTTCATCTTTTCACCCCCACCTTTTTAGACTGCGAGCCCCTGGGCTCCTTAGAAATCTCGGCAACCGGATAAAAGGCGAACACGAATTGCATGGCGCGACTGGCTTCCTTCACTTCGGCAACTCTCTTTTGCACCTGGCGCCTGAATTCGAGGGTCATTTCATTCAAGTCATCAAAGCACTCGTCGTCCACGCCCACCAGCAACGAAGAAATATTCCGCTTTGCAGGTTCCACGGCTATCAGGGCATTCTGGGCGAGCGCCAGGAGCTGGTTCTGGTAACTGCGGATGGCCGCGGTCTTCGTGGCTGACCCCGCCGATGTAAAGTTTGCCGTTGTCGCCGCATAGCGTTCCGGGGCCAAGGGCGTAATCAGTTTCAAGTCCTTGAGTACCGCGATGGCCTCGCGTACCTGGTCCTCAGAAACGGTGGGAGAAATCTGCTTGACCAAGCGGGGAACTTCGGCATGGCCTCCGTTCATCTCGATCAGCGCACGCACCACGGGAATCCACCACTTGCTCAAGAACAGGTATTCGCTCGCGCTGAACTTGCGCAAGTCCACATCCTGTAGCGAAAGCGCCATCTTATAGAGCTTTTCCTTCTTCGACTGCGATTTCGCCTTGGCCGCCGCCACCAGGATCTCAAAAATTTCGGCATTTCGCCCTTTCAGGTCCAACAGGTCCTTCGCCAGGGGAATGCTATGGTTCGGCAGGTGAAGTTCCTTGTTCAACACGCGAAAGATCTGGCTCGTCTCAAGCCCCAGCTTCTGACCCATCATCTTGTAGGAATACAGCGGCATCTCCAGCTTGCGCTGGGTATAGTAATTCTTGAGCAGGTCCCTGTAATCACTGATTTCGTTGATGTTCAACATAGGCGCATTCTCGAAAAGACATTCATCCCATTTATAAAATAATCTCTCCACCACCGCCAGGAGCACCTATACTGAAATTTCCTTTGAAAAAATGTCAAAAACGCCCTTTTTTAGCCATTTCGGGCACAGGAATCATTCTTTTTGCTCGCCGATAAGGTCAGTTTCCTTTCCATACACAGCGGACAAATGCTTTTTCGCGCGGCATCCGCTTGGCATACGCCTGCATTTCTTCTTCAATCATCTGTACCGCATCGTCATTTCCCCTTTTGGCGAATTGATCACGGGAGCTTTTGGCATTGTCATATTTCTTTTTCGCGTCAAAGTCCACCTTTTCCATCGTCAAGTAATAGCAAAAACGCCCCGCCATTACTGGCGGGGTGTATTTGGGGGTTAGGAGGAGATTTTTTAGCGGAGGCGGTGACCCGTCAGGTCGAAGCGATTGCCGTTCTTCTCGATGAAGAGCGTGTTGCCCTTCTTGACGAGGCGAGGCGCAGAGGCATCACCACGAATGGCAGGCATCACCTGACGGATTGCATCCGTGCCCGGTTCGGTGCTTCCCGGTTCGCTGAACTTGATCCAGTCGATATCCATCCAGTCGCCGGTAACGGTAAAGCGGAGGATGTGTTCGCCCTCGGTCAAGTCCACCTTGGCTTCGACCGTATTGTATTCGTCGTAGTTTTCTTCACCCGAAGTTGCCGCAGGCACGGCAATTTCTTCAGTGATGTCCTTGCCGTCCATGGAGAGCTTGAAGCTAGAAGTGTTGTTCGCAGAAGCCACAGAAGCGTTCATCGTGTAAGTTCCCGTCTTAGCAACCTTCACGGTGTATTCGAGCCATTCGCCCGCCTGGTTGTAGCCCACGATGATGCCAGACGCCTTCTTGTAAAGGTCCACGCCGGTACCCGGACGGTAGTCGCTATCGCCGTGGTTTTCGGTATCGTTTTCGTTGTAGGTGGTGTTGCCCTGACCTACGCCGTTAATGTCGAAATCTTCCACTTCGATTTTACCCGGAATGGCGAGAGCCTCGCCCTTGAACGGCTTACGAGGAACCGGTTTGAGAACCAATCGGAGGAGCGCCGAGCCGTGAGCCGGAAGCTCGATAGAAACGTGAGAAACCGGGCCCAAGTCCTTCTTTTTCCAGGCATCGCGGACTTCCACTTCACCTTCTACGCCAATGTCTGCAAAGTTGCATTCAACGGTCTGGGTAGATGTATTGTTGTTGAGAAGCGCCACGGCAATGTCGCCATTCTTCAAGGGCTTGGTCCAAATCTGCTTGCCATTCTTGTCGGAGACGCGATGGCCCTGAACGCCAAGAGAATCCTGGTTGATGGCAATCATGTCCTTGTTCAGGTACAGGTCCTTCGTTTCGCTACTCATGTTGCGCACGTCAGAACTGATCATGATGGGAGCCGCCATGATGGACCACATCGTCATCTGGGAGCGCTGTTCCTCGTAAGAGAGGCCCCTGTTGCCCACTTCGAGCATGTCCGGGTCATTCCAGTGGCCGGGCTTTGCAATCTGCCAATACTTGTTGTTCGCATCGATGATTTCGTAGACGCCGCGGTACCAGGAGGTAGAAATCCATTCGGGACCGATATCGAAAGTGGTGCGCCAGAGGTTGGCAATCTTGGGCATCCAATCCTTGTATTCCCACATGCAAATGCTGAACACAATATCGCGTCCGGAATTGCGGAGTGCGTTGGACATGGCAGTGTAATCTTTTTCCTGGGTTCTCGGATCGGAATCGCAGTTGTCGTACTTCCAGTAGTCCACACCCCATTCGGCGAGCTTCTTGGCATCCTGTTCTTCGTGACCATTGGAACCGCTTTGGCTATCCCAGTTGCTGTTGTAATGGTGGCAGGTGCGTTTACCGCGATCGCCGTAAAGACCAAATTTCAGGCCCTTGCTATGCACATAATCGGCAATAGCCTTCATGCCGCTCGGGAAAGTCTTCGGGTTGTTCTGGAGGTTGCCCTGGGCATCGCGCTTGGTATCCATCCAGTTGTCGTCGAGGTTCAGGTAAATGTAGCCAGCGTCCTTCAAGCCGGAATTGACCATCGCATCGGCAATTTCTTGAATCTGCTTCTCGTTGATGTTTTCGTGGAACACGTTCCAGCTGTTCCACCCCAGCGGTGGCGTAAGCACCAGGCTATCCGGATGCGCGAAGGCCTGAGAGGCCATACCCAAAAAGGCAAGGGCACAAGCCCCGCCGAGCGAGCATTTCTTTAAACCAAACATCTTCATCACTCCACAATTGAATTGTTGATTTAAAAATACTCCCCAAAAGGCATAAAATACACATTCAAAAGGAAGACGCCATTGATTATTTGTCAATGGCGCGCTATGGATTCTATCGCCCCCTTCGGGGTCTCCAGAATGACAGCGATTTCAGCGTTTTTTAGCGGGAAACGGGCACCAGGAGCGATTTTTCACCCTTCAGGCCGCGTAGGAGATAGACTCCCTTCGTATAGCCCGCGCGTAGGAGTGTTTCGGCCTCGGTCGCATCGTGCATTTCGATAGTCCCGAGCCTGTGGCCGCGCAAGTCGAACACGGCATACGCAGCCGGCTGTTCGCGCACAAACTGCACCCCGCGCAGGGCGGTCGTTCCCGTATCGGCAGGGGCTTCCGTCTTCGCGATTTTCACGTTGTCGAGCGTAAGCGTGCCGGTGGCGGCGCCCGCATTGAAGCTCAGGCGGCTGTTCGTATCGGTCGCGGCCGTCATCTGGAACTTGAACGTAAATGTCTTCGAGGTGGTGCCGAGTTCAAAGTTCTGCTTTTCCTTGAGGTAAGATGCCCATGGGTCGTTGTGCTGTTCCACGTTCACCTCGAGCGTACGGGAGGCCCCCGCGCTCGCGTCAAAACTGATTTCGTACCACTGCCCCTTTTCAAGGTGCAGGTCGTGCTGGATAAGCTGCACCTGGTAATTCTCGGTACCGATGGCAGAAATATCGAGTTGGTACTTGCCGCTCTTGACCTCGCCCGTCGCCTGCGCGTCACCGTGCACCTGCAGGTCCCAAGCCACGGAGGTGGAATCGAAGCCACCGTTAAAGATGCTGTCGCGGTTCGTGGGCACCACAATCGCAGGGGGCGGAGGCGTGATGCTTGAGCCATCGAGCGAATAGTTCTTCACGAAGTTCCAGATTTCCACGCTCGTATTGACGCTCACGGCCTCGTCCATGGAATACCAGTGGCCCTTGCCGTCAATCGTCAGCAGGCGAACTTCGACGCCATCGGTGCAGCCGCTCCAGATTTCGAGCGATGCGGCAGAACCCGGCTTAGTCGAGGGATACGGCTTGATCTTTTGCGAATTGCTGGAGCACTTCTGCGCATTGACCCAGCCCTTGAGGGTATTCACGGTGCTGTTGTAGTTCACCACGTCGTCGGTGGTACCGTGCGTATGCATAATCGGCATGGCGCGCTTGGGCGAGTTTACACCGCCGCCACCCGAAACAGGCGCGATGGCCGCAATCTGGTCGCCCATCTTGTTTGCCACGTGATAGCTCATCATGCCTCCCATCGAGAAGCCCGAAACGTACACGCGGTTCTTGTCGATACCGTACTTGCTATACATCTCGTTGATAATGGCCTTGATAAAGTTGAGGTCCTTGTTGCCGGAGATATCCCAGGCCTTGTTTTCGCCATTGGGGAACACCACCACGAAGCGCGCGGTATCGGCAATGGATTCCCACTTCGCAGCGTTCTTTTGGTAGGGCGCATCCTGGTTCATGCCGTGCATCTGGATGATGAGCGGGCGGTTCTTCTCGATGCCCGAAGGCGCATACACAAGCATGCTACGGCTCTTGCCGTCTACCGTTATGTTATCTGCAAGCGCCGGAACCGAGAAAACAGTCGCGGCAATCAATGCAAAAGCAGAAATCGCCTTCGCAGGGATAAATCTTTTTCCAAACATCTCTTCTCCTTTTTTGAGAGACATACTACACCATATCTAAAGATATATCGAACAGTCCCCCGCGGGATGCCGCAGGGGAAATAAAGCATTGACAATTTGTTCAAGAAATTACTTCGTTACCATCACGCGGCGCGTAAGGCCATTTCGGTTTTTAATCAGGTAAACACCCTGTTCAGAAACCATCGCGCGGACCTTGGACTGGGCCTCGTATGTGCTGACTGCATCAACCGCGCCAACGAACGTGCCGTTCAGACTGAACACGCGATAGGTCTGCGAGCCCTGCACATTGTAGCGGACTGTCTTTGCAAAGTCCGTTCCAATGGGTTCCGGATCCGTTGCATCCTTGCCCTTCACGAACGTGAAGTAGTCAATATCGAGCCAAGAACCTACAACCGTAAAGCGGAGCACGTGTTCGCCCGCAGGGAGCGTCACGTTGGCCTGCACCTTATTATAATCATCGTAGTTTTCTTCGCCGGAACTTGCCGCAGGCACCGCAATTTCTTCGGTAATGTCCTTGCCATCCAGAGAGAGTTT
The DNA here is from genome assembly GCF_002374005.1 of Fibrobacter sp. UBA3629. Taxonomy (NCBI): domain Bacteria; kingdom Pseudomonadati; phylum Fibrobacterota; class Fibrobacteria; order Fibrobacterales; family Fibrobacteraceae; genus Fibrobacter; species Fibrobacter sp. UBA3629. Next base: position 58,215 of record NZ_DFLC01000007.1, on the reverse strand, counting down.
GAAGCTCGAGGTGTTGCCTGCCGCAGCGACAGCCGCAAACATGGTGTAATCGCCCGCTTCCGTCACGTTCACGGTGTATTCGAGCCAGTCACCTTCGCTGTTGTAGCCCACAATAATTCCAGTCGCCTTCTCGTAGAGGTCAACGCCGGTGCCCTTGCGGTAATCGCTATCGCCGTGGTTCTCGGAATCGCCATCATAGTAAGAGGTACCATCCTTGCCCTTACCCGGAACATCGAAGTTTTCGGCTTCGATCTTGCCCGGGAGAGCAACGGCGGGACAGTTTTCACCGGCGGCACAGAACGGAGTCTGCGGGACAGGTTCAGAACCTGCGCCATCGAGGTAGATTTCATCATTCGCGTCAACACCGACCTTGAACCAGTCAAAGTCCGCATAGCCACCGGCCTGCTTGGTTGCAAAGTTGAAGAGGCCCCAACGCACGCCCACGAACATGTGGAGGTCGTAATTGAGTTTCACGTCGCTACCAATCTTTGTCCAGGTATTGCCATCGGTGCTGTAATAGAAGTATGCGGTACCGCGGTCAATCGGCAGGTCGAAATCGATACGCAGGTAAACCTTGGAACCCGAAATCGCCTTGCTATCCTTCAAGCTTTCTCCGTCCTTGTTTCCGGTGTACATCACCACCTTGTAGCTGCCGCCATCTTTAGCAAGCGCCACAAAGCCCTTGTCATCTTGCAGGGCAACGAGGCCGGCCATATCGCCATCCTTCATGCCGGTACCGTCGACAAGCGTACGGCCAGAACTCTTGGGGCCAAAGGAACGCTGGGTCAGGGTGTTCTTCGCATTCACCACGCGGCTATCGGTGCGGCTCGTAGTAATGCGGTAGAATCCCGGATTTGCAGACAAACTCCAGTTCTTGTTATCGGGATTGTGGTTGAACTGCCATTCAAGAGCAAGTTCGCTGGATTCAAAATCATCGCTGGTGACCATGCCATAGCCCGGGAGCGGGGATTCCGGCAGGTCAATCGTGGAGGGAGCCTTGCTTCCGCTGGTCGGAACCGGCCAGCCGTCCTTCCATTCCATCGGGACCAGGTGCGACATACGGCCGACCGGGCCGGAATCGCGGAACAGGAGGGCATACCACTTGCCATCGGGAGTATCAAAGATGCCACCCTGCGCAACACCGTTATCGGAGAGGAAATACCTTCCGCTAAATCCGGAGAGCAGGCTCTTGGAACGGTAAACGATTTCGCTACGGCTCTTGCCCGCCGGCCAGGAAATCGTGAACAGGTAGTATTCGCCGTTCACCTTTTCCATGTGCGAGCCTTCCTGCTGCACGTAGTAGTTGCTGGTGCCGGTCACCTGGTTGATGCTAACACCGCCGAGCTTGCCGCTCTTGCCGCCGGCCTTTACACCGCTTGCGTCGTCGTTCAACTGCACGTAGCTAATCTGGTCGCCACTGCCGTAGAACACCCAAACGGTGCCGTCGTCATCGAAGAAGAGGGACGGATCGTGATAGAACGGGAGCTGGACTTCGCTCCACTGGCCGCTTTCCACATCGGCGGTCTTGTACAAATGCGTCTTGCCTGTCGTGTAGGACGGAGTCAACACGTAAAAAAATCCCTTGTGGTAACGGATGCTCGAAGCCCAAGAGCCCTTACCGTAGGCGTCCTTGCCGCCATTCAAGTTCTGCTGGTCGTTGTTGGTGAGCGTCTGGTAGGCATAGCCCACCGTGCGCCACTGGGCCAAATCCGTGCTCTTGAAGACGGGCACGCCAGGCGCAAAGTGCATGGTCGTCGTCACCATGTAGTAAGCGTCGTCAACGCGGACAATCGAGGGGTCCGGGCTATCGACGTACATAATCGGGTTATTGACCGTAACGGCAAAGGAAATGCCGGTAAAAGCAGCAGCAGCGAGGGCTGCGCGAGCCAGAAGTTTGAAACATCCCATACAGAAACTCCTTATAACCCTAAAATTACCCTCTAAAAAGGCTTTTTTATATGCTTCCGATATGTTTTCCATTGATATTTTGTCAATAGGAGACTAGGGAGGGGCGCGCAAAAAAGCCCCGGCGTTTGCCGGGGCCCGATATGTGATTAGGAGAAAGTCTATCCGTAGATGAAGCCGAGAGTGACGGCAATAGCCATAAAAAAGACTATTTGTTTGACAATTACGAGTTCGCCTTTATTCATACCGTACCACCTTTTGCATCTTCTGGTTTTTTGTTCCTGGATTGGAAACTACAAAATAAACACCCTTCGGGGCAATGTCGGACATCACATTATTCTTCATTTTTTCGACCGCCTCGCGCATATTACGAGCCTTTATGACAGAGATCACGCGCCCCTGCAGGTCCATTATCGCAAAACTGCTTTCGGCTTCGGTCATCAAGTTCAGGGGCAGCGCAAGACCGTCAGTACCAGCCGACACCGCCTTGAATTCCACGTAGTCGATATCAATCCAGTCGTTGGTTATTTCAATTTTCAGTTCGTGCTCGCCCGCCTTAAGCGAAGCCTTGCCACCACTTACAACTTCGAACGCATCAAAGCCTTTCCCGGTATTGGCCATCTCGGTACCGATAGGCTGGTCGTCCATATAAAGCGTCAAGCTACCGGTTCCGTTCTCACCCGCCACGTTGGCAGAAATCTCGTATTCACCATCGGCAGCCACGTTCACGGTGTACTTGAGCCACTCGCCCTTCTGGCAGTACCCCACGACAATGCCCATGTTCGGCTGGTAGATATCCACGTCGTCCTTGCGGAGCTTGCCGCCCTCGTTACCCTTGTTCAGGTCGTAATAGGCCTTATTCGCACCACCCTTGTTGTAGTTTTCGGCCTGCACCTTGCCCGGGATTTCGATCGGGTCGGTGTAGGGTCCATATTCTTCGGGCGGTTCGTCAGGAACCGTAGACTGGCTCGGGTCCACCAGGTTTACCGGCGGGGCATCCGGGTCAATCGTCTTGTCGATAAGCTTGAGCATCTCGGAGCAGTAGCGCCTGCCGAGCTCAATCACGCCCGCGCGCCCAAAGTGGTACGGGTCCTTGCCGTTACCCTGCAAACCTTTTGAGGATGCAAGCCCGAACTTCTTGAAGTTGTTCTTGAGTTGCGCAATTCCGCCATTCTTGCTTCCGCAGCAGTTGTTGCCTTCCTGGAGGAGTTCGCCGGCAACGAACGGAACCTCGTTCTCGTCGAGGTCGAGCGCGTCGATAATATCCTTGTAAGTCTTGTAGACGGTGCGGCGCCAGTTGTCGTCGGTGCCGTCGCTTTCGCCCTGGTGGAAAATGAAGCCCTTGATGACGCCCACTTCCTTAGCCTTCTTGGCGAGTTCCAGAATGCGTCCCGGAGGGTTGTTGTCGTAATCCTTGGGCCAACCCCAGCTCATAATGTCCTTGCCGTCGCCCTTGAAGTAGCTTTCGTACTGGTCCTTGTCGAAGGCACGAATGCTCACCGCACCGATAGCGACCGGGATAATGCCCACGGTTACGCCCGGCAGGGAATCCACCATCGCGCGGCCGAAGTAGTCCGCCGGGGAGAGGTTCTCGAAGGGGTGGAACATCGGGGGGATAGCCGTGTACCATTCGCCAGTCTTGATAGACTGATTCGTCTTGCCGCTACGCTGGCTCGCGTTTGCGTTATGCGAGGCGAGCATCAGGAACTTGTCCTTGTACTTGTCCTGGTCTTCGGAAGGAACGATATCGCCGTTACCCGCCATGTTGGACTGCCCGTAGGCAATATAAATATGGAAATTAGGGTTCGGGGCCGCATTGGCAAGCGTCGTAAGCATCAGGATTCCCCCCACCAGCCATAGCACGATGGTCAAAATCTCCGAAAACTTCTTCACATCCATAACACACTCCTTTGTCTTCCATAAAATTATTTTCCACAAACAGGAATATTCCTGCAAAACAACCCTTTTTCATGGACAAAAAGTCAATAAGAGTGTGTAAAAAAATGTACAAAACAGCCTTTTTTGTAAAAAAACGGGCACTTTTATCCAATTTTGCATTAAACGGCAGCAAAATTGCAAGGATTCACTTTAGTATCAGTACTGGCGTCTCTATCGGGAGTTTTCCCCGCTCCGCTTCTTCCAGCGGGGCCCTGATGCGGTCAAAGAACGCCTTGAGCGCCTGTGGGTTTGCACTTTCCCATATGCCGCTCGCACCGACGCCCGACAGGAGGTCATGCTTTTCGAAAGTTCCGTAGTCACTTCCGATTACATGCAGCCTAAACGTTTTTACGGAATCCTGGTAGAACGAGATCGTCGCCCTGGAGATGCACAGGCACCCACCGGAAAAGGATTCCCGCTTGGGCGTGCGTAACAGCGAAAGGAGTTCCTGCAACTGGCTGGAATCGAGTTCAACATTCCCATGTTTCTGCAATTCTTGGGCAACAACGTCAATTGTCTTTTTCTTATTCTTGCGCGTAACGTTCTTCGGTAAGGCAATTCCTGTAAAACTGACTATCGCGTGTTCTGAATCTTTCAGCAAATCGTAAAGGGGCTTCCCGACTGCCGTATCGCGGTCAAGAATCATTCCGTTCAGCGCAAAGTCAGGATCCTCCGACACATCGGCCGACCCTATGGGGCATGGCCGGAACTTCACGCCCTGGTTCCGCAAAAAGGCGTTTACCTTCCGCATCGTCACAGGCTTTTCGGGTTCCCACACGCCGATATCGTCACCGACACGCCCGATTTTGTCGGCAACACGCAGTTCCGCTACAGACAAAGTATCATGAAAGAGCTGTACACGCACACCCGTCGCGCATTCCGTATGGAAGGTATCGAGAAGCGTTTCCTTCGCATCGGCAAGGCGCAGCAACTGAACGAAGTTCTGGTAGGCACGACCGCTAATCACCTTGCCCTTCGCATGGTCACCAAGACCTACCGGCGTCACGAGCATCATGTTCGCGCTGTCGAGCACATCGAAAAGCGGCCTGGTCTCGTGCGATGTTCCTTCCCCGCCATCGCGGCAGCAGAACACCACAAAGGCAACTGCCACAGTCACGCAAGCCAAAACCGCAACACAGACAATTTTCTTCTTTCTCTTCTGCACATGCAAAATATAACTTGATTTTCGGCCCGTGCGGCCTTCGCAGCACTTCTAAAAAACTATCTTTTACTGAGTAAAAACATAAAGAGGTCTATCATGACGTTCGAAGAAATGTACGCACTGGCGTGCCAGCGCAAAAAGGAAATGCCCGAAGGCAAGGGAACCACGGAACTCTTCAAGAAGGGTCCGCACGCCATCGGCAAGAAGCTCGTGGAAGAAGCCGCCGAAAGCTGGCAGGCCGCCCGCTTCGAAAGCCGCGACGCGCAGTGTCTCGAACTTTCCCAGGTGCTCTACTACGTGGCCGTGATGATGGCCGAAAAGGGCTTAACTCTCGAAGAGGTGTACGCTAAACTATGATCAAGGTAGCTCTCCCGAACAAGGGCATGCTTTTCGAACCCACGCAGGAACTCCTGAAGGCCTGCGGCTACAAGGCATCCAAGCCCTACAAGACTCTGACTCAGCTCGACACGAAGAACGGCATCGAATTCTTCTTCCTCCGCCCCAGCGATATCCCGATGTACGTGGGTCGCGGCATCATCGACGCAGGCATCACCGGCATCGACTTCAACGCCGAAGCGAAGAGCCCCGCGGTGAAGGTTCTGGACCTCCCCTTCGGCGCTTCCAAGATGTGCGCCGCCGTCCCGAACGACAGCCCGGTGCAGAGCCTCGACGAACTGAAGGACAAGACCATCGCCACCAGTTTCCCGAACATCGTGGAAAGCTTCTACAAGAAGCCGATGGATTTCGTGGTGCTTGAAGGCGCCGTTGAAATTTCCGTGAGCCTCGGCGTGGCAGACGCGATTGTGGACGTGGTGGAAACCGGCACGACCCTCAAGCAGGCCGGGCTTCGCATCGTGGGCGACCCGCTGTTCCGCAGCAACGCCGCCCTGTTCTGCAACCCGCAGAAGACGGAACTCGAAGAAGTCAATACGCTCATCCGCCGCATCGAGGGCAAGCTCGTCGCCCAGTCGTACATGATGATCGAGTACGACTGCCCCGCAGAACTGCTCCAGAAAGCATGCGAACTCACGCCCGGGCTCGACGCCCCGACCGTGACCAAGCTGCACGGCCGCGAGTGGTACTCCGTGAAGGCGATGGTCCCGCAAGAAGAGGCGAACGCCATCATGGACAAGCTCTGGGACGCAGGCGCCCGCAGCATCCTCCTGTTCGGTATCAAGAGCGCGCGCATCTAGACCATGGAATCTCTCGCATACCTAGCACGCCAGCCCATCCTCGACCGCGATGGGAAAATATTCGCCTATGAGCTCCTGTTCCGCGATTCGCCCACGAGCGACACCGCAGTCATCGCAAGCGACGTCCTCGCGACCGCCCAGGTCCTCGAAAACGTGCTCAACAACATCGGGCTCCCGAAGCTCATCGGCGACCACAAGGCGTTCGTGAACTGCAGCCGGGAGATGCTGCTCGACAACCTGTTCGGGCTGTTGAACCCTCGCTGCTTTGTGCTCGAAGTTCTCGAAGACGTGGAAGTCGACGACGCCCTGGTAAAAGCCGTTGAGCGCTACAAGGCCCGCGGCTTCGAAATCGCGCTCGATGACTTCATCTACAACGAGCAGTTCCTTGCCCGCTGCCAGCCACTGTTCCCCTATGTCAACTACGTAAAGATGGACATCGTCGAGAACAGCGAGGATGCGCTAGCCGAAGCCGCCAGGTTCTTCAAGGCCAAAAACATCAAGGTCCTCGCCGAGAAGGTCGAGACCAAGGCTTGTTTCAAGAAGTGCCTCGCCGACGGATACGACTACTTCCAGGGGTTCTTCTTCGCAAAGCCCGAGCTCGTGACGGGCCGAAAGATCGACGCGACCTCCGCCGCGATTCTCCGCATACTGCTTTTGCTCCGCACGCATCCGACCCTCGACAAGCTCTGCGAATGTTTTTCCGAGAACGGCAACGTGGCCGCGAACCTGCTTCGCTTCGTGAACTCGGACGCCCAGTTCAGGAGCCACAGCATCGCGAACGTGCGCGACGCCATCATCTGGATCGGCATGAGGAACATTCAGGAATGGCTGATGCTCATGCTCTACGCGCGACCCGAGATGGGCATGACGCCTCAGAGTTCGCCCCTGTTCCAGAACGCGAGCCACCGCGCGAAGTTCCTGGAACTCCTCGCACGCGTGGTCCGCGGCACCGACGACGACCTGCCCGCAAAGGCCTTCATGGTCGGTCTCATCAGCCGCATGGATGCTCTCCTCGGCGCACCGCTCGAGTCCATCCTCACCGATTCGCCTGCCGACGAAGAAATGCGGATAGCGCTATTGCAGCGTTCCGGACGTCTCGGGGAACTCCTCCGACTAGCAGATGCCGTGGAACAGGACGACCAGGCCGCCATCGTCGCGCTCCTCAAGGAACTGAACATTTCCGCAGCACTCCTCAACCGTTGCGTCAATGACGCATACACGTGGGCCCATGAGCGTTGAACCGGAAAGCCTCGAGGCGCTCATCGCCGAATTCGCAGGCCTTCCCGGGATAGGCCAAAAGACGGCACGCCGTCTCGCCTATCACGTACTGACACGGCCCAAAAGCGACATCGAGCGCTTCGCGGGCAACCTCACGAACGCCATCGAGAAAGTCCATCCCTGTCCCAAGTGCCACGCCTTTACCGACGAGGAGCAATGTCCCATCTGCAGTGAACGGCAGGGCGCGAAGGCCATGTGCGTCGTGGAAAAGAGTTCCGACATCCTGCCCTTCGAACGCTCCGGCATCTTCAAGGGCCTCTACTTCGTGCTCGGGAATGTCATCTCCCCGCTCGACGGGATTGGCCCCGAGCAGCTGCACCTTTCGCAGCTGGTCCAGCGGATCAAGGACGAAGGCATCGAAGAGCTCGTCCTCGCGCTCGGGTCTAGCCCCGAAGCCGACAGCACCGCCCTCATGATAGACCGCATGCTTGCCGGATCAAGCGTCAAGCGAACCCGGCTTGCCCGTGGAATCCCAATGGGTTCCGACCTCGAATTCGTCGACGAAATCACCATGCTCCGAGCCTTCGAAGGGAGGGTAAGCCTGTGAACCCGGTAAAGTTCGGCGATTTCACCGTCACGTCCGCGGAATTCGTGAAGGCGGCGGTAAACCTCAAGGGCCTCCCCGAAGAAAGACTCCCGATGGTAGCCTTCCTCGGACGCTCCAATGTGGGCAAGTCATCGCTCATGAACGCCCTCATGGGGCAAAAAAAGCTGGTCAAGGTCAGTTCTACCCCCGGAAAGACCCGCGAAATCAATTTCTTCAAAGTCAACAACCAGTTTTTTCTTGTAGATTTACCTGGTGTAGGCTTTGCCAAGGTGAGCAACGCGAAGCGCGACCAGATGTCCGAATTTATCCGCGAGTACGTGGAAAAGTGCAAGGACCTGCGCGGGCTTGTGTACCTGGTGGACATACGCCACGGAGGCTCCCCCACCGACATCGATACGGTGGAGAGCATCCGTAACACGGGCTGCCCGGTGCTGGTAATCGCCAGCAAGCGGGACAAGGTGAACCAGTCGGAACTGGCGAAAGGGCTGAGGCAGATTCAGGAACGTCTCTCCCTACCCGAAAAGCCCCTGTGCGTAAGTGCCGTCAAGGGCCACGGGATTGCAACGCTCTGGCAAGACATACTGAGTGCGATAAACGGGACGAACATAGTAGATGGAAACAAATAAGGACGAACAGCTAACCGTCATCGGCAAGATGTTCCACTCGCTGGGACTCTTCCTGCTGCGCAAGACTGCGGGGCAGCAGGTTGCCTTGTTCATCCGTGCGTTCATGTCCCTCTTTTCCAGGAGCCGCAGCTTCAAGACCGACTCGAAGAACATCATCCTGCAGACCTTCTTCACCGGTGTCGAAATATTCCCCATCCTGTTTGTCGTCGCAACCCTTTTTGGAACCGTCGTCATTGTCGAAGTCATTACCATGATGGGCAAGGTCGGATTCTCGGACGTGGTCGGCGGCCTCATGGTCGTCGTCATCATTCGTGAACTCGGGCCTATCCTCACGGCATTCCTGATTGCAGGCCGTAGCGGTTCGTCGCTCACTACCTACATCGGCGGCATGGTCATCAACTCCGAGGTCGACGCACTCGCATCCATGGGCGTAGACCCCATCCGTTATCTTGTAATGCCGGGACTCATCGGCGGCGCCGTTGCAACCTTCATCATGACCATAGTCTTCAGCGCAAGCGCTATCTGTGCCGGATTCCTGATGACGAAGATTGCCATCGCCATCACAGGCAACGCCATCAACCTGCAGCTCACATGGGACTACCTGTCGACCGAAATCCTCAACGCCATGACATTCATGGATTTCATCTTCATCGTCATCAAGCCGCTCGTTTTCGGAAGTATCATTACCACCAACGCCTGCTACCAGGCAATGAACATTCCCCGTGACATCCGCCAGGTGCCCAAAGCCACCGGCAAGTCCGTCATCAAGTCGTTCTTCTACATTGTCTGCGCCGACGTATTCCTTTCCCTGTTCTATTTCATCGACTATTTCAACGAGATTTCGAAGATAATCTGATGTTTGACGAGGCCCTCAGAATTGACAACCTGCACCTGTCCTACCGGGGACTGATCGGGACGGCTTTTTCCAAGCCAAGGGCGCTCGGCTTTTTCGAATCCGGCATCCAGCCCGGCGAAGAGGAACTGATTTCTGGTGCAAACCTCGTCCTCAAGAAAGGCGAAACGTTGTGCATCGGCGGCGGCTCCGGACAGGGCAAAAGCGCGCTTCTCCGCGTCATCGCAGGACTTGCCCGCCCGAACCTTGGGAAACTCTACTATTTCGGGGAATACATCCCGCCCGAGAGACTTACGGCCCTCGAAGTGGCAAAACGCCAGGTCGGGTTCGTATTCCAGAACGGCGCCCTCATTTCGAACCTCCGCGTCCGAGACAACATCGCCCTTCCGTTACGTTATCACAAAGTCGGCACCCCGACGGAAATCGAAGACAAGATTAACATGGCCATGGACCTCATGCGCGTCCGCGACTGCGCCGGCATGTTCCCGCACCAGTTGAGCGTCGGCATGCAGAAGCGTGTCGCAATCGCCCGCAGCTGGGCCATGGGCCCGCAGCTCTTGCTCATGGACGAACCGACTGCAGGCCTCGACAACTACAACCGCCGAAACCTGCTGCCGTTGATCGACAACATGCGAACCCTGTTCAAGACGTCCATCATCATTGTCACCCACGACTTGATGGTAGCAAAGGAACTAGGCTGCAAGATAACCTTCCTTGCCCAAAAGACATTGACCGAGCCCCATTCCTTCGACACGTGGCTTCACGGGGACACCGAAATTACAAAAGAACTCTTCCGCGACCTTCGCGCAAGCGGGTAAAGCCGCTACGCGGCAATGTGGAGTGTGGAATGCCAAATGAATAATTAGCCATCACACATTACACACTACACATTACACATTTTACAAAAGGATTTCAAAATGTTTCTCCCCCTTCCCGACGATTTTCACGCGCACCTGCGCCAGGGCGAACTCATGCCCGGATACGTGCGCGACCTCGTGCAGCAATTCGGACGCGCCATCATCATGCCGAACACCGTTCCCGCGATGACAAGCGCGAAGGCGATAAGCGATTACAAGAAGCAAATTCTCGAAGCCGCGAAGGACGTGCGCCCCGACTTTGAACCGCTCATGACTTTCAAACTGAACCCGAACTACACGGAACAGAACTTGAAGGACATGATGGCGGTGGGCGTTATCGCGGGGAAGTACTACCCCGCAGGCGTCACCACGAACAGTGCCGATGGCATCAGCGACTTCGAAGCGGTTTTCCCAGTAGTTGCGATGATGGAAAAGCTCGGGCTCGTGCTGTGCGTACACGGCGAAGAACCGGGCGAATTCTGCCTGGACCGCGAACCTGCGTTTATCAAGCGCGTCGAGACGCTTGCGGCAAAGTTCCCGAAGTTGAAAATCGTCTTTGAGCACCTGAGTTCCGCAAAGTCGGTCGAAGCCGTCAAGAAGCTCCCCGCAAATGTGGCGGCGACATTCACGGTTCACCACCTGATGATGACTCTCGACGACGTCGTCGGAGACGCGCTCAGGCCGCACCACTTCTGCAAGCCGCTTCCGAAGCGACCAGAAGACCGTGCCGCCATCCGCGAGGCAGCCTTCAGCGGCAACCCGAAGTTTTTCCTCGGCACGGACTCCGCCCCGCACCAGCAGGGCAAAAAGGAATGCCCTTGCGGTGCGGCGGGCGTCTACAGCGCACCTGTCGCCGTCCCGCTCCTGGTACAGGAATTCGAACGCGCAGGCCACCTCGACAAACTCGCCAATTTCATCGGCGGCTTCGGCGCCGATTTCTACGGAATCCCGCGAACCACAAAGCAGATTGAAGTCGTGAAAGAATCGTGGACCGTTCCTGAAGTAGTCAACGGAGTCGTCCCCCTCGCCGCCGGCCAGACGCTCGACTGGAAAATAAAGTCGCACTAACAGAATCGACCGAGTTTGGAGACAGCCCTTTTAGGGGCTGTCTTTTTGCTTATATCGCATTAAATTTTGAATTTAATGTTTCGCTCGCCTTAAAAAATATACATTATGGAAGGATTTACCAACCTACAGGTTTTTATGGGATTCGTTCGCGCTATTCTTTACTACCTCACCATATTCACCGGGATGATCATTCTCGGAACGCCCTATATCATCTACAAGAGTATCTGCGGACGCAAATCCGAAATCACGAACGTCTGCAGTTTCTATTTCAAGAATGTCATCTTCAAGTTGTTCGGAATCAAGATTGTCGTTGAAGGCAAGGAGAACATTCCCAAGGAAAGGGGATTCATCATCGTCGCGAACCACGCGAGTTTTCTCGATATCAACGTCATCTGGCCCGCACTCGGCAACACCGCCTTCATCGCGAAAGCCGCCCTCTGGAAAGCCCCGGTATTCGGCTGGGTACTCAACAGCATCGGCTGCATTCCCGTGCACAAGAACCCGCGCATGAATGCCGGCATGGGCAAACTCGTCCGGAAGCGCCTCGATGACAAGTACAACATCGCCGTGTTCCCCGAAGGCCACCGCAGCGAGGACGGCCGCATGTTCAAGTTCCAGAACGGCATCTTCCGTATGGCCAAGGACAACAAGCTTCCCCTGCTGCCCATAACGCTCATCGGCACCAACGAATGCCTCCCGAAGGTGAAGTGGACCATGAATCCGGGCGTAGTCCGCATTGTCGTCCACCCGCTCCAGACACCCGAAAGTTTCGAGAACACACCCATGAACGACTTGCGAGACGAGATGCACGACCTAATCGAATCCGCATTGCCGTACAAGCAGCAAGAAATTGCCCAAAAGAATTTAGACGCCGATACCGGCGCAAAGGAGGCCTAAAATGGCACAGCATTTACCTAGTGAAGATCAGATTATTGCCATTCTGCGCGACGAACCGATGGTCGGTAGCCGCCTGCGCAGCGCACTCGGGCTGCCCAAAAAGCAGAAGATGGCTTTCAAGCAGCTGCTCGCCGACATGGTGGACCGAGGCCTCTTGAAGCGCACCAGCCACAAGGAATACCAGCTGGGAGACGGGGAAACCGTCGAGGAAAAGCGCGAGAAGCGCGTGAAGAAGATTGCGGAACAGTACCCCGAAGACAACCGCCGCCTGGGCGCACGTAGCCGCCGCCAGACGGGCAAGGAAAACGAGACCCGCGTGAAGCGCGGCATTCTGCACCAGACGGGCGAAGAAGAATGGGAAGTGCACGAACTCGAGACCGGCAAGGTATACGAGATGTGCCACCGCAGGCAGGCCCCGGGCAAGGAAGGCGAGACCATCAGCTTTACGCTGTACCCGCACCCGAAACTCAAGCACAGCTACTTGGCAAAGGTCGACCGCACCGCCGAAGCCATGAACATCAGCTGGGACGAAGTCAAAACCAAGTTCATGGAAGACGCGAACTTGCCCAAAGACTTCAGCCCCGCTATCAAGAAGTATGTGGACAGCGTCAAGGAGCCGTGCGGCAAGGACTTCAAGGGCCGCGTGGATTACAGGCAGCTCACGATTCTCTGTATCGACCCCGAAGGCGCCATGGACCACGACGACGCCATTAGCGTGGAACGCACCCCCAAGGGCTACAGGCTGGGCGTGCACATTGCCGACGTGAGCTACTACGTACCCGAAGG
>NZ_DFLC01000007.1:17442-44983 GCF_002374005.1 Fibrobacter sp. UBA3629 | reverse complement strand
TGGACCGCCGTGCCGATGCTCCCGGACAAGCTTTCGAGCAATGTTTGTAGCTTGCACCAGGGCGTGGACCGCTGCGCATTCACCTGCATGATGGAACTCGACAAGCACGCGAACGTGCTCAGCTGGGATTTCCACCGCAGTATCGTGAAGATTACCAAGTCCATCACCTACGAGCAGGCAATGGAAATGATGAAGAACGGCGACGACGATATCAAGGCGCTCGCCGAGGTGACCGCACTCTTGAAGCAGAACCGCACCAAGGATGGCCTGCTGGAATTCCAGAGCACCGAATTCGGCTGCAAGTTCAACGAAAAGGGTGAACCGGAAAAGATTTACCCGCGCGTAACCGACGAATCAAATTCGTGGGTGGAAGAATGCATGCTCATCGCGAACAACTGCTGCGCCAAGGAACTCAAGAAGCGCAAGCTCCAGGGCATTTACCGTATCCATGAAGCGCCGGATACCAAGGACATCATGGAACTGTATTACATGTACCCGGATCTGTTCAAGGATTCTCCGGTGATGTTGCGCGACCTGGGCAAACCCCGCAGCGGCGACACGAACCTGAACCCGACGGCATTCAAGCTGTACGAACACTTGGTGAAGCGCGCCGCGGGCGACGAGACTTTGACCAACCGCATTCTACGCAGCATGCAGAAGGCACATTACGACAGCAACAGCTTCGGACACTTCGCGCTGAATTGGCAGGATTACGCCCACTTTACGAGCCCGATTCGCCGTTACGCCGACTTGTGGTGTCACCGCGAACTGGCGCGCAAGGGCAAGGAAATCAACGCCGAGCGCAAGAACAGCGTGATTGAAGTTTGCGACTTGATTTCGGCGAACGAAGTCAAGAACCAGAAAATCGAACGCATTGCCATCAAGGTGTGCAGCTGCTGGATTTTGAAGAGCCACATTGGCGACGACTTCGAGGCAACCGTCACGGGCATCGAGGAATGGGGTATCTACGTTTCTATCGCAGACCCGATTGCCGAAGGCCTGGTGCGTTTCCGCGACATTGCCGGCGATGACTTCTACGTATTCAACCCAGATCAGGGACTCGCTTTTGGCAAGAAGAGCGGGCGTACGTTCCGGCGCGGCGACAAGGTGCTGGTGCGCCTTTTGCGGGTAGACCCGCTGCGCGGTCAGGCGGACTTCAGCATTATCGAAAAACTCTCTAGCGAACCGAAGAAGCGCCGCCGTCAGGGTGAATCTCGCGACGATTACAACGACTACCGCAACCGCGACGTTCATGAACGCGCTGACCGCGCCGCCGCGGCGGAAGCCCTCGGGTACGTGAGCCAGCCCGACGACGACCGCGACTTCGATGACGACGCCCCGGAATATATCTCGGCACGCGGACACCGCAACCGTGGTGGACGCGGAGCCCGAAACCGCGATGACGACAGCTTCCATGTCGCAAGCAAGCCTCGCAAGACCAAGGGCGCCAAAGGCCCCAAGGCTTTCGGCGAAAAGTTTGCAGGCAAACGCGGGGGCAGGGGCAGAAGGCGTTAACCTCCATACAGAGACGCGGACATGTCGGAATACAAGAAAATCGCGCTCTATGCAAGCTACCAGACCGGGAAAGACCTTCCCGGCTACGTCCGCTTTGCACTTTCGCATCTCGCGAGAACCGATTTCCATGTCGTGCTTCTGACAAACGAGCGTGAATTCTCGCAGGAATCGCTCGAATTTATCGCCGACAACGATATCGAGCTGTTCCTCACGCAAAATCACGGGTTCGATTTCGGCATGTGGCACCGCTATCTCAAGCTCAAGGTGAACAGCCCGGTAGCCAACGGCACGCAAAGCGCCATGGGCAGCCTTGACCGTCTCCTCGTGCTGAACGATTCCATCGTCTACTTCCAGGACAACTTCGAGAAGTTCTTCGCCGAAGCGGAAAGAAGTAACGCCGATGTAGTCTCGCTCACCCGGAGTGATGAGTTCTGTCCGCACCTGCAATCGTTCTTCCTTTATCTGAAACAACCCGCCCTCGGCGCATTCTTCATGCACCTGTTCGAAACTCCCGAGCAGGAAAGTTTCGAAGCGACAGTCCGCCACATGGAAGTGGGATTGAGCGAAAAGTTTATCGAAGCAGAAGTCCGCATGGAAGCCCTCTTCCCGACGGATTGCAATCCGATATTTGCATACGGGGAACTGCTCGAACAGGGCTTCATCAAGCGCAAGCTCCTGCAGCGTCGTTTCAGTTTCAACGAGAAAAAGCACTTTATCCGCATGGGCGCCAAGGACGCGCTCAACACCGACTACGCATCGCTCGTCAAGCAGGCCGGACTCGCGCCGGACTTCAAGGAAGAGTGGCTGCCCTCGCCCATCGATTCCAGCGTAAAGCACAAGGCCGACCTCGTATGGGAAGGCGCTTTCGACAAGTTCGGGTGGCCGCTGCTGCGCACGGCCATCAAGGCCAAGTACAAGCTGCTCGGCAGGCCGCTCGAAGGCGACGAGTACAAGTAACCCGTCACTTTACTTTAAACAAAGTGGTTACCTGGATGGAATCTTTCTCCTCCTGTTTCCCCTCATATCGAGTATATTCCAGAGTCCAGGTAACCGTAGTATCTAATTCTAGCATGTTATTGCTTTCAATCAGGCAATAATTGAACCTTGGGGTTCCACTTCACTGGCCAAAATATAATTTGTTTCGGATAAAATAAAACAGGCAATTTTCGCCTTGCAGGAATCGTGTATATAAAGTCACAGGATTTTGCGCGACTTTATTTTTAATAAGCCAGCTGAACTCCAATAGACGGAGAGACGGGAACATCGGAAGGCCAGCTGAGCGGAGAAAGGACCTTTATGTTTATTCCGACGTGGCGATTGATATCGTAGTTGATACCAGCGGCAGCATGCACCAGTTGCCCGGTCTTGTAGTTATCGGCAATGTTAATCGTCAAACCGACAATCCCATGCCAATGGGTTCCGCCCAAGTAAAAGAGTACCGGAATTCGAATAAAGGAAGCAACGAAAGCGTCGTACTGGAGACTGCCCTGCAGGTAGAACGTCCTGGATTCGTTCATGTAGTAGCGCACGCCTGCACCGAAAATCACGGCACCGATTTCACCGAAGGCCCGGAACCTCGAGCCCAATTCCGTTTTTTCTGTCGGAGCTGGCGCCTGTGTCTGATTTTCCACCGTCTCCGTTTCGGTTGCAGCATTTTCCACAACATCGGCAGAAGATTCTTCCGCAATCTCATCGCAAAGGGCGAAGCTCGCACACAAAAAAATTATGGACATGATTTTCTTCATGTCCGTAAATTAGATTATTCACTATCGGATGTCAATGAAGGCGCCGAAAACAGTGCGCCGGCCGGCGCACAGTTCATTTATTTCTTCCTGACGATTTCGGCGTCCTTCACGTCCTTGCCTTTCAGCTTGTCCGAAACGGCGGCAGGAGCGTCCATCTTCTTATGGATTACCTTGTACTGGATAATGCTCCAGATATTGCCGACAATCCAGTAGAGCACGAGACCCGAAGGCATCACGGCACTGAACAGGAACATCATCGCAGGCATCATCCACACCATCATCTTCTGCTGTGCAGGATCCATGCCGGCACTGGAGCTCATCGTCACCTTTGTCTGGAAATAGGTCGTCGCGACCATAATCCACGGAAGAATTGCAAGGCCGGACGGCATGATGAACGGGATAGAGAATCCGCTCCACACCACATCGCTACGGCTGAGGTCGCTAATCCAGAGGAAGGCGGGCATGCCACGCAGTTCCATGGCACGGCCGAGCACAAAGAAGAGGCCCATGAAAATCGGCATCTGGATGAGCATCGGGAGGCAACCGCCCGTGCAGCTCGAAAGCGGATTCACGCCGTTCTTCGCGTAGAGTTCCATCATCGCGGCCTGCTTCTTCTGCGGGTCGGTCCTGTACTTCACGTTGATTTCATCCATCTGCGGCTTGAGCGAAGCCATACCGCGGGTAGACTTGATCTGCTTCACCATGAACGGAGTCGTAAGGCCACGCACCACGAACGTGATAAGGATAATCGCCACGCCGTAGTTCGGGATAAGGCCATAGAAGAACTTGAGGAGTTTCAGGAGCCACTTGCAAATCCACACGAACCAGACGCTGGAACCGGGGAACCACTTGGAACCCGTCACGATTACCTTCTCGTAGCCCTGACCGAGCGATTCGACTTCGTCCCACTGGAGCGGGAGCACCATGAAACTGTAGGCCACGGAATCTGCGCCGCGGGTCTCGTCCGCGATAGTGAGCCTGTAGGTCCCCGGATCCGTATTCGCTTCGGTCGGGACCTCGACATGCTTCGCGTTCACCTTGGCAGGGACAGGCTTGTCGAACTGGACCGACATGGCGACATACTTGCGGCGCATGCCCACCCAGTAGTAGCTCGCATCGTCGAACGTCATCGCATCGGAGAACGTTTCTCGTTCGGTCATCTCGTTATCCCTGTAGATGACTTCGCTGAAGAAGTAGCTTGCACCGCCAAGGCTCTTGCCCTTCGGGATGGCCTCGGTTTCCCTCATGCCGCCCTTCCAGGAAAGTTCGTAGGCGGCAGGCTTGAACCCGACAAAGCGATTCACCTGGCGCACGGCGGCCCCATCCTTCGTAAAGCCGTAGCTGCGGATAACCTTGTTGCCGTTCGCATCCGTGAACGTGAACTGCACGCTCGTATCGGAATCCACCACGATCCATTCGGGAGCATCCACCGCAAAGAGGGCGTCGGTCAGGTCGGCGGCTCCGAGTTTCAGGTCGAGGGCGCCGAGCGCCGTATCCTGGATGAGTTCGGGATAGTTGCCGGCGGTATCCTTCAGCGCCTTCACGATGACGCTCTGCACCTTGCCGCCCTTGTTGGAAAGCGTCATGATGAACTTGTCCGTCTCGACGGTCACGGTACGCGGAGCAACCGCGGGTACCACCGGAGCGGCGCTGTCGGCTGCTGCGGTCACAGAGTCGGACGCCACAGCGTCAGAAGCCTTGGCGGAATCGTCTTGAACGGCGCCGAGTACGGGAGGAGCCTTCTCCTCCGGTGCGGTCGCAGGGAGAACCAGTTCGGAGGCGCCATTCTGGGCGCTTTCGACCTGGGCGGCAGCCGCTTTCGCCTGGGCTTCGGCCTTCGCCTTGGCCTGTGCCTCGGCATTTGCGGAATTCATAGTCATCCACCAAATGACAATCACCGCCATGAGGATGGAGCCAATAATCGTATTCTTGTTCATCTCTTTTCCTTTCTAGGCGGCACCGGGTCGTAGCCGCCCTTGCAGAAGGGGTTGCATCTCAAAACTCTAAAAACCGCAAGATAGAAACCTTTGAAGGGGCCGTGAATGCGGATCGCCTCGATTGCATACTGCGAACATGTCGGCCGGAACCGGCACACCCCGTGGAAGAAATACGGGTGGATCAACTGGTAGAGGCGGATCGGCGCGATGAGCACCTGCGAAAACGCCCAGCTAACCTTCTCCATAACCTTCCGCATTCCCTGCCGCACCCCATTCCATTTTGCGGAATATCTTGGCCGCAGATTCCCGAAGCCTCTCGGCAGTCATCGTTTCGGAACTATCGTTCACGATGACCATCGCCCACACGGGCTTTTCTATCGCGGGAATCATCCCGAAGAAGAGAGGACGCAGGATCCTGCGGCAACGGTTGCGGTAAACCGCATTCCCGTTCTTCTTTTTGGCCAAAAAGCAAAAACGACAAGAACCGTCCGGGCTTTCAATCCACCGCATCGACAAAGACGGAGAGCGGACGAATTTTCCCTGGACGGCTACTTGCCGGTAGGCTGGCTGATTCGGCAGCCGGTAAGAACGCAGTGCGGCCACGAGGCCACCCCGACTTACTTCTTGTAGATGGAATCGCTGACAGTCAGACGCTTGCGGCCCTTGGCACGACGACGGCTCAGGACGGCGCGACCCCAACGGTCTTCCATGCGGGCCATGAAGCCCTGCTTGTTGGCACGCTTACGATTGTGAGGCTGGAAAGTTCTTTTCATGATAAAACCTTTTTAAAATGCAAAATTTTGAGTTCCAAAAATAGCAAAAAATCTGCACAAATCAAGGGCGGGAAGCCGCTTTGGCTCCTTTTTTAACGGCCAGGGAGGATAACTCCCTAGACTTCCCCAACTAATCAACATTTTATTAACATTGTCGAAAAACGGGCCGGCCTAGCCGACCATGCTTCGAACCTGGTTCCTGCCCCGGGACTTGATACTATCAAGCAGGTCGTCCACCTTTTTCAGGAGCCTCTCGTGGTCGAATTCGTTGTCATCACGACAGGAGACGACCCCGCCGCTAATAGTCACGTTCAGGAGGGGGAATTCCTTCCACATGAGAGCGCACACCCTCTCGCGGAACTGGTCCGCCTTCATGAAGGCATCCACATCGGAATCCGAGGACAGCACATAGAGGAAAGTATCCTCCCCATAGCGCGCCGCGCATTCACCCTCCCCCTCGTCGGCCGTGGATTGCAGGAGAACGGAGATGTCGCAGACCACCTTGTCGCCGAAGACATGGCCATAGGCCTCGTTGATATCCCTGAATCCGTCAACGCAGAACATGAACAGGTAGAAGCGGCTCCTATTGTGCCAGACGATATTCTCGAAATACTGGATAACGTAACGGCGGTTGTAGAGCCCCGACAAGGGATCGCGCTTGGAAAGGTAATCGAGTTTTTTTACCAGCGATTCCGTCTTGGCCCTCTCCTTGGTAAAGGCGTTCACGACAAAGGTCCCGATGCAGAAGATGGCAAAGGAGACGATGACGTACGAAAGCACCACGTCAACAGCGTAGATGGACGTCGGCACCACATTCAGGAACTTCCGGATAAGGTCCACGTCCATGAGCGAAACAACCATTACGCCCGCAATCCAGAGCATGACTATCCAGAAGGCAATCCACTTGTGCCGCGCTTTCACCGGCGCCACGGCGTCTACAAGCATGACGGCGCAACAATACATGGGCATGCCGCTCCAGATTCCCCCGCAAAAGAAGAATATGGCCGGGACAAGCAGCAGTCCCACCACATAGAACATCGCCATGTAACCGACATCGTAGCGGCGGCTCCTCACGGAAACAAGGCCTATACCCAGCAGCAAGAGCCCCGAAACGACGCAAGCGAGGGCTCCCCAGACACTCTGGCCCTCAAGATACGTAACCGCAGCGGAGGCGACCGTTACGACGATTTCGACCAGGAACACGATCCAAAAGAGGCGCTTTTCGACCGAGTCCTGGGCCTTCCAAAAATCACGAAAAAAAGCAAACATATCTATAACCTTGTCTCCATAATATAAACCGAAAAAAAAGCACCAAAAAATTTTTCTCCTTTTATTATATTTTAAGTTGGAATTAAACAGAATATCCGGGAAGGCATCCATGGAACTCACTCCGCTAGACATCCGCAACCAGACTTTCCACAAGAAATCCCTCGGGGGAATCGACGCCGAGGAGGTAAAAGCCTTCTTGGAAACGGCCGCAAACGCCTTCGAACAACTTTCCAGGAACCGGACGGACCTTACCGAACGGCTGAAAATCGCCGAAGAACGCGTAAACTACTACCGTCAAATCGAGAAGACCATCCAGGACGCCGTCATCACCATGCAGCGCACCGTCGACGAGGTGAAGGCCACTGCCGAAAAAGAAGCCGAACTGATTGTTGCAGAAGCGAAGGCCAGGGCCGTCCGCGAAGTCGAGACCACCAAGAAACAGGCCGAAGACCTCCGCGCCGAAATCGAACAGCTGAAGCAGCTCCGCAGCAACTACTTTATACGTTGCCGCGCCCTCATCCGCGGCCAGGAAGAACTCCTCTCCGCCATGGAAAACGACCAGTCCGACCTCCGGAGCGCCCCCCAGCGTGAACAGCCCAAGCCGGCCAGCGCGCCCCTCGGTCCCGTAGGCAACGTCCTCGCCTAGCCTCCCCGTTCAACACATGCGAGTCAACATCAAGGTCCACGCAAAGAGCAAGCGCGAAAGCGTGACTCCGCAACCCGACGGCACCCTCAAGGTCGAAGTCAAGGCGCCACCCGTCGAGGGCGCCGCGAACGAGGCCATCTGCGAACTGCTCGCCTCCTATTACAAAGTCCACAAGCGCGACGTGAAAGTCGTCATCGGGTCGACCAACAACAAGAAAGTCGTCGAGATTTCCGGGCTATAGATTCCGAAAAGGCCTTTGCCCCGCAAATCCAGGTCACAAAAAAATCCCTCAGG
This sequence comes from Fibrobacter sp. UBA3629, assembly GCF_002374005.1. Classification (NCBI taxonomy): domain Bacteria; kingdom Pseudomonadati; phylum Fibrobacterota; class Fibrobacteria; order Fibrobacterales; family Fibrobacteraceae; genus Fibrobacter; species Fibrobacter sp. UBA3629. Next base: position 36,804 of record NZ_DFLC01000007.1, on the reverse strand, counting down.
AACACATTCCCGAGGGACTTGATTTTATCTAAGGAAAACTTTTACTTCGTCAAGGTGAACCTGAACGTCTTGCCGCCACGGACAGGCCTTGCAATGAACATGCCGCCATTACGGACAAGTTCCGCCGTCTTCGCCTTGACATCGGATGCGCTTCTAGCTTCGACCTTTCCAAGGAACATGCCGTTCACATCGTAAATGCCGTAAGCGACCGGAGCGTTATCCGCGGCAAACTTCGCGCCCGCAATCGGCGTAGTATCGCCACCGATCGGTTCGGGGTCATCCGCGTCCTTGCCCTTCACGAAGGTGAAGTAGTCCACGTCCATCCAGTCACCGACCACCGTAAAGCGGAGAATATGTTCACCCGCAGGGAGCGTCACGTTCTTCTGCACCTTGTTGTAGTCGTCGTAGTTCTCTTCACCATCGTTTTTGGGGACAGAGATATCGCCCGTGAGCTCGTTGCCATCGAGGGTCATGTTGAAACCGGAAGTCGCATTGGCAGATGCCACAGCGGCAAAGAAGGTGTAGTCACCCGCTTCCTTCACGTTCACCGTGTATTCGAGCCATTCGCCAGCCTGGTTGTAACCCACGATGTAGCCGGTCGCCTTCTTGTAGATATCGACACCCGTGCCTTCGCGGTAGTTGGTCTCGCCGTGATCATCGGAGTCATTTTCGTTGTAGGTCTTGTTTTCCTTGCCGGTACCCGGGATGTCGAAGTTTTCGGCCTCAATCTTGCCCGGCAAATCGATTGCCTTACCCGTGAACGGTTCGCGAGGAACAGGATCGGCAGGAGTGCCCACGCCCACGAGCGTCACGATGCAGTCCTTAAATTCAGAACTACCCGGATCCATGGTGATGGTCACGGAGCCGTTCTTCACTTCGACTTCGCCTTCATACTTGGCGTTCTTTGCCTGGCTCGTCGTGTACACGTGGAACGTTTCCACATCGGCACCCTTCACGTTAACCGTAACGGTCTTGGAATTCTTGTAATCGCGGTTCACGAGCACCACGATGACGGAGTCGCCTTCGGAACTCTTGTAGGCGCTGGCAAACAGGTTCGATTCGGGCTTGTCCGTCGCTCCCACGCGGATTGCACCCGGACGGATAAAGCGGGCGAACTGGCTCATCACGTAGCCGCGCTTCGAGACCTTGCCGATTTCGTTGGACGGTATCTGGAGTTTGTTGCCGAAGTCCTTCTCCATGATGAGGCCGTAGCAACGGCGGATATACCACCAGGTGTACTGATTGAAGTTGCCTACGACCATCGCGCGGTGAATTTCGTAAGCCACGTCCATGGCGTTCACAGTATCGCGCTTGTTCTGGTTCGCCTGGTCACCCGTATTCGTAATCGTACGCCAGTAGTTGCCGCTGCCCTGGCTTTCGGTGTAGTGTTCCGTCATCCAGCGTTCTACGCCCTTCTGGTCTGCCAAAGAATACTGAAAGAAGTTGTCTCCAGTCGTTCTGTCGCTCGCATAGAAGTGTGCACCGAGAATGTCCCAGTTCTTGAGGGCAGAAGCATCGTTCAGTACCTTGTTGTAAAGGTTCTTGTCGTAGCGGAAAGATTCCGTCGAAATCACCTTGGTGCCGTTCTTGCGCATCTGATCGGCGTAGCCCTTGGTGAAGTTGTAGATTTCGTCGGCGCTCCAGCAGGCCCATTCACCGCACCAGTCCGGTTCGTTGCTGATGGAAATTGCATACAAAGGAACGCCCTGATTCTTCATGTAGGCAGTAAAGCTATTCAGGTGATCCACGTACTTCTGGTAGTTCGAGGAAGCCATATGCTGGTTTGCCCCCGCATACGGGGAAGTCCACGGAGTTGCATACAAGATAAAGTCATCGCCAGCGTATTTCTTGGCGTACTTCGCAGCCTGCACTTCCTTGTTGAAGTCGTTGGAGCTTGCATATACGGGAATGCGCAGCGTATTGAGGCCAATCTGGCCATCGCCCGTACCGAATGCAAGCTTGGCATCGGCTTCGGAGAGTCCGCCTCCGCCCTGCCATTGGTTATGGACCATGCCGCCGAAGCCGCGAATGACCTGATGCTCTTCATCCAGGTTCACATTCACGGTCGACGCCATGGCCATCGGTGTCAGGATTCCACAACCAAAAACCCAAGCGGCTGTCCTGACAAGACCTGCAAAAGTCGCAACTTTTTTCATTTTAACACCTTTTTACACCAAAAATGACAACATTGCCATCCCTACGCTATAAATTTATCCACAAAAAGCAACTTTTCCCCACGCCGGACAAATTTTTCCATTTACGTTTTGGCAATAAAAAATAGGGAGGGTTTCTCACGGCTCACCCTCCCTAAGACCCTCCCGACACTCGACACAAGTGTCTTCGTGGGCACCTTCGGTGCGTGAAAAGAGCCCCGGAGCGGGGCTCCGGGGCACTTCATGACGCTCTTGAGAAGCATCAATCTGGATGTGTGGTGTTTAGGGACTCTTTTATGGTATTACTTTGCCGTATTCACCATGAATTTCTTGTTGCCGGTCAGGGAACGGAGCATGTACACGCCCTGGTTGAAGCCTGCCGCACGGAGGGCCTCGCCTGCAGTCGCACCGTCCAGGCGGATCTTACCGACCATGGCGCCCTTCAGGTCAAACACGCGGTAAGTTTCGTACGGTACTGCCTTGAACGTGACGGCTTTCCCAATGGCATCCGTGCCAATCGGTTCCGTATCCGGTGCATCCTTGCCTTCGAGGATATTGAAGTAGTCGATATCGAACCAGGAACCGACAACCGTGAGCCTCAGGACATGTTCGCCCGCGGGGAGCTTGATGTTCGCCTTGACCTTGTTGTAATCGTCGTAGTTTTCCTCGCCTTCGGTGGCTGCGGGCACGGAGATTTCTTCGGTAATGTCCGTCCCGTCGAGGGAGAACTTGAAGCTCGAGGTGTTACCGGCGGCAGCAACTGCGGCATAGAGCGTGTAGTCGCCTTCCTTCGCCACGTTGACAGTGTATTCAAGCCATTCGCCTTCGGTATTGTAGCCCACGATGACACCCGTCGCCTTCTTATAGAGGTCAACGCCGGTGCCTTCGCGGAGGTCGCTGTCGCCGTGGTTCTCGGAATCGGATTCGTTGTAGGAATCGACATCGCCACCGCGACCCGTGCCCGGTTCATCGAAGTTTTCGGCCTCGATCTTGCCCGGAACAGCCCAGGCCTTGCCACCGAACGGCTTCTGCGGTTCCGGCGGAGTCGTACCGCTGCCTTCAAAGCCCCAGGCCTTGATAGCCATGGTAGAATCCCTGCTGCCCTTGAACACGAGGAACACCTGTTCCACGATTCCCTTGAGGCCAGTGACTTCGCAGGAATTCTCGGCAAAGGTATTCTTGTTACCGGTATTCTTGAGCGTGCAAGTGCCAGCGAGCGTACCCGTCGCAGAACCCGTGTGGATTTCAACCTTGTCGCCATCAGCCGTGCTTGCGGCCTGCACCACGAAGCCCGTCGCGGCAGTACCGAAGTCAACGCCACTCACGCGGATCCAGGATTCCTTCGTGGAAAGCGGGAGCAACAGGTGTTCGGCAACCTTGCCCGGAGTCCAGTTGGAACGGCTGCGAATGCCCTTCTGCTTGGAACTCGTGAGTGCCGGGTACCAATCGTACGGGTCAAAGTTCTCGATCTGTTTCGGGCCTTCCTTCGTGAAGGTCAGTTCCTTCATGGTGCCGTCGTTGTTGTAGAAGAACTCATCCACGCTCACGCTACGGTGGTATGCGGGTACCGGATTCGCCTGGCCGTCATCGGCAGGAATCTTTTCCAGGCCATCGTAACCGTTCGCAATGCGGCGGTCATGGTAGGCAACGTACCAGTGGCCCTTGAATTCGGCAATGCCATGGTGGTTGTTGTTGTTCGCGTTGATGTTCTGCCCGTTAATGCTCGGGTTACCCATGAAGATGCCCTTGTATTCGTAGGGGCCCATCGGGTTGTTGGACATGCCGTAAGCAATACGCAGGTCGGCAGTGCTGTAAGACAGGTAATACTTGCCCTTGTACTTGTGGATGTACGAGGCTTCCATCGCCTTCGGGCCACCGATCTTCAGGTGAGTCTTGGAACTCACATCGAAGCCCTTCATGTCCTTGTTGAGCTTGTAGATGTTGAAAATGTCGTTGTTGTTGTTATTTGCCGGGCGGCTATCGCTGCTGCCGCCACCAAACGTGAAGTAGCCCGTACCGTCGTCATCGAAGAAGATTGCCGGGTCAAAGCACCAGCCGATGCCGTCGCAGTCCGAAATACCGCCACCCCAGTTGTTGATGAGCTTCTTGTTGCCCGAAACAGGGTTCGTCCAGGGGCCGGCAATGCTGTCGGCGCCGATGAGGCCAATGCCGCCACCACCGCCATCGGGGAACACGATGTAAAGCCTGTGATCGTTGGGGTTCACTGCAATGCCGGATGCCCAGATATCGCCGATACCGTCAACCTTGCGGGCATCGTAGATAATGCCGAAGTCGGTCCAGTTCTTCATGTCCTTGGTGCGGAAACCGTAGAGGGCCTTGATGTTGTAGCCGTTGGCATTGGCTGCCGCCGGGTCGTCGGAGTCGGTAATGACGTAGAAGTAGGTGTCATCGGCAGCGGCACCCGGGTCGGCGAGGTAATGGTAGCTGGAAATCGGGTTGTCCGCGAGTGCGGATGCAGCCAGGCCGCATACGGCAGCGAGGCCAAATTTTCCCATGAAAGACATCTTCATTTTACACATCCCTATGTTAAAACGGCAAAATTGCCCTTTCTTGACTATAATCTACCTCCGAAAATGGCGTTTTTCCTACCCACGAGCAGACTTCTCATTGACTATTTATCAATAACAACTAGGGAGGGGAGCGCAAAAAAAAGCGCCCCGGGACTAATCCCGAGGAGCTTTATGACGCCGTAAAGGCGCCGGTCTGGATGTGTGGTGTTTAGGGACTCTTTTAGGCCGTGTACGGACTTATTCCGCAACCCTAGCCATAAACTTCTTTTCGCCGCGCAGAGAACGGAGCATGTACATACCCTTGCTGAATCCGGCCGCACGGAGCACATCGCCCACATGCGCACCATCGAGATTCACCGTACCCACCTGTTTGCCCTTCAGGTCGAACACGCGGTAGGTGTAAGACCCGAACGAGTTGAACTGGGCGACAGTCTTGATCGCGGTAGTGCCTTCGAGCGGGTCGGAATCTTCGGCATCCTTGCCCGCGACGAAGTTGATGTAGTCGATATCCATCCAGTCGCCCGTAACAGTGAACCGGAGGATATGTTCGCCCGCGGGGAGCTTCACGTTGGCAGAAACCTTGTTGTAGTCGTCATAGTTCTCTTCGCCGGAACTTGCCTGCGGGACGGCAATCGCATCGGTGATGTTCTCGCCATCGATGGAGAGCTGGAAACCGGAAGTGCTATTGGCGGACGCGACGGCGGCAAACATGGTGTAGTCACCCGCTTCCTTCACGTTCACGGTGTATTCGAGCCATTCGCCGGCCTGGTTGTAACCCACGATTACGCCGGTAGCCTTCTTGTACAGGTCGACCCCGGTACCTTCACGCAAGTCGCTATCACCATGGTTCTCGGAATCGTTCTCGTTGTAGGAATCGACACCCGCGCCGCGGCCCGTACCCGGTTCGTCAAAGTTTTCCATCTCGATCTTGCCGGGGATAGCCCAGGCCTTGCCGCCAAACGGCTTCTGCGGTTCCGGAGGCGTGGTGCCACTGCCCTCGAAGCCCCAAGCCTTCACGTACATGGTAGAATCCTGGTTGCCCTTGAACACGAGGAACAGCTGGTTCACGATGCCCTTGAGGCCATCGACTTCGCACTTGTTTTCGGCATAGGTATTCTTGTTGCCGGTATTCTTGAGCGTGCAGGTACCTGCGAGCGTACCCGTCGCAGAACCCGTGCGGATTTCAATCTTGTTGCCGTCAGCAGCACTCGAAGCCTCGACAGTAAAGCCCGTTGCCGCAGTACCGAAGTCCACGCCACTCACGCGGATCCAGGATTCCTTGCTGGAAAGCGGAATCAGCACGTGTTCGGCCTTCTTGCCCTGCACAAAGTTAGAACGGCTGCGGATGCCCTTCTGCTTGGAACTCGTGAGCGCCGGATACCAGTCGTACGGGTCGAAGTTCTCGATCTGCTTCGGGCCTTCGTCCGTCACCTTCACCGTCTGAATCGTACCGTCGTTGTTGTAGAACATTTCGTCTACAGAAACGCTGCGGTGGTAACCTTCGTTCGGCTTCGGCTGACCGTCATCGGCCGGAATAATTTCAAGTCCGTTATGGCCCTTGGCAATACGGCGGTCATGGTACACCACATAGGAATGTCCCTTGAATTCGGCAATACCGTGGTGGTTGTTGTTGCCGTTGATACTCCTGCCGTTCATGCTCGGGTCGCCAAGAATCGTGCCCTTCCAGGTGTACGGGCCCATGACGTTGTTCGACATGCCGTAGTCGATGGTAGGCGCACCCTGCTGCCAGCCGGTACTGTAAGAGAAGTAGTAATTGCCCTTGTGCTTATGGATGTACGACGCTTCAAGCATCTTGCGGGTCGGCAGGTTATTCACCTTCACGTGAGAGCCGTTACCCACCGGAGCATCCTTCGCATCGTTCAGCTTGACAATATCAAAGTTGTCGGTATTCGGGCGGCTGTTGCTTTCGCCACCGCCCCATGTGACGTAGGTCGTACCGTCGTCATCGATAAAGATACCCGGGTCGAAACACCACGAGACACCGTCACAGCCGATAATGCCACGGCCACCGACCAACTTGTCCTTGCCCTGGCCCACGGCATTTGTCCACGGGCCGTCGATTGCAGGCGCCTTGATGTAGCCGATACCGCCGCCACCGCCATCGGGGAACACGATGTAGAACGTGCCGTTATGCACCGCAATACCGGATGCCCAAATATCGTTAATGCCGTTCACCTTGCGGGCATCGTAAATAATGCCGTAGTCAGTCCAGTTCTGCATATCCTTGCTGCGGAATGCATAGAGGGCGTAAATCTTGTAACCATTGGAATTGTACGGAGCCGGGTCATCGGAGTCCGTGATGATGTAGAAATATTCGTCGTCGGCAGCGGCACCGGGGTCGGCCAGATAATGGTAGGTAGAAATCGGGTTATCGGCAAGTGCAGAACCAAAGAGACCGCACGCAAGAGCCAAACCAAGCTTTCCCTTGGAAATCTTCTTCATATTAACATCCCATATTCAACCGCGACACCGCAGTCTAACCATTATAAAATTTACCATCCCCACGTGCATTTTTAACAACCATTCAAACAAAAACCATTGACGTTTTGTCCACGGGCACCTTCGGTGCGTTTAACGTTTATTTACAAAAAGGCCCCCGGCAGTCTGCCGGGAGCCTTTCAAACACAAGAGAGAGTTTGTACTAACAAAGATTGAACAGTTTTATTTCGTCACGCGGGCCATAAACTTCTTGTTTCCGTTCACCTGCTTGAGCATGTAGGCGCCCTGCCTGTAGCCCGCAGCCTTGAGCACCTGGGCCACAGAGGCACCGCTGGCAAGTTCCACCTTGCCGAGCATCGTACCCGCAAGGTCAAACACCTGGTAAGTAGCAGCGCTGCTCACATGGAACTTAATCCCATTCGAAATCGCGGTGGTGCCAATCGGTTCCGGGTCCGTCGCATCCTTGCCTTCCACGAAGGTGAAGTAGTCGATATCGAACCAGTCGCCCGTAACCGTCATACGCAGGATATGTTCACCCGCAGTGAGCGTCACGTTCCTCTGTACCTTGGCATAGTCATCGAAGCTGCCCTCGACATCAGTCTTGGCGGCAAGGATAGTATCCGTAATGTCCTTGCCATCGACCGACATCACGAAGCCCGCATTCTGGTTGTCCGTCGCCACGGCGGCAAAGAACGTGTAGTCGCCATCCTTCGCGACATTGATGGTGTATTCAAGCCATTCGCCGGACTGGTTGTAGCCCACGATAATCCCGGTCGCATTCGCGTAAAGGTCAACAGACGGGGCATCTTCCTTGCGGTAGGCGACCTTCGCGGAATCCGCAGCACTCTTGGCCTTTTCATAGCCATGGTTCTCGGAATCGTTGTCGCTGTAGGTATCGTTACCCGCGCCGTAGCCCGGCACGTCGAAGTCTTCGGCCTGGATCTTGCCCGGAACGGCCCAAGCCTTGCCGCCGAACGCAGTCTGCGGCTCAGGTTCGCGCTTGGTGCCCTGGAATTCCCATTCAAGGATGCCCATGGTAGAATCCTTAGAGCCCTTGAACACGAAGAACAGCTGATCGACAACGCCGGTAAGGCCGCTCATTTCGCAGTCGTTATCGGCATAATCCTGCCAGCCGCTAGTCTTTGCAAGGTTGCAGGTACCGGCGAGCGTACCCGTCGCACTTCCCTTGCGAATTTCAATCTTGTTGCCATCGCCCACGTTCGCGGCCTTGATGCGGAGATTCTCGGCACCGTTACCGAAGTCCACGCCACTCACGCGAATCCAAGATTCCTTGGATGCCTGCGGAGTCAGCACGTGCTTCACCGGCTGGCCCTTGGTCCAGTCCGTACGGCTGCGGATATTAAGTTGTTTAGAACTCGTCGTTGCCTTGTACGTCCTGTACGGGTCAAAGTTCTTGATTTGCTTCGGGCCTTCGCGGGTAAAGGTGAGCTTGTTCATCTTGTCGCCACTCCAGGTGAGTTCGTCGATGGACACGCTCCTGTGGTTCTCGTAGTTCGGGTTCACCGAGCATACGCCCTGCTGGGTACAGGCTGTCGGGTGGTTGTCAGATGTCACCAAGCGGCGATCGTGATACACGGCATACCACTTGTCCTTAAAAGGAGCGAAGCCCTGGTGGTTGTTACCGCCTTCGCCATGAGCGTCTGGCACAGAGCCAATCCCCGGAATGACCGTACCCACAAAGGTATAGGGGCCCCAGATATTGTTAGACATACCATAATCAATCACCTGACTACGGTTGTTGAAACTCAGGTAATAGGTGCTACCCTTCTTGTGCAGGTAAGGAGCTTCGAAGGAGTTCGGCAAAGAAACCTTCTTAAGAGAATTCTTGTCGAAAGTAATCTTGCCGTTGCTTTCGGTAAAACTGATAATGTCGAAGTTGTTGCCATACGGGCGGCTGGAACTTTCGCCACCACCGAAAATCACGTAACCCTTGCCGTCGTCATCAATCAAGATGCCCGGGTCAAAGCAATGCGCAATGCCGTCGCAGCCACCGATAAGGCTACCGCCACCTGCAATTCTATTGACACCATGAGTTTCCTTGACAGGATCGATATACGGGCCGTCAATCGCAGGCGCCGTAATCATGCCCACGCCGCTCGCGCCATCGGGGTAAACGATATAGACCTTACCGTTCTTGACGGCGATGCCCGAAGCCCAGGTGTTGTTCGGGTAGTTGCCGAATTCGCGCTTGGAACGGAAAATCATGCCATGGTCGGTCCAGTTCTTCATGTCTTCGGAAGTGAACGCGAAAAGGCCGACGATGTCGTAGTTCCAGTTGGTCTGGTTGTTGTAGTCGTCGACGTCGGTCAGGATGTAGAAGGTATCACCATCGGAGGCGCAAGAGGGGTCCGCCAGGTAATGGTAAGAGGATATCGGGTTGTCGGCAAGGCCGAAGGTAGCAAGGCCTGCGCCCAGGCAGAGCGCGCCCACGCTTTTCCACACGTTCATAAAAACTCCTTATGAGGGGAAGCCCGTGAGCAACATCCACACCACAAACATCCCTTTGATAATAAAGATACCCCAAAAAAACAAAAAATGTACCGTTCGTCACGGCACATTCATTGATAAATTGTCAAGGCAACTTTGGCCAAATTCGGCTAAAAAACGCTATTCTGGGTCCCTTGCGACAAACTTGGAATAACCGAACACCTCGATATCGTCGATCCAGAACTCACCGCCCGTACCGCCGAAGATGGATATGTCGGTAATGTTGCGCTTCACGACATCCCAGCCGAGGTTTCCGCCGATATTGTTGCTATCGGGCTCAAGGAAATCGGAAGGCGTCACCACGAAGCGGTTCCAGACAGTATCCACATCCAAGTGGACCCAGGCCTTACCGCTCGTAAGTTCGGACGTGCTATCGACGTTCAGGTCAAGCGAGAACGAAATGTACTTGCGCTTCGCGGTATCCACGATATCGGTGCGGGCCCAGAAGACGATGGAATCGAGATTGCTCATGTCGACCATGCCGCCGAGCGAGCGTCCCATCAGCACCCAGTTGTACGCGGAATCGTTTTCGCACGTGAAATGCGCAGCCTTGCCTTCCCGGCCAAGACCCGCATCCACAGTTTCAATACTGCCATTGGCATTTTCCGAATGCTGGACCTTCCACGCATCGATGCTACCCTCGAAGTCCTCGAAGACAAACGACGGGAGGGAATCCTGCGGGCGGGTATCGATAACCACTGCACTTTCCTGACCGGCACGCACATTGGCAATGGAGGACCCGAGCTTGCGGATGACACGCACCTTGCCCTTCTTGCCCGAATCGTCCACGACAACGCTATCGGTCTGCACGAAGGCGACCATCTCGAAGTATCCCGCAGGGAGCGACTTGAACTCGAAGTTGCCCATACCATCGGCCATAACGCTGTAATCGAGACCCTGAACCGCCACCGTAACCTCGGAGGCATCCTCGTCATCCTCGACCAGCACACGGCCCGAAACAAGACCAGGCTTGCCCAAGTGCAAGGACACACGGCCACCCTCGGTCTGCCACGACCTGTAGTTGAACTTGGAGGCGCCCTTCAGGGAATCGCTCCTGGCCTCGACAATGTAGCTGCCGTAGCCCAGGTTATCCAGAATGAGTTTGCCCGTAGAATCCGTCTCGAAGTTCATGTTCTCGTCCACGAGAGAATCTTCGAGGGAATCAGCCCCGGCCAAGTAGCTGTCGGGGCGAACAATAACGCGAACACGAGCCGCCGGTGACCCATCGGCGAGCTGAACGGAAAGGGCGATGGAATTCTCAGTTTCCATCGATGATCCGGCGACACCGCTGTCTCCACCGGAACACGCGACAATGGCTCCACCCAGTGCCGCCAACCCTAATTTCCACACCCTATTCATCATTTTTTAACTCCTGCGCCTTCCCCCATTATAGCATTTTCAGGGAAGCCTCCTTTTCTGGCGACCGGGTAAAATGCCATAGAAAGTTGCATAACACGGTCAGAATTCTTGGCTTCGTCAACCCGTTTCTGCACTAATCTGCGGAATTCCCTCAGCATATCGCCCAAATCCTCGAAACAGGCCTGGTCTACGGAGAGGGTAAGAGTGGACACGTTGCGCTCGGTAACGGGCACGTTATCCAGGGAATCGCTGGCAAGGGAGAGCACCTGGCGCTGGAACTTGCGGACCGCCTGTGCCTTTTCGGGGCCACCTACCGTGAGGTGCGCATCCGTGAGGGCAAGTCGACCGCTGGCAAGTTTCTTCACCAGGCCCACCTCTTTCAGGATTTCAATAGCCTCGGTAACCTGCTCCTCCGAAATCGGGGGGCAGATGTCCTTTGCAATCTGCTTCACGTTCACCACGCCGCCGTTCAAGTCTAGGTAGGCACGCACGGCAGGGATCCACCAGTTCTCGAGCAGCTTGAGTTCGGCCGCCTGGAGGCTGTGGCGTTCGACATCGCGAAGGGAAAGCGCCTTCGCCATCAATTCTTCTTTCTTAGCCTTGTCCTTGCTTACCGCAGCCGAGAACAGCAGGTCGAAGTATTCGGCCTCGCGACCGCTCAGCGCCAGAATTTCCTTGGCAGCCTGCAACGCATGGGCGGGAAGGTGCTGTTTCTTCTGCAGCACACGGTAGAGGTAGCTGGAATCGAGTCCCAGCTTGTCGCCCATCATGCGGTAGCTGTAGAAGGGCATCTCCGCCTTGCGGCGTTCGTAGTAGTCCTTCAAGAAGTCGCGGTAGTCCGCTATGTCCGAAAAAGTAACCATCAACTATAAAATACCTATTGCAAGGTAGAAAAATTTACATTCCTATCCATCTTTCATTGACTTTTTGTCCACAACCGATATGACATTCGTCACAAAAAGCGCCCAAAAACCCGCTTTTCGAGGCATTTCGCCCCATTTTTTCGTTTTTTCGCCATAGACACGCCGGCTTTCCCTCTTTTTTCTAATATGTAAAAATAAACCATTTTTTTGCAACCTGCGACATTCCGCATACATCAAAATAAGGTATGAACGACAAAGTGATTCTCCAACACCTGAAGGAAGGCAGCCGTGAAGCCCTGGCCATGCTATGGCAGGACCAGAGCGGCAACGTACTGAATCTCGCCTTCAGGATGCTGAAGGACCGCGACCAGGCCGAAGACATCCTCATGGACGTGTTCGTACAGGTACCGAAGGCCGTGCAAGGGTTCCGCGGGCAGGCTGCGCTCAACACATGGCTCTACAGGCTCACCGTAAACGCATGCCTCATGAAGCTGCGCGCACAGAAGCGCCACCGCGATCTCGAAGAAGAGAAGCTCGGCACCATCATCGAGGAGGCCATCGGCAAGCCGGACCCGCAAGACGAAAGCTATGACGCCGAGCTCCTGGAAAAGGGGCTCTCGCAGCTGCCGGCAGAAACGCGCAGCATGCTCTGGCTCAAGGACGCCGAGGATCTCGACGTGAAGGACCTCGCCGAGATCTACGAAATGCCTGAAGGCACCATCAAGGCGAGGCTGAGTCGCGCAAGGCACTTCGTAAGGGACTTTGTAAAGGAACGTATAAAGGAGCGTAAGAATCATGGCTGACAAACTTGACTTCTCCAAGTTCGAAAGGCTTGCCCCCAGGGAAGATTCCTGGGCCAAAGTCTGCGAGCGACTGGACGCGGAAGCGGACGCCGTTTCTGCATCCAAGTTCATTTCCATCAAGAGCTGGTACAGCGCCATCCCGATAGCCGCAAGCCTTGTGCTTATAGGCCTCACAGCGCTTCTTCCCGCCATCAGCAACCAGGCCGAATCTACCGATATCGTCGCCATCGATCGTTCGGCCCCGTCCGAAGTCCTGAGCTGGTATTCCAGCTTGGGCAACTCGACTAGCGACGAGTTCGAAACTTTCGAGGAAACGGTCGGCTTCAGCTATTTAACCAAGGAGTAATACCATGAAAGGATCCAAACTTTTCATCGCAAGCCTTGTCGTGCTTGCTCTTTCCCTCGGGTTCTTCCTGGGGAACTTCTGCGGCAGGTGCAACACTTGCTGCAACAAGGCCGAAACATTCCAGTGCGAACGCCACGGAAAGATGCCGCCTCCCGGACCGCACCACCACGGCGACTTCCACAAGGGGCCGCACGAACATCATGGTGATTTTGGCAAGAGACCCGACGGGCCCAGGTTCAAAGGCCGCATGAATCCGGCAGTCATCGATTCCGTACTGGAAGTGACCCCGGAACAGAAAGCCGCTCTCGACGCCAACCGTGCGAAGGGAGACTCTATCTTCAGGGAACTGAGGACTCAGAAGCACGACGCCGAAAAAGCACTTGGCGAAGCCCTCGAAAAGAATGACGCCGCTGCCATCGAAGCGGCAAAGGCAAAAGTCCTCGACGCGGACAGATCCCTGCTCGAGCACCGCATCAACGGAGTCGCCGCGCTCGGCAAGGTTCTCTCCCAGGAACAGCTCGAAAAGTTCAACAAGTTCCGCAAGGAACAGATGAAAAAGTTCCGCGAAGAGCGCAAGGAACGGCGCCACGGCGACAACCCGCCTCCCCCGGCAAAACCGTAGCGCACCACATAGCCGAATCCATTTCCGGCAAGCAACAAAAGCCTCGGCAGTACCCGCCGGGGCCTTATTTTATAAGAAACACGAAGAGCGATCCGCTATTCGAGGGTCAGAATGTCGCTGAATCCGGTCACGTCGAAAATTTCGCGGATTTCCGGACCCGCATTCTTGATGACCATGGAGCCCTGCTTGTTCATGACCTTCTGGGCCGCAAGCAGAATGCGGAGGCCCGCCGAAGAAATGTAGGCGAGCTTTGCGAAATCGAACACGAGGCTCGTGATACCGTCCAGCTTTCCCTGGATCTCGGCATCGAGCTGGGACGACGTCAGCGTATCCAGGCGCCCTTCGAGAGCGAGAGTCAGGGTTGCGTCTTGCTGTGTTTTGACTATCTGCATGATAACCTCACTAAGTTGTTGCCGTTTAAAGTTTCTTTGTAATGGTGAGAATGTTCTTGCTTCCATCGCGACGGTAAGCCACATCGTCCATCGTCTTCTTCACGATGAACAATCCAAGCCCGCCGATGCTGCGTTCCTCTGCCGAGAGCGTCACATCGGGTTCCTTCGCGCTAGTCGGATCGTACGGGCTTCCGCCATCGATAAAGCTGAGACGCGCCATCAGGTGGGACTTGCATGTCTCGACCGTCAACGTCACCTGGTTCGCGCCCGAGAACTTGACGATGTTGCTGAAGATTTCGTCAATAGCGACATCGATCTGCATCTGCGACTTCATGGAGCCACCCAAAGGTTCGAGCACCTGTTCCACGAACTGCGTCAGGGAAGGCTGGTTTTCGAGTTTCGCATCCACGACAATTTCGTGCTTTTCCCATTCGTTATCCTTGGAACCGATAAACTGCACCGCAAGCATGGTAATGTCATCGAACTGCGGAGCGCCGTTCACGAATTCATCGATACGTTCCTTCACGAAATGACATGCACCGACAGGAGGACGGTTGCCACTTTCCGAAAGGGCCTTCTGCAGTCCCACCGTTCCGAACATCACTTCCTCGGCATTCGTCGCCTCGGTTACGCCGTCGGTGTAAAGGAACAGCATGTCGCCCGGAGCAAGGTCCAAAGACTGCTGCTTGTAGGTCGTCTTTTCGTCGGCTGCGAGCACGAGTCCCGACTTGCTTTTCACATATTCCACGGTTCCGTCCTTGTGGCGGATCGCCGGAGGGTTATGCCCAGCCGATGCAAAGTCCACATGGCCGGTACGCAAGTCCAGGATTCCCATCCACGCGGTCACGAACATGACGGACTTGTTCCGTCGCGCCAGCTCGTAGTTCGTCTCCTCGAGGATTTCCGTAACCGACTGGAGATGCATGGCCACGGTGCGGATTACGATGCGGGACACCATCATGAGCAACGCCGCCGGGACACTCTTGCCCGAAGCGTCGCCCACCACAACGGCGAGGTGATCCTCGTCAATCTTGAAGAAATCGTAGAAGTCGCCGCCTACTTCCTTCGCAGGCTGCATGAGCGGGGCCAGCGAATGCCTGCTGTCGCAGCAGTTTTCTTCGGATTCGTCTTTCGGAAGGATTCCCATCTGGATGCTGTGGGCGAATTCGAGTTCGCGTTCGATACGGTCGAGCCCTTTCTGCTTGTCGACAAATTCCTTTAGCGAAGAACGCATGTCGACAAACGCATCCGCAAGCTGCGAGATTTCGTCTTTGCCCTTGACTTCGGGAATCTCGGTATCAAAATCGCCATGGCCCAGTTTCTCGGCGGCGGCCGCCAACGTTTTCAGCGGGCGCGAGATGCGGAAGGTAATAACGAGGATTATGACGAGCATGATCAAATAGCCGCCGGCACTAATCCACGCAAACACATAGTTCACGGAGCGTTGCTCTTCGAGGAAGGATTCGGCAGGCCACACGATCATGAACGTCCAGTCAATCGTTTCCATCGCCGTGAAATAGATAGCCGCCTCGTCGCCTTCGAACGAGGAACCCAGGAACAGCCCGCTCTTCATGCTGCTCACCGCCTTCTCGAATTCGTCGAACCGCTTGCGCGATGCGCTCTTCGAGATGGAACCAAAATTTTCCTTGAAAGTGATTTCGTCCTTCGGATGCGCGATTACCATATTGCTTGCCGAGAGCACGACCGCATAGCCGTTGTTCGAGACGGGAATGCTCGCCACCATGTCCTTGAGGAATGCGATGGAAATGTCGACGCAGAGGACACCCGCAAACTGCTTCTGGCCCGACGCGGATGTGCTGAAAATCGGAGTCGTGTAGATGACGATGGGTTCCTTGATAAACTGGCCGATGAACGGTTCCTGCCAGATTCCCTTCATGCTATCGCGGGTGCTCGTATACCAGGTCGTCTCCTGGTAATTGCCGCCGTCCGTAATGACATTCCCGTTTTCCGTGTAATGCGCGAGCCGCATGTATTCACCTTCGGGAGCACCCTTAGGAGCCATGCCCGGTTCATAGGCGACAACCACCGCAAGCACCTGGGGCACCGTCGCGCGCACGCCCGAAAGCGACCTCAGCAAGAAGTCGTCGAGTTCGGTTCCTGCAAGTTGCTGGTCGCCAATCTTCACCGCCAGTTCCTCGCCGAAGTTTCGACAAGAACCGAACAGGTTGTTTATGACGGCCACGTTCGCGCGGCTGATTTCTTCGCCCTTCTGCAATAGCAGACGCGACATGCGCTCCTGAATCTGCGAGCTTCCGAAACCGAACAGGGCCGCGAACACGACGCTGATTCCCAAGAGAATCATCGCCGACTGCTTGAACGCCAACCCATGAAAATTAATCTTCATTTCCAAACCTCAAAGGAATCAACTATTCGCCGTTTCCATAAAAGCTAGTTTTTTCGCTCTGCTGTAAAGGTGTTCCGCCCTGCTGCGGTTGACTTCGGACGGGCCATTCAGCTCGTCCAGGCAGCGCGTCAGCTCGAGAACTCCGCCGCCGCGTTTGAGGACGTGGACCGCACAGAGGTTCACCACCGCAAGCGAAGAGTTGATGATATCGAGATCCGTATTGGCAAGCTGGAACGCCGCCAGCTGGTAAGCATCCTCGGAATTTTCCTTTATCATTTTTTCGATATCCCCCAAGGTCTTGAAGCCGAGGAACAGGAAAAGTTTCAGATACCCGACCAGCGATGTCTCATGGATTTCGGCCTGGTTGATAGACGCAATGCGATTGTTCAAGGAATCGAACGGCCGCAGTTCCAAGTAGTTTCCAAAGGAATCTCCGTCCAGCGGCACCTCGTCAAATTTTCCGGAGCGCACCAGCGACTGCACATGGCGCCTGTAGTTGTTGATTCCCGTACGGATAGCGCAGAACTGTTCGTCCGCAAGTTCGAGCATTCCCGCAAGGCGGTTTATGTTGCGCAGGTATTCCTTGGGCACTTCGAACCCGGACTTGTAGCCCGTATCGTGGTCGAGCACCGACCACACATGTTGCAACGCAGTTCGCATCTGGACTTCGAAGCGGATATCGTTCAGCTCGGGGTATGCGGGATCTTCAAAGAGCGCCCTTGGAACGCGGCATATGTAATGGAGCGAGCTGTAGCCAAAGCTGTGGATGTCGTGCATCTTGCGCTTGTCGATGCTGTTTTCCCAGTCGATTTCGAAAATCTCTCCCACGAGAGCTGCAATCTTGTCGACCTCGTCGCTGTAGAACGTGATGACGCGGACGCCCAGTATGTCGGTAAGGTCCAAAAGGCTAGAATACTTTCCCGCCTTGCGTTCGAGCTTGCCCGCGAGACTGTCTTCCGCCTTGATTCTCGCTTCGAGCGCATTGATGTAGATGCTGTTGGAAGCGATACTTTCCGAAAGAATGTTTTTCACCACCTGCAAAAGCTTTTCGAATGTCGCATGTTTTTCGCGGTATTCTTCGAGAATCATGGTCTCCCTGGGAGGAAGCCCGTAATCGACCACATCTTTCTTTTCCATCATACGCCTCCAAAAACTTTTTCGATTGTCCCGGCAAACTCCTTATAGGCAAAGGTCGCGTCGAGACTCGAAAGCGCACGGGCGAGCCCGCGGAAATGCCATTCGTGCGAAGCCTTGTCCTTGACGCAGAACAGGTCCCACACCTTGTCGCCAATGGCTTGGTAGTCGCGGTAAATGGCACGGATATTGCTCAACTTGTCGGCGAGCGCAACGATTTTCACGTCGTTTGCAGCCGTCGAGAGACGGTCGATAGCCTCTTCCTTGCGGAGCCTCCAGTTTTCCTCGCGGCTCTTGCCCGGAAATTCCACGTCCGATTCCGCCTCGACAAGGCTTGCGACGCGCTTGCCGAATTCGCGTTCGATTTCCCGGAACGTGACCGCGGTATCTTCGACAGTATCGTGCAGGACCGCTGCGGCCAAAAGTTCCTGGTCGTTAGTCATGGTAGCGGCAATGGAGACGGCCTCCAGCGGATGGACAATGTAGGGAAACCCCTTGCCCTTGCGTTCAACGCCCTGGTGAGCCTTTACGGCAAAAACAATCGCCTTGTCAAGTAATGAAGTATCCATGTTCATAATGTAATAAAATTTCTATATTTAGCTCCGCAACAATAACCGCTTTTGCGGAAAGGATTAATCTATGTCGAAACTGACTGATTCTCAGGAATGGAAGGCCCTCGAGGCCCACGCCGAAGTCGCCAAGACTTGGCACATGAAGGAACTCTTCGCGAAGGACCCGGCCCGTGCCGAGAAGTTCAGCCTGGAAGCCTGCGGACTCTTCCTGGACTACTCCAAGAACATCATCACCGACGAAACCATGGCCAAGCTCCAGGACCTGCTCAAGTCCGCGAACTTCGAAGACATGCGCAAGAAGTACTTCGCCGGCGAGAAGATTAACACCACCGAAAAGCGCGCCGTGCTCCACACCGCGCTCCGCTACAAGGGTAATGATCCGATTTGCGTCGACGGCAAGGACGTGATGCCCGAAGTCCGCGCAGTTCTCAAGCACATGGAAGACTTCACCCACCTCGTCCGCAGCGGTAAGTGGAAAGGCCACACCGGCAAGTCCATCAAGTACGTGGTGAACATCGGTATCGGCGGTTCTGACCTCGGTCCGGTGATGGTCACCGAAGCCCTCAAGCCGTATGCCGACAAGCCGATTGCCGGCGAATACTCCCCGGAAGTCTACTTCGTTTCTAACATCGACGGCACCCACATGGCCGAGACCCTCAAGAAGGTGAACATCGAAGAAACGCTCTTCATCGTCGCTTCCAAGACCTTCACGACCCTCGAGACCATGACGAACGCCGAAACGGCCAAGGCAGCAGTTCTCAAGGCCTTCAATGGCGACGAAAAGTCCATCGCCAAGCACTTCGTGGCGCTCTCCACCAACACCGAAGCCGTCGCTGCCTTCGGTATCGACACCGCGAACATGTTCGAATTCTGGAACTGGGTCGGCGGTCGCTACTCCCTGTGGTCTGCCATCGGCCTCTCCATCGCTCTCCGCATCGGCTTCGAGAACTACATGAAGCTCCACCAGGGCGCCTACGAAATGGATCAGCACTTCAAGACTGCTCCGGCCGACAAGAACATGCCGGTGATCCTCGCCCTCATCGGCGTGTGGTACAACAACTTCTTCGGCGCTTCCAGCTACGCGATGCTCCCGTACGACCAGTACCTGCACCGCCTGGCCGCCTACTTCCAGCAGGCCGACATGGAATCCAACGGCAAGACCGTTGACCGCGATTCCAAGCGCGTGAACTACCAGACGGGTCCGATCCTCTGGGGCGAACCGGGTACCAACGGCCAGCACGCCTTCTACCAGCT
>NZ_DFLC01000007.1:1601-17331 GCF_002374005.1 Fibrobacter sp. UBA3629 | reverse complement strand
CGCCCCGGCAAACAGCCACAACAAGGTCGGCGACCATCACCAGAAGCTGCTCAGCAACTTCTTTGCACAGCCCGAAGCCTTGATGAACGGCAAGACCCTCGCCCAGGCCCAGGAAGAACTCCGCAAGGACGGCAAGAGCGAAGAAGAAATCGCATTCCTCGCCCCGCACAAGGTGTTCGAAGGCAACAAGCCGACCAACTCCATCATGATGGACTACGTTTCTCCGGAAACGCTCGGCGCCCTCATCGCCATGTACGAACACAAGATCTTCACGCAAGGCGTTATCTGGAACATCAACAGCTACGACCAGTGGGGTGTTGAACTCGGTAAGCAGCTCGCCAAGAAGATCCTTCCGGAACTTGCCAAGGCCGACGCCGAGCTGAACCACGACAGCTCCACCAACGGGCTCATCAAGTGGTTCAAGAAGCACCAGGCGTAACGCGACGTCATTCAAATTCACAGGCCGTATCCGAAGGATACGGCTTTTTTATTATATATTTGAAAGGGAGTGTATTTGGGAAATCGGAGATTGTATGAAAAAGCTGGTTCCCCTCTGCGTAGCTGCCGCGTTTTCGTTTTCGCAGGCAGTCCTGGATCTGCCCAATGCACAACCGAAGGTCGACGAATCCTACTGGAAAGCCGCACTCGACAGCACCTGGCAGGGCCTAATCCGCCGAAACATCGACCCCTACACCGAAGGCAAGGGCCTCATCCACAGGCCTAAGAGCGAGACCCCGGGTGACGCAGTAAGCGAGGCCGTCGGCTACGGCATGCTGGTCGCCCTATATGCAAACGACCAGGAGCACTTCAACAGCATCTGGGATACCGCCAACGAAAAGATGTGGGGCGGCTGTTATTACAACTGGCAGATGGATCCCAGTGGGAAAATCAGCGGAATGGGTGCCGCGACAGACGCCGAAGAGGACGTGGCCCTCGCCCTCATTTTTGCAGACAAACTTGTATCCGCCGGCAAATGGAAGCCATACACCTCGACCAAGTTCAATTACGGCTACGCCGACCACGCCAAGAAAATCCTTGACTGCATGTGGGACACCAAGCAGGTCACGAGCAGCGGGATCCTAGCCCCAGGCGCAGGATGGGGAGGCGACGCCTTTGTCAATCCGGGCTATTTCTCGCCTGCATGGTATAGGATCTTCGCGAACTTCGACAGCAACGGTGACCGCTGGAACATGGTTGTCGAAAAGACTTACGAAATCCTCGCGAACAGCCCCGGTTACAGCATGGGCATGATTCCCGACTGGATGCAGCCCAATGGCAAGTGGGCCGGGAGCCTCGGCTACAACGCCTACTTCAACAGCCGCGCCTTCTTCAAGGACGCCATCCGCATCCTCTGGCGCGTAGCCATTGATGCCGTATGGTTCGACGAGCCTCGCGCAAAGGCGTTCCTCAAGAATTCCCTCGCTTTCATCAACGACAAGGGAGGCGCCGAAGCGTCCAATTTCTATCAAATTGAGAATCCGGGCGAGCTCTTGCCCGCCGATGATATCTGGACCGACTTCAACGACAGCAAGAACAAGGATACCTGGCGCTACCGCAGGGAACATAGCCACCTGACCGTCGGCATGTGGGCGACGGCTGCCCTTGCCGTCGGCGAATCGAAAGACCGCATCGCATTCAGCGAAGAACTCGGCAAGTTCTATGAAGGTGGAGACTACTTCGGAAACGCCGTCGACCCCACCGGCGGAATCGAGGACACGCTCCATAACGAAATGTATTTCGACCAGTTCCTCGCCTGGTTCGGAGCCTCGATGATGAGCGGGACCTTCATGAACGTGATTGACGCCATCGACAACCCGAAATCGGCGACTCCGGGCGATTCATCTTCCCTGACGCCCCGCAAGTCCGAAAGCATTTTGCCGAAACGCTTTGCATCGAGCAGTCTTGAAGTCAACCGCCTCGGAAACGGAGTCCTTTTCTCGCTCCCCGAAACGGTTTCCTGGCACATTTACGATATGAACGGCCATGAAATGGCTTCGGCCAACGGCAAGGATTTCCTATGGAAAGAGTCCCGCAAGGGAGTCTACATGGTGAAGGCGACAGGAACTGGATTCAACTTCACAAAGAAAGTATACCTACGCTAGATTCCCTATCGCCCGGCATTTGATGCCATAAACTAGTGCAGCCTGTTGCCACGCAGGTCATAGCGTTTGCCGTTTTTCTCGACGACAATCTTGAAATCCTTCACGCGGAGGCGCGGTGTTGCATCGCCCTGCATTGCGGCAGGCACAACCTCGCGAATTGCGGTAGTCGCGCTGGAACTGGCCGGATTCCACGGGTTCCACTGCGACGAGCTGGACTGCAGCGGCTGCCACTGCGAAGAGCTCGAAGCAGGCACCGCGCTAGAAGAACTAGAGCCCTGCGGGGCGGAACTGGACGAAGACTGCGCCGTCGCATTTTTCCTCGCGACTCCTGCAGCGGCAAAGTCGGGAGCGAAGCCCGCGTTTATCGCCTCGAGAGCGCCCGCCAAGTAGGCAAGCGGGGCATTCCAGTTGATGGCGACCTCGTTCGTTGCATAACTGCAGCGCTGGTCGGTATAGGCCGTCGCTGCCTGACCTGTCCTGTAGTCGGCGCACTTCCATTCTGCAGCGGAGCCGACATCCTCGCCACCGGGCTGCGGGCCACCCACGAGCATTCCCGGGATAGGCTCAGTTACGTTATCCGAAGTACTCGGGCGGTGGTGCGGCATCATCGGAGACTTGGTGCCATAACCCGTCACAAAAGACATGTCGAGCGGGTTCTTGCCGAGCAGGTAATCGAGCACCTTGAGCGCTGCGGCATAATACTTCTCGTCGCCGGTGAGGTAGTAGGCATGCAAGAGCCATACGCCCTGATTGGAGGCCACGGCGTTTGAACCCCACACAAAATCGTCCTTCGCCATCACCACGCCAAAACCGGACTTGGTGCGGTTCACGAATCCGTCGGCGGTCGAAAGGATTTTCTGCTTGGCCTCGCCCGCATCACTAAAAACAGACGCGTGAGTCGCCTTGCCGTAGGTGGCAATTCCCTTCATGTCGCCCCAGTAGGAGATATACTCCGTGGTACCCGACTGCTTGTACGACCCGTCGTTTGTCGTAATGGCAAGTTCCGTGCCGGCGAAAAGTTTCTCGTCGCTCGCATTATTGCCTTCGTAGGCACCGGTTGACACATCGGACGGGTTTGCCGTGAAGTGCACGTTCATGTTGTTCGAGCCCCAGGCATAGGCCTTCTTCGCCGCCTCCAGGCACTTGTTTGCGTAGTTCGAATCGAACGGCTTGTACACGCGGGCGGCAACAGCCATCACGCCCGCAAAGTCAAAAGCGGCCTCGGCGCTCTTGCCGATAACGTAAAGCTTCAGGTTGTCCTGCGCGGGCATCACGTCACCCGGGAACCCGAGAGACGTGAGTTTGTGATAGACGCTGCCGTCATTCGCCTGCATGGTAAGCATCCAGTCCAGGTTCCACTTGATTTCGGCAAGCAGGTCCGGAAGGCTGCCCTCCGCAGGGATATTCCACTTGAGGTTCTTGAAGTAATTCGGGAAGTGCTCGTAAAGCGAGAGGAGCGTGTAGGTGGTAATGCCCGAGTTCACGATGTAGCGTCCGTAGTCGCCTGCATCGTACCAGCCCTTGGTAGACTGGATAGAGCCCGAACCGGCGGAGTTATGGAGTTCCACCGTAGAGTTCGTGTGCCCCGCGGCGCGGCTCCACTTGCCCGCATACTGACTCTCAAGAGCCATCGATGCGCGCTGGTAGTAGAACCACTTGGCGGC
Organism: Fibrobacter sp. UBA3629; assembly: GCF_002374005.1. NCBI lineage: Bacteria > Pseudomonadati > Fibrobacterota > Fibrobacteria > Fibrobacterales > Fibrobacteraceae > Fibrobacter > Fibrobacter sp. UBA3629. The sequence goes on along the minus strand of NZ_DFLC01000007.1, from coordinate 13,565 downwards.
AGCCTTGAGCACGTCCTCGAACGTGTTATCCTTAACCACCAAATCCTGGCGGAGTACCTGGCCGCCCACCTTGATGGAGTACTTGCCGGCGGTCTTGAGTTCGGAGAAATCCACAAGCTGAACATTCTGCCCGCTCGCATCCCAGTAAGATGCGGCCCCCGGAGTCACGGAAAGGGCCGTCTGGCCGGATGCGTTCACGATTTCGACATTGCCCGAGGCGCCCACCAGCGAGAACTGCTTGGGATCGGAAGGGCGGTAACCCACCTGGTTTATGTAGGCATTGGCAGCAAAGGCCGTCGAAACACCGGCGGCAACGGTCGCGGAAAGCACGACCAGCTTGATTCTATTCGTTTTCAAAACATCCTCTCTTGCGCAAGAAAAGTTGTCATACACCTGAACCCAATATAAGGAAAGGCGGCCCGTATAGGTCCGCCTATTAAAGAATTACAAACCAAACTGTATCAAGTGTTTTATTTTTTCACAAACCGGGACACATCCCGCCTGCCCGCGGCAGTCCTTGTGACCACGTAATAGATACCCGGCCTGAGCGAACTCTTGTCGAGCACGGAAGAACGCGAGACCAGGGTCCCGTCCAAGGCGAAAACATCGTAAGTCACCGGATCCGCGCCAAGCGAACGCAGGAGTGGCAACGCATCCGGAAGAGTATCGTACACGATTCCCGGCGGGACCGTATCTGTCTTTGCCGTATCCTGGGCCGAGGTGTCCGGCGGCGTCACGACAGCCACAGCGGCCTTCGCCTCGCGCGCCTTGTCGAGGAAGGCGACCGCCTTGTCCAAGTTCTCTTTCGCATTCATCTTGTCGCCGCCATGGGAGCCTCCAGACACCTTGATAAATTCCGTTACCACGTTGTGGTTCTTAAGGGAATCGTAGAGTTCCTGGCTCTGCTCTATATTCACGATATTGTCGGACGTTCCGTGGAACATGATTACCGGCGGATCGTCGTCACTCGCGTAGTAGGGTGAACTCGCGACCATCCACTTGTCCTTGTTCCCTTCGCGTTCTACACCGATGAAGGCACCTTCCATGGTTCCGGAGCCACCCATGCTGATGGGGTTCATCGTGTAGATGTCTGTCGGAGGGGACCAGAGCACGGCACCGTCGACGCAGCTGCTGAACGTGGTGTACTCGCCGAGGTCTCCGACCAGATCGACAGTCACCGAACCGGACTTGCCCTCTTTCAAACCGCATGTCGTCGCGGTGAGGCTCGAAAGGTGGCCACCCGAGGAGAACCCGGACACGGCCACAAAATTCGTATCGAACTTGTACTTGGCCGCATTGCCGCGGACAAATCGGACAACGGCCTTGATGTCGTGCAACTGCGCCGGATACTTGGCATCGCTTGCCGAGCGGTGGTTCGGCGTCACTACCGCATACCCCGCCTTGGCATAAGCAGAGCAGATGGTACCCAAGTCCGCAGAGCCCTTGTAGTTGTTCATACTCCAGGCACTTCCGTAGGTGTGGATGACCACCGGATACGGCCCCTCCGTATCCTTGGGAATATAGATGTCCAGCGTATGGTAGGTTTTTCCGTCGCCCACGTAGTTCACATCAGCAGTTTTTTCCGCATTCGCAACGGTAGATCCATTTTGCGGGCCGCCGAAACCGCCCCAGTCACCCCACTGGGCAAATGCAGACACGACCATAAACAGGCCTGTCACCATAACCATTCTTCTCATTTTATGACTCCTACTCACTCCTTTCCTGGAGCTGTGAATAAATTTACCCCCAAAACGCGCGCCATACACAAAAAGGAACAATCTTTTGTTGTATAAAAAAACAACCCTTTTGCCGTTTTCAGGGCAAAAGAGCCATTCAGGATAACACGCTTTTGTAAAATTACTTTATCAGCGAAGCGGTGAGCCTGCGGGCTTCGGCGTCGGCGTCAAGAACTTGGTCGAGCGTCAGGTGGCCGGTCACGTCCGGGGCTTTTTCCATCACCATTTCCACGTATTTCGGGATATCGGTGAACTTGAGGTTCCCCTTGAGGAAGCGGTCGACGAGCACCTCGTTTGCGGCATTCATCATGGAGGGCACGATACCGCCACGGCGGCCCGCCTCAAACGCGAGGGCAAGACAACGGAACTTCTTGAAATCCGGTTCGAAGAACGTGAGCTTTGCAAGTGTCGGCAGGTCGAGGCGCTTGGTTTCGAGACGCAGACGGTCGGGCCACGTGAGCGCCACCTGGATGGGGATGCGCATGTCGGGAGCGCCGAGCTGCGCCATGAGGGAGCCGTCGCGGAACTGCACCAGCGAATGCACCATGGACTGCGGGTGAACCACGACCTTAATTTGTTCGTACGGGATATGGAACAGGAAGTGCGCCTCGAGAACTTCGAGACCCTTGTTCATCATGGAGGCGGAATCGATGGTAATCTTCTTGCCCATGCTCCACACGGGGTGATTGAGCGCGTCGGCAACCGTGATGGTTTCGAACTTCTCGATAGGCCATTCGCGGAAGGGGCCACCCGATGCCGTAATTTCGAGGAACTCCACTTCGCTTTCGCGCTTGCCGCCCTCGAGGCACTGGAAAATAGCGCTGTGTTCGGAATCGATGGGTGTGATAAACGACTTCGGGTTTTCCGCAAGCTTGTCCCAGATGACGGGGCCAGCCATGACCATCGTTTCCTTGTTCGCGAGGGCCACGTGCTTTCCGTGCTCGATGGCGGTAATGGTCGGGAGGCAGCCCACCGCACCCATGAGCGCGTTGATGATGATATCGGCCTTCGGGTCGGCGGCGAGTTCGCACAGGCCATCCATGCCGGCGAGCACCTTCATGCCGAGAATCCCTTCGAGTTCCTTCGCGGCGTTCGGGTCGAACATGCACACGCGTTCCACTTTGTACTTGCGCACGATTTCGGCAACCTTCTGCACGCTACTGTTCGCGGCGACCGCATACAAGTTAAAAATGTCGGAATGTTGCAGGATGACATCGACGCTGGACGTACCGATGGAGCCTGTGGCACCGAGAAGGACGACGTTTTTCATAAAATGCCTCTTTTTCTAATTCCCTTAAATAATAGCAAAAAACGCATCCGCAGTTTTCTTTACAAAAATTTACACCGCTTTTTCCTTTTTAAATCTAGTTTAGAATTGGGTTATGGTTATGGACTCGAAGGAGGTGCGCCATGCGCATGCGCTTTTCGGGTGTTTTAGCGGTGTCGATAATCGCCGCTGGGGTGTTCTGGAGCTGCTCGGAATCTTCCGACGGCATTTCTGTTCCAGAGGGAGAGCTCTCTTCCAATTCATTTACAGGCGATACGGGCAACAGCAATCCGGGAGACAACCAGTCTTCGGGAGGGATGCCCGCAGTTTCTTCGGGAGAACTGCCCGCGACCTCATCGGGCGCGAAGCCGACAAGCGCAGGCTCGGCGCCCAGCTCGAGCACGAACATTGCAGGCTCGAGCGGGAACGTTCCCGGCAGTTCGGGCGGTTTCGGGCCCAAGAGTTCAAGCAGCACCGGCGCGGGTTCTGAATTTACCTACGTTGCACCGGCCACCTTCGCCGACACCGTAAACGGCGCGGTATTCAGCATGGTGTATGTCGCGGGTGGCACGTACACGCGCGGGTGCGACAACTGCGCCGAGCAGGACAAGATTTACGAGACGCCTGCGCACAAAGTAACGGTAGGCGCCTACCATATCGCCACAACCGAGGTCACTATCGGGCAATGGAACGCCGTAATGGGCGGCAAGAAAAACGTCTGGGAATCGGACAAGGCACCCAAAATCGGCGTGAGCTGGTTCGACGCGAACAGTTTTGCCTGCAAGCTCGGGCAACTTTCGGGCCACCAGTACCGCCTGCTGACCGACGCCGAATGGGAATTCGCGGCACGCGGCGGCAAGGACGGCGTCGCAGACAACTTCAAGTTCTCGGGCAGCAACAACGTCGATGACGTGGCATGGTATTCCGAAAACAGCGGCGGCAAGGCGCACGACGTGGCGACCAAGAAGCCGAACAAGCTCGGGCTATACGACATGAGCGGAAACTCGTGGGAATGGGTCTACGACTGGCTCGTGGGCTACACCGCGGGCGACAAGGTGAATCCGGTACAGCTCACAGGAAGCGGGAACAAGACGCGCCGCGGCGGGAGTTACGGCGAACCCGCGGAGTTCGCGCGGGTGAGCCGTCGCGCCATCCGCAGCCGCGATGGCGCCGCCGACATGGGATTCCGTATCGGCATGTCGGCGGAACTCCCGCCAGGCATGGTGAGCCCCTGCGAAGCGGCGAACCCCTCGGCTGCCGCCTGCCAGGGCGACAAGAATCGCGACTGCCGCCTGATTACCGCTGCCGACGAAGCATGGATCAGCGACGACTACACCGTTGTCATCGCCGAAGACGGAAACGCGGCAGTTTCGGGATTCCCAAATGTATCAGGACAGTGGTACACGCTCAACAACCGCAGTTTCAACGTGGTCACACGGAGCGGCACCAAGACATACGCCTACTACATCTTTAGCCAGGACGAAATGACGATGATCAGCGACGACGGCATTCCCTACCGCCTGTATCGCCGCTCCATGAGCGAGGCGAAAAACAAGATCACGCTCACCTCCGTAAGCAACCCGAAAACGCTTGCACAGCTGATTGCCGCAGTGGAACCCGAGCGCCTCGTGAGCGACGAACAGCTCGCCCACCCCGACACGAGCGTGCGCGACCCGCGCATCGCTGCGGCAAGTGGCTATACATGGTTCTTCGACGGCCGCTGCTGCGGGGGCAACCACAAGTACCGTTTCCATCTCGATAAAAATGGCGATGCGGAATTCGTGGTGATGGACTACGACGACACCCACCACGAAAACATCCTCGCGAAGGGTCGCTGGTTCACCGTGGGTAACATCGGGCTGCACATCGTCCTGAACGGCAAGTACTTCAACTACCTCTACACGGCGGGCGAACGCACCATGAGCTACAGCGAATACATGCCGGCAGGGCCCATCTTCTGCCACATCTCGTTCCAAAGCTACGAGCGCGGCGACTTCCGCATCTTCAACAAGACCGTATTTGACGACAAGATCAAGCGCCCGCGCGGCTTCAACGGTGAAAATCCGGTGTACGAGGCGGGCGATTACCAGTGGGGTTCGTGATGCGCGTCTTCACACTCGCCATCTTCACTACAGGCGCGTTCATTGCCTGCACCGATTCGGGCACGTCATCAAAAGATGTAGAACCAACCGAAATTGAATCAAGCGCATCTGACCTTGATATTCCTGACTCCGGAAATCTGTTTGGGGGGTCATCTGCGCAAGATTCACCGGAAGGGTCGTCGGCTGCCATGTCGTCTTCCTCCCTTCCGGCTTCTTCTTCCAGCGCTCACTACACACACGGACATTCGTCATCAGTAGTAGAGCGTATCAAATCTTCCTCCTCCGCAAATTCCGTTCCTGAATCGTCGAGTTCCGCAGGCTCTGCCGGCTCCGTGACCGCAGTAACAGAAATCCCGCTCGACAAGGACGGATTCGCGACGGTTTCCGATGTTTACAGGAGCCTAGCGCCTAGCGAGAAGGCGGTATTCATCATACGCCATTCCGAGCGCGAAGACGCCGTGGCGATAGAGACGGAACTCACCGCAAACGGAGTGAAGATGGCCCAGGACTTAGGAAAAACTCTCAGGAGCGACGAAGAATTCAGTTACATCACCTCGGGATTCGTGCGCACGAACGAGACTGCGAATAACATATCGAAGGGACGCGGCGAAGCGAACCTCCCGAAGCTCATCACGAACTACGACATCACCGGCAACTGGTTCCTGAAGATTTCCGCAGACGAGCTCGCACAATACGCGACAAAGCTCGGCATGCAGGGAAGTTCCGTCGAGCTCATGGCCCACTGGGCATACGGAGAACCCTACCCCGACGCACTCTACGAACTTGCGCCCCGCGCCCAGGAATTCATGGAAAAGGTCATCCTCAAGAACCTGTCCAAGTGGAAGCGCGTGAGCATCATGGTCTCGCACGATATATTCGTGATGCCCCTGGCCGTGTTCGGTTCCGGAGGAAAGGTTGCCCTCAAGTATCACGAGGACTATCACTGGATAAACTACATCGCCGGGCTCGCCGTCATCATCGACGCGCAGAACAACCTGCGGTATGTTCCCGTGAAGGGAGCTGATTCAGGAGTTATCGACTATCTCGCCATCTACATGGCGGAACACGGAATAAAGCGCTAGTTGTCCATGTTCTGGTAGAACAGGCAATCTTCCATAACCTTTTCGAAGAACTCGTCGCGGTTCACGCCCGTATAGGTCGTGTCATCGTCTTCCATGTGATACGCTTTCTTATATGCCTTGTAATCGACCGTCGTCTCGTCAACCCAGGTATATTCGTCGATGTATTCCCAAGTTGAATACTTGTACTTCCAAACATTATCTTCTTTTGCGAAGTTGCAGCCAGCATCCAGTTTGCCGTCATCCTTCTTGCCACCGTTATCGGGATCGGTATTATCGTTACCGCCAGAAGTAGGATTGGTATCGTCGTCACCACAAGCAGCGAGAGTCATAGCAGCGGCGAAAGCAAAAACGAGAAACTTTTTCATTTTTCCTCCTTGACTTTTAGGCAATATTCTTGAAGAAATCCATCAGCAGCACGAGCATCGGGGCCGCGAGGTAGAAGGAATCGCAGCGGTCGAGCACGCCACCGTGCCCCACGAACAGGTTGCCCGAATCCTTGGTGCCGCTCCAACGCTTGAGGGCGCTCATCAGGAGGTCACCCGCCTGGCCCGCGACAGTAATCAGGAGTCCAAGCACGACCGCGAGCGTCCAGTCGAGCCGCACGTTGAAAACCGCAAGGGCGGAACTGCACTTGGCCCAGTAGGCGACCCACGCGATAGTTGCGACAGAACCGGCAATGGAGCCTTCCCAAGTCTTCTTGGGACTGATGTTCGGAGCGAACGGATGGCGTCCGAAGGGTCCCTTGCCCGCAGCAAACTTTCCGAAGAAATACGCGACCGTATCGCACAGCCACACGGAGGTCATCACGAGGATAAACGGATAGCAGTGTTCGAGACCCTGTCCGTTGCCCATCATCTGCACGTTGATACCACCCCAAAGTCCGAGGTAGAGCGGGGCCGCAAGGTGCATCACCATCCAGGGGAACATGTGATCGATTTCGACCTTCGCGTAGGCGATGGCGATATACAGGCCGAACACAAGCATTGCCGTCATCCCGACAACATAAGGCACGGCGGTCAGCCCGAAGAACCCGCCCGAGGCAAGCGCCCAAGCCAGCGTGAGGGCAAAGCTTGCCGCAAACGAGAGGTAGCGCATGTCGGGACCCTTGTACATCTTGGAGACCATGCCCGCCCATTCCCAGGCGCCCACGCCCGCAAGGAAGCACATGAGGCCAATACGGCTGTAGTCGCAGAACCACAGCAACACGAACACTATAGGAATGGCGATAAACGCCGTCAACAAACGCTGAGCCAAGTTACTCATGCAACACCTTCCCAAACCTTCTTTCGCGGGTTTTGAAAAACTCAACGGCCTTCAGGAACTCTTCCTTGGTAAAGTCGGGCCACAGCGTGTCCGTCACGTAGAACTCGCTATAGGCGGCCTGCCAGAGCAGGTAGTTCGAAAGCCTGAACTCGCCACCGGTACGGATAACCAAGTCCGGATCGGGAGCGCCCTTCAAATACAAATTCTTCGCGAACACGTTCTCGTCGATATCCTCGATCTTGAGCGTACCCGCCTGCACCTGCGTGGCGATAGCCTTCGCCGCATCCACGATTTCGAGCCTGCCACCGTACGAGATGGCGAGGTTCAGCTGCATGCCCGTGTTGTTCGCCGTCTTGTCGATGGCGGACTGGAGGCTCGCGCGCGGCTTTTCGGGCAGGCGTTCCATGTTCCCGATAACCTTGAGCTTCACGTTCTTCTCCATGAGGTCGGGGATTTCCTTCACCACCATCTCGATGAGGAGGTTCATCAGGTAATCCACTTCCTTGCTGGGCCTGCCCCAGTTTTCGGAACTGAACACGTAGAGGGTCATGTGCTCGAGGCCCAGATTCACGCCAACTTCCACCGCGTCGATGGTCGCCTGCGTGCCCTTGCGGTGCCCGAGAAAACGCTCTAGCCCGCGGCTACGGGCCCAACGCCCGTTACCGTCCATAATGATGGCAACATGTCTAAGCTGGTTCGCCACGGTCGCCCCGGACTACACCTTGAGGAGGTCCGCTTCCTTCTCGGCAAGGATAGCGTCAATCTTTGCGATATACTTGTCGGTCGCCTTCTGGATTTCGTCCTGCTGCTTCTTGACTTCGTCTTCGGGCAGGTCCTTGTTCTTCTTGATGGCGTCGTTCGCATCGCGGCGGATGTTACGGATAGCCACACGGCCTTCTTCGGCATGCTTGCGGGCCACCTTCGCGAGTTCCTGGCGACGTTCGGTCGTGAGTATGGGAAGCGACACGCGGATGCAGTTGCCGTCCTTCATCGGGGTCACGCCGATATTTGCCGCAAGAATCGCCTTGTCGATGGTGTCGACGAGCTGCTTTTCCCACGGGGTCACGAGCAGCATACGCGGTTCGGGCACAGAAATCTTCGCCACCTGGGAAATCGGCGTCGGGGTGCCGTAGTAGTCGATACGTACGTCGTTGAGGATAGCGGGGCTAGCCTGGCCAGCGCGGATCTTGGAGAATTCACGTTCGGTGGCCTCGATGGCCTTGTCCATTTTTTCGGTATAGTCTGCCATAGTTCGTTCCTAGTCACTAGTCATTAGTCACTAGTTAGTTAAGAGTTGATGGTTTGTTTCCGTAGTTAAATATAAGTAAAAATCCCTAGCAGTGGACCAGCGTACCGAGGTCGCCTTCGATGGCCGCGCGGGTCAAATTGCCCTTTTCCATCTTGAACACGAAGATGGGCATGTTGTTTTCCATGCAGAGGGCGACGGCGGCGGTATCCATGACCTTGAGGCCGCGGGAAATGACTTCCTTGTAGCTGATATCGTCGAAGCGGGTGGCTGTCGGATCCTTGACCGGGTCCGCGGTGTAGATGCCGTCGACCTTGGTGGCCTTCATAATCACATCACATTCGCTTTCGATGGCGCGGAGAGCAGCGCAGCTGTCGGTGGTGAAGAACGGGTTACCCGTACCGGCGGAGAAAATCACGACGGAGCCTGCGGAGAGGAGCTTTAAAGCCTTGCGGCGGTCGAAGAATTCGCAGACCGGTTCCATGCGGATGGCGGACATCACTACGGAGTCGATTCCTTGCTTGTCGAGGGCGTCCTGCATGGCGAGGCCGTTCATCACGGTGCCGAGCATGCCCATGGCATCACCCTGGGCGCGGTTCATGCCGCCTGCAGAAGCGGAAATGCCACGGACGAGATTGCCGCCGCCAATCACGAGCGCGACCTGCACGCCCTGCTTGACGATGGAGGCAATTTCGGACGCCATGTCGGAGAGAATCTGGTTATCGATACCGTGGCCCTTTTCGCCTGCGAGGGCTTCGCCACTGAGCTTGAGAAGAATGCGTTTGAATTTCATATCCGAAAATGTAATAAATTGCGGGGAGGAAAAACAAGCAACAAATTATTACACGTCTTTAACACGGATTCTTTGCTACAGGCAACCGCTTCGTCCCAAAAAAGAATATATTAACATCGGGTGTATGATTCTCGCAGAGGGATGTTTATGAAAAACAGGATTCCGTTTTTTAGTCTTATCGCATTGATGCTGCCCGCGATGGCGTTCGCCGACATCGTGTACCAGGGGAAGCGCGTCCAGGAATGGCCCGCCGAGGCTATGCCCACATTCAACAACCGCACCCTCACGAAAACGACCGCGGTCACGACCAAGAGCCACTATGCCGCCCCCAAGGGCAAAATCTACAGCCTTACCCTGCTCGTCGATTTTTCGGACAAGCCCGCCCCCGTTACGGTGAGCGAAGTCGAGGAATGGCTCAACAAGGAAGGCTTCAATAGGGACGGTTGCAACGGTTCCGTGCGCGACTACTATCTAGACGTTTCCAACGGGCAGCTGGACCTCACGAACGAAGTCTACGGTTGGTACCGCGCAAAGCACCCTAAATCATGGTACGAAGGTTTGCAGGGATACTCGGGTTCCGATTCGCTGATGAAAGAAGTTTTCGCGTATTTCGATTCACAAGTCGATTTTTCACGCTACGACAACGACAAGGACGGCACCACCGAAGCCATTAACATCGTGTATGCAGGCCCCGGACAGACATGGGGTCAGGGGCTCTGGCCGCATTCCGGATGGTCCAACGAAAAGCGCGATGGAGTCCGGCTCACGCACCACCAGATGACGGACATGCCGGGCAAGTTTTCGATATACGTCTTTGTGCATGAATCGGGGCACATGATCTTCGGTTGGCCGGACCTCTACTGGTACGGCGACTACTGCACCATGGGCAACCGCGCGAACGACCTGAACCCGGTGGCGATAAACGACTTCTACCGTGCGGACCAGGGCTGGATTCCGTTCGTGGACATCACCAGCGAAGATGTAGACAACATAACAAGCCTTGAAGTTACGAAACCGGGTGAATTCTGCTACCGCTACAAGAACCCCGCAAGGCCAAACCAGGAAGGCCTCGTCTGGTCTTACGTACAAAATAAAGGCCGTAACAAAGTCCTAGCAGGTAGCGGCCTCCTGATGCAACATTACGACTTTTCGATTGAAGGAAATTCCTCCGCAGACAAACTCGGACTCCGAATCGTGCACGCCAGCGCGGCAGGCAAAACGAGCGATGCCGTAACTGACCAGTGGCCAAGCCCGGGCAGCACCGCCAACACGTTCTTCAAGAGCGGGACCTACGCGGAATTTTCAGATGACGCCTACCCCGCTATCCGCTGGTACAACGGTTCCAAGACGGGATTGAAAATCACCGACATCGGGACCCCCGGAGAGACGCTCACGTTCTGCATCGGCGAGAACTGTTCCGAGCCATCGTCCAGTTCGTCGGAACCCGCATCCAGCAGTTCTGTCGAAATCACGGTCCAGAAAATCGCGCTCAAAACGACACTCCCGATAAGCGACAACTATGCGCCCGTAACGCTCGACCTGAACGGCAACGAAGTCGCAAGCATTTTCGGCATCAAGCGGACCGAAATTGAAGACAAAGTAGAATTCTACGGAGTGGAACCCGACGGGAGCCTCAACAGCAACACTACCGGCGAAGGCACCGGACACTGGTTCGACAATAGCGGAAAAATCGTTGCCTGGGACCCGAACGGCACCAGCATCGTGTTCTCCAACGTGGACCTTACGACCATGACCACGAAAATCGGCCACATGCCGAACAAGGTCAAGGGCGGGGACACATTCACCGTGCGTCAAGCGCTCGTTTACGGGAGCAAGCAGGTCACCTTCGAAATCAAGGTGACAATCGAAGGCGGCACCACCATCATCCGCAATATCGAGAAGGCTCGTTACGGCAAGCCCGGGAACAGGATATTCAACGTGCTCGGTCAGCCCGTAGGGGCGCGCAACGCCAACGGATCCCTCCCCGACCTGCCCAAGGGCGTTTACGTGGAAGTGAAATAAGCAGTATAATATACTTTGAAATCACGTTAAGCCCGATTGAATCTCAAATCGGGCTTTTTTCGCATTTAAGCCAAAGTATTTTATTACAAAAAAACGTCAATTTTCTTATGCGGAGATGACGTGGGAAAGACCTCTACTGGAGGTCGGGGCGGAGCACCCGATAATTTCTATCTTGTACACAGCAAAACATAAAACGTAAATTCAACACTATAAGGATATAATGAGTCTTAAAATCGTTGTGCTTGCTAAGCAAGTACCTGATACACGAAACGTGGGCCCCGATGCCATGACGGAGCAGGGAACCATCAATCGTGCCGCATTGCCCGCGGTCTTCAACCCCGAAGACCTGAACGCCCTGGAGCAAGCCCTTCGTTTGAAGGACCAGTTCCCGGGTTCCACCATCTCTGTGCTGACGATGGGTCTCCCGAAGTCTGCCGAAGTCGTCCGCGAAGC
>NZ_DFLC01000007.1:0-1507 GCF_002374005.1 Fibrobacter sp. UBA3629 | reverse complement strand
TGTACCGCGGTGCCGACGAAGGTTTCGTGGTGACGGACCGCCCGCTCGGTGGTGCTGACACTCTCGCTACGAGCTACACGCTCGCCCAGGCCGTCAAGAAGATTGGCGACTACGACATCATTCTCGGTGGCCGCCAGGCTATCGACGGCGATACCGCACAGGTCGGTCCGCAGATTGCAGAAAAGCTCGGCCTCACGCAGGTGACCTACGCCGAAGAAATTCTCTCCCTCGACGAAAAGGCCAAGAAGGTCGTTATCCGCCGCCACATCGACGGTGGCGTGGAAACGGTGGAAGCACCGCTCCCGCTGGTCGTGACCGTGAACGGAAGTGCGGCCCCGTGCCGTCCGCGCAACGCAAAGCGCCTCATGAAGTTCAAGAACGCTACGGTGGTTGCCGAACGCAAGCCGGAAGACGCCGAAAAGTACGAAGCCCTCATCGTGAAGAAGCCCTACCTGAACATTCCGCAGTGGGGTGCCGCCGACATCGACGCAGACCCTGCCCAGATCGGTAAGGCCGGTTCTCCGACGAACGTGAAGGCTGTCAAGAACATCGTGTTCAAGGCGAAGGAAAGCCGCACGCTCACCGCAAGCGACGCCGACGTCGAAGGACTTATCAAGGAACTTTTAGACGGGAAGATTATTGGCTAGCCTATGAATAACGTATTTGTATATTGCGAAATTGAGGGCACGACCGTTGTCGACGTTTCCCTCGAACTTTTGTCCAAGGGCCGCAAGCTCGCCAACACGCTCGGCGTTCAGCTCGAATGCATCTGTGCCGGCAAGGGCCTCGACGGAATTGAAAAGCAGGTGTTCCCCTACGGTGTGGACAAGGTCCACGTGTTTGACGCCGAAGGGCTCTTCCCCTACACCACCAACCCGCACGCTTCTCTCGTGGTGAACCTCTTCAAGGAAGAGCAGCCGCAGATTTGCCTGCTGGGCGCAACGGTGATTGGCCGTGACCTCGGCCCGCGTATTTCCAGCGCCATGCACAGCGGCCTTACCGCCGACTGTACCGAACTCGAAATCGACAGCTTCGAAATGAGCATCGGCGGCGTGAAGAAGTTCTACGAAAACCAGCTCTGCCAGATTCGCCCGGCGTTCGGCGGCAACATTGTTGCTACCATCGTGAACCCGGAACACCGCCCGCAGATGGCGACGGTGCGCGAAGGCGTGATGAAGAAGGAAATTGTCGATCCGAACTACAAGGGCGAAGTCATCAAGCACGACGTGGCCAAGTACGTGCCGGAAACGGAATACGTGGTCAAGGTGCTCGAACGCCATGTGGAAAAGGCCAAGCACAACCTCAAGGGCGCACCCATCGTGGTCGCCGGTGGTTACGGCATGGGCTCCAAGGAAAACTTCGACATGCTGTTCGAACTGGCGAAGGAACTCCACGCCGAAGTGGGCGCAAGCCGTGCCGCTATCGACGCGGGCTTTGCCGATCATGACCGCCAGATTGGCCAGACCGGCGTGACCGTACGCCCGAAGGTGTATATCGCCTGCGGTAT
>NZ_DFLC01000018.1:460-48774 GCF_002374005.1 Fibrobacter sp. UBA3629 | reverse complement strand
CGCCACATTCCCGCGGGCTTTTTTTATTGCGTTTAAGACAACGCTTTCCGCTTTTTGCGATTGCTAGACGCTCTTTTTCCGCTTTTTGAATATACATTACCTATAGTTGTTTATTGCGCTCGGAAAGGAGTTGGTATGAAGCGCATTTGTTTGGGTGTCTGTTTGCTTTTTTTGTTCGGATCTGCTGCCTGGGCCGACCTTATTCTGCATTTCCAGTCACCGTGGCGTGACGATGCGACCCGGAGCGATTATGTGCCGCATGTACTGGGCGGTGCGGGTGGCGACTACAACCCGCATTTCGACGCAAATTCCTCGACGATGATGAAGAGCGATGGCGACGGCTGGTTCACCTACATTTGGGTGGGCAAGACGCTTGCCGATTTTCAGGACTGGATGAGCTTCAACATCAAGGCCTGCCCGAATACTGCCGACTATAATTTTAACCAGAACAACTGCGTCACGTGGGGCTCGAACGAATTCAAGATGGGCGAGTTCTTTGGCGCGGAGACGGAGCTCTGGCTATACACGAAGGCTGACGGTACCTACGAGAAGTCGTTCATGGCTCCGGGTTCGAAAATTGTGTGGTTCAAGAGCCCGTGGGGTAACAAGTCCTTGCCGCAGATGATTTTCGGTGCGGATTCCGTGCTGATGCGGTTCATTCCGGGCGATGCCTCGAAGTGCGGGTGGTTCTACGGCTCGGTTACGCCCACGATGATGGCGGCGAACCCGATACAGAGTGCTTACTTTGTCCGCTACAAGGCTCCGTGGTATGTTGTGCCTGCGGATTCCGATTCGGTCGTCGATTTGTCGGCGGTCCTCGCTGCGGGGGATACCGTCTATGTGGATGGCACGTCGGCAACTCCCGAGGCCTCGCTTACGATAGGAACGAAGGGCGAATGCTTTGACCCGACGCGGGTACTTCACGTTTATCACCCGTGGCGCACCAACACGAGTTACCGCGACAGCGCCTTCTACATCTCGGTGGACAACAACATCATGAACCAGCCGACTCCGCTCACGGCCGAGGGCGAATACAAGTACTGGCGGCATATCAGTTTTGACGATTCGCTGGTGAGTTCGCCGAAGTGGAATTCGACGTGGGCGTGGGTGCAGTTCTATCGCGGGCAGAACGAGTGGCCACAGCACAAGTATTTTGACGATGCGGAACGCCCGCTGGCCACGGACCTGTTCCCTGCCGGCATTTACGAGACGTGGATGTTCGCGAGTACGTCTTTGCATGTAAAGGATTTCGTGTACTACCCGCCCGAACCGAAGGTGGTGCGCCTGCTTTCGCCGTGGGACGACATGTCGCCCTCGATGCTCGTGGTTTCGATGGACGATACGGTAAAGATGGGCCCGCTGCCGATGGATCGCCAGAAGGATACCTGCGGCTGGTACGAGGGTACCTACTACAAGCATGTGGATGACTGGGGCGTCTATTTTAAGCAGACGTTCGGCATGGATTACTACAGCATGGGCGGCATTGCGGTCGAGGGCAAGGATCTGGGCGAGATGGTGCGTCTTGATTCGGTGCTGAAGGTGCGCGATACGGTGTGGGTGCACCCTTACCCGGTTTCGAGCAGTGCCCCGCTGCTGGACGTGACGTTCCCGAACCACTTGGGACGTTGCCCCGAGATGAAGATTTCGGCGATGGTGGTGGACTGGGCCGGAGAATCGTATGCGGACGCGATTGACGTGGACTTCGGCAACATCTATAACGGCAACCCCTATACGACGGTGTGGGAGAAGAACCAGAATGGCGAACTCGATTCGCTCAAGACCTGTGGCGGTCACGTGTTGGGAATGGTTCAGGATAAACTAGTGAACGGCTTGCCTGCGCGCGTGGATTCGTTAGTTTATCCGTGGAACCAGTGTTCCGCGGCGCACGAGATTGAAAAATGGTTTGTGCCGCAGGTAGTGGCGACCGATGCCGGGGGCAAGGAATACACGAATGCGACTTGCCGCGATATCGACCTCACGCTCGACGAGGAAGGGTTCTGGCTTGCGGACTTTACGAACGAGAACGACTGCAACGACACGCTGAATCCGGGATTCTATCCGATTGACGATTTTGAGTACCTGGATTCCGCGAAGACGGTGAAGAACCCGAAATTCGACTGGAACGTGAGCGGCTGCAGGCACAATTACAGCTTCGCGATGAAGATTTCGGCGCAGTTCCAGTACATTCCGGGGCAGTACTTCGAGTTCCGCGGAGACGATGACGTGTGGGTGTTTATCGACAACCGCCTCGCGGTGGATATAGGCGGGTGCCACAACCCGGTGGAAGGCGCGGTGAATCTCGACACGATGGGGCTCGAGGAAGGCAAGATCTATCCGTTCCACATATTCTTCTCGGAAAGGAACGCGACGGGTTCGAACTTCAAGATGCGCACCTCCATCAACCTGCAGACGGAAAAGCGCTACTTCCCGGTGGAACAGCATACGGATGACGGAACCATCGAGTACGTGATTCTGCAGATTCTTACGGAAGAGAACCTGACCTGCGACATTTCGAGCGTGGGGAAGGTGGATACGACGCTTGCGGAATCGTCCTTCATTCTGTACGGACAGACTGCATTGCAGGAGGGCGAGGTGCTGAAGCCGGGCGTGAACTACGGCGGCATTACCGTCAACGAGAACATGGCGGGCTTTGTTATCGATACGGCGGCGATCGTGCGTGCGCGTGCGCTCCCGCCGGGAATGTACATGCTCGATTTTTACCTGGTGGCCGACCCCTCGCAGCGTTCGCAGGTGTATTTCGAGGTGCCGGAGTACCCGCTTCCGGATATCGCGTTTGCGGATGCGGCGGGCGAACCGTTTGACCCGAAAGGCTACAACTTGCTGCTCGAACCGATGGGGGTCCCGGGTGACAATGGCGGCAAGGATACGCTGATGGCTTTTGTGTCTTACCCGGTACGCATCATGGTGATGTATATCGGGCAGGTCTGCGCCGACTGTATCGTGTCGGTGGACCTCTCGACTGCGGATTCGCTCTCGTTCCTGGATGCGAACGGACAGCCGATCACGAGTGTCACGACGGATTCTTCGGGCTATGCGATATTCAACGTGATGGGCCTTGCGGCGGTCAACAATGCCTCGTTCACGGTTTCCGGTTCGCAGGTTGCGAACAAGATCGTGTGGGAGAACATCAACATGATGGAACCGCCCGTGCCGTTTGCGAGCAAGGGCTACATGTTCGACCGAGATGGCGACGGCGTTCCCGACAGTCTGCACATCCCCTTCAGCGAGGCCTTCGATTCCGACATTCCCGATACGCTTGCATGGTCGTTCGGTGATTCGGCCTGGAGCAGAATCGTGGGGGTTGAAAGTGTCCGCACGAAAATCGAGAACGCGTCCGATATCGTAGTGACGGCGGATTCCCTGCTCGACAAGGTTTTTACCGGCGGAAACAAGGAAATCTACCAGGGAGGCTTGCATTACCATTACACCTACTGGGACGAGGACAAGGGAGACTCGATTTCGCTTTCGATGAACGGCATGATAGAGGACAGGGTCGGACCCGTGCTGTTGAGCGCCATAGTGAATCCGGGCAAGGACAAGATGACGACGTTGACGCTCCTGTTGAGCGAGGGATCACTCGATACGAATCTCGCCGCGGAGGACTTGTTCGATTTCAGGATTTGGCGGATGGGCGAACAGGCGTCGGCGCAGATGGTATCGCCACGCAGGACCAGGTTGCAGAATGGCGTGCGCTATGACCTTTACTTCTATGGCGGCGAAGACGAGGTGCTGCCTGCCGTGGGTGATTCGGTGCGGCTCATGCCGGGCGCGATCCGGGACCTGGGCGGGAACGTGCCCCATGCGAACAATCCGTGGGTGAGGGTCATTGGCGGCCAGAGATTGCTGGTGGACGTGCCGGGCGTGGTTACGCTTTCGCAGGAGACTGCGGAACAGACTGCATCCTGGGAAGGCGGCGTGCACACGTTCGCTATTCCGCCCGAGATGTCCTTGAAGGATGCCGTGGAACAGACGGGCCTTCCGGGGCAGCTTTTGAACTACGATTTGCAGGAACTGGGCCTTACGGCGAGCGATTCGGTGTCCATCGATTCTATCCGCATCGAATGGGAAGTGAGCTATTTTTCGAACCTTGGCCAGTTTGTGAACCGGGCGAAGGGTTCCGTGGCTTGTTCCGACACTGCGGTGTTCAATGGAGACTGCCGCTCGAATCCGGCGAAGGTATTCCTCGCATGGAACGCCCGCAGCGAGAATGGAAGGCTCGTGGGCACGGGCGCGTATGTATCGAAGCTCGAATGGCGCGTGAAGGCGGGGCGCGAGACTGTCGGCAAGCGCGACGACACGTTCACGATGGGGGTAAAGCGCGGGAAGTAGCCTAGCGGCCGACCTGCGCGTGGGACAATCCGTTGTTCCTGTAGAAGGGGATGTCGGCAAGGACATCCTGCACCCAGCCGTTCTTGAGCGGGCTCTTGCGCCACTCGGCGTTTAGCCCCTGGATGCTGTTTTCGGGATAGAAGGCGGCGATGGCGTCTTCTTCGCTCTTGGCGGTATCGAGGGCTGCCTTCAGCATGCGCGCCCCGGTGCGGATTTGCGCGAGGCCGTCTCCTGAATCCAGTGCGAGCAGGCCGCGTCCGGTCTTTTCGCCTTTGTAGTTGAAGTCGAATCCCGAAATGTGGCGGATGATGGACATGAGCATGGCGGGGTCGACCTTTTCGCGGAGGCTTGCTTCCAGGACGGGAAGGGCGCAGAGCTGTTCGTTGTCCCAGGGGCTTCCCCTGTATGTGATTTCGAGCTCGTGGCTTTCGCCCTTGCTTTGCATCCTTATGGAATAGCGCGGGCCGAGTCTTTTTTGCACGCCCTTCGTAATCTTGATAGTCCTGTTCTTGAATTGCTTGTAGCCGTCGAAGGAGAGGACCAGCGTGTCGTCGAGGCGCACGAGCCTTGCCGTGGTGGGCCTGTTGACCATTTCGTGGTAGACTTCGACGAGGACGGGGAGCGTGTGCGCAAGTTCGGGCTTCGGGCTTTCGAGGTTGCACCGGGAATCGATCGCGATGGCACCGCTTGCTTCCATTGCGGAGACGAGCGTGCGGGAGTAGCTCTCGAATATGTGCCTTGCGTCCAGCGGTTCGGGGGCGGCTGGCTTCGGATGGAGCACGAAGATGGTGGCGATGGCGATGATCGCTACGACAGCCGCGGCGCACGCGATGCGGATTTTGCGGCTGCGCCACAGGATTTTCAGCATGGCCCTCCCTTTCGGTGTCGAGAGGACGATACCGAGCATGCCGATGGATATGGCAAACCAGAGCGCTATGAGAATTGCGATGACCACAGCTGCAATATAAATTCTATTTTAGCGCCCATGATGGATGCTTTGAAAAATGTTGTTGTAATTGGCGACCGAGTGTTGATAAAGTCCCTGGAGGCGTCGAACCGAACGGGGAGCGGGCTATACCTGCCGCCGAGCGTGAAGGACCATGACGCCGTGCATGCGGGGCTCGTGATGCGGGTCGGACCCGGATACCCGATTCCCGCGAACCGCGATCCGGATTCCATCTTTACGGGCGAAAGGGAAGATGCGGTGAACTATGTGCCGCTCCAGGTCCATGAAGGCGACGAGGCGCTCTACCTGCATGCGAGCGGAACCGAAATAGAAATCAACGGCGAAAAGTATGTCATCGTCGGGCAGAACGCGATCCTGCTCGTGATGCGAAACGAGATTCCCGACAGTATCGATAACCTCTAGGACGCCTTGCCGTCGAGTTTGGCGTGCGCTTCCTTGATTTTGGAAATCAGAACGGAAGTCGCGTCGAATTCTTCCTTGATTTGTCCGAGGATTTCGTCAAAGAGCTGCTGGTTACAGAACAGCTCGTTGCGGTTCTGCTTGAGGCTGCGGTAGGTATCGCGCAGGCTCAGGAGCGTCTTGGATTCGCGTTCCATGGAGGCGTTGACTTCCTTCCGGATTTCTTCGCGCTGGATTTTCTTTTGCGCGATGATGTCGGGGTCGTTTTCGCTCAGGATATAGGTCGGGAGCGTTGCGTAATCTTCGAACTTGCCTGTCTTGAGGGTGCTGTTGCTGGAACGGACCACGTTGGTGCGCAGCCCGATGCCCTTGACTGCGGAGTCGATGGCGATGGAACAGTTGGAAGTGCCGTGATAGTTGCAGCGCACGCGCTTTTCGACCTGGCGCAGTTCGTTGTACGGGTTGAAGTCGCCATCCGTTTCGATATAGCGGAGCGGAACATAGAGCGGCGTGGATTCGCCGGCGATTGTAACTTTGTACATAACGCAGGCTTCGTTGTTGAATTCCCTGGTGTCGTATTTGTTGTTGCTGCTGTTCAGCAGCCTGTCGATGCGGGCGAGGAGGTCGTCGGCATCGTAGCGCTTTTCATGGATTTCCGGGATGTTTTTCAGGAGGATTTCGAGGGCTATCTTCTTGTAGCCTTCGACAATAATCTTGTTCGAAATGGTGCGGCCCCAGATGTTTGTGCCGAGGAAGAAGGTGTCCATGAGGCTGGCTTCGGTGCGCCCGTTGAAGAAGGCGGCGGCCTTTGCGATGTTGCTTAGGACCATCCATTTCTTGATGGAGACGTAGATGTTGTTTGAGTCGCAGAGTTCGGCGAGCTTGCCGATCATGTCGAGCGCATCGGCAGAGAATGCAATCTTGTTGATTTTCTCTTTCCATTCCGCGGATTCTTCTGGCGTGATGGTGAGTTCTGCGGGGATGTCGGTCAGGGTCACATCGCGGGGGGTCGTGAGCAGCTGGCAGAGGGCGCTTGCCGAGATGCTGTCGGGGAGGGCGACGGTGAGCGCTATCTTGTCTACAATCTCACCGCGGGTCAGGGCCACTTCGGGGCGCAGGTCGCCCGAAATGATAACCGGCGTGCCGGCGCGATCCTGGAGCGCAATCTGCACGCTCTCTTTTTGGCGTTCGTTCGTGACGTCGTAGCTCTGGAATACGATAAGGTTATAGTCGCTGAGCTTGGAGGGAATCTCCTGGACGCGCCTGCCGATGCGGAGCACCTTGGCGTTCTTGAATGCGGCGACGAGCCTGTCGATGACGATGGCCTTGCCGGAGCCGGAGCGGCCGTAGAGGTAGAACGGTTCACGGACGATGGTCGTGAGAAAGGCAAGTTCGATACAGAATTCGCGTTCGGGGATGCCTGCGGAGAGGGCGTTCATCAAATCCTTAATACGCGTAGTGAGATTCATTTTCTATTCCTTCTTGCGGTTTGCACGTTGCATAAAAAATAATAACGTGAGGCCATCCGTTTAGCGCCCTGCGTTCGCGCGGGCTGCGATAAGCGCGTTTTTGGCAGAGTCCGAGACGAGAACCCGCTGGCGGGCGATAAAGACTGCATGTTCATTTTGGAGTTCCGGGGGGAGCCTTGCGAAGTCCTTCTCGGTGATGACGACTTGTTCGCCATCGCGGAGAAGGGCTTCGAGGATGCGCCGCAGGCGCCTGTCGTGGTCGCGGAGTGCGATGGTGCGGGTTGCGCGGATTCCCGAAGCGGCGACGTCGCTTGCGAACCGGGACGGGTCGGCTATGCCGCAGAGGAGGACCGGGTCGTGGCTGAGGGAATTGCCCGCTGCGTTCTTGATGCCCGCGATGCCGAAGGTGACATCGGCATCGGCGCCCGTATGCGCGCTCGCGCAACGGAGCGCGATTGCGGGCGCCGCATGATCCGTAGCCATGCTCCGGAACATGCCCGCGGGCACGAGGCTTTCGGTGTGCATGGGCGGGTCTTCCCAGTCGAGGCGGATGACTATGGCACCGGAAAGTCGGGTGTCCTCGAATCCGTCGTCGCAGACGATCGCATCGAATTCGCCGTCGAGTTCGTGGGCGGTGCGGTAGCGGTTGCCTGTCGAGAATACCTGGACCTGCGGCAATTGCGCAAGCCGCTGCCGTAGCATTTGCGCTTCGTCGCGGGCTTTCGCATGGCAAAGGACCGCGATACGCCCGGCGCCCTGTTCGCGGAGAAAACGGACGAACCACGCGGTGAACGGACTCTTGCCCGCGCCCCCGATGCGGAAGCTTCCTATTACATACAAGCTAGAATTTTGGAGCGGCTGCCCGGGCTTGAGGCAAAGGCGGTGGTGGAGCCGGTATGCGGCATGGTAAAAGGCGGCAAGGCATGTGAGCGGGAGGCGCGTTAATGTGTTCATGTCGTTGCGGCGTCCTGGCCGTAGGCCATGCTACAGGCAGTGGCGTTTCTGCTGCAGGTAGAGGTCGGCAAGCACGATGGCGGCCATGCTTTCGACGATGACCGGCGCGCGTACCGCGACGCACGGGTCGTGGCGGCCTTTGGCGGCGAGTTCTCCGTTCTCCCCTCCGCGGCCGGCGGTCTTCTGCGCTTGCGCGATTGTCGCGGTGGGCTTGAACGCCATGCGGCAGAGGATGTCTTCGCCGTTGCTGATTCCTCCGACGCAGCCGCCCGCGTTGTTTGTGCGCGTGCGGTATTGCTTGCCGTCGAAGTAGATTTCGTCGTTGTGGCGGCTGCCGCGCATGCGCGCAGCGGCGAACCCGCTGCCGATCTCGAAACCCTTGCAGGCGGGGATGCTGAGCATCGCCTGGGCGAGCAGCGCGTCGAGCCTGTCGAACACGGGTTCGCCGAGTGCGGCGGGGACGCCGCGCACCAGCAGCCGCACCGTGCCGCCGATGCTGTCGGCGTTCTTCTTCGCGTCGAGGATTTCTTCTTCCATTTTCATGCCCGCTTCGGGAACGGGACAGCGGACGGGAGAGGCTTCGATAGATTCGTGCGTGAGTGTACCGATGTCGAATTCGGGGCAGTCGATGTTGCCGACGGAATCGACCCACGCGATAAATTCTGTTCCGGCGACCTGTGCGAGGAACTTGCGTGCGACGGCGCCCGCGCAGACCCTGCCGATGGTTTCGCGTGCGGAACTGCGTCCGCCGCCGCGGTAGTCGCGGAACCCGTACTTCATGTCGTAGCAGAGGTCGGCATGTCCCGGTCTGTACCATTTCTCGATATCCGCGTAGTCATGGCTTCGCTGGTCCTCGTTGAATACGGCGAACGAGATGGGAGTCCCGGTCGTCTTGCCTTCGAAAACGCCGCTCAGGATCCTGACCTTGTCCTTTTCGTCGCGGGCGGTGGTCATCGCGCCCTGCCCCGGGCGCCTGCGGTCGAGGTAAAACTGGATGTCTTCTTCGCAGAGGGGAAGCCCTGCCGGGCATCCGTCCACGACGGCGCCTACTGCCGGACCGTGGGATTCGCCCCAGGTCGTCACGCTGAAAATTTTGCCAAAAGTGCTAGCCATGTTGCAAAATATAGATAAAGAGGCCCTAAAACCGTCCGGACGGCCCATTTTTGCTGAAAGTTTACTATCTTTTACAAAGGTTTTAGGAGATAGTCCGTGTCCATGTTTAGAAATATCATCGTCTTGTTGCTGCTGGCGCTTTCCATGGAAGCGTTCGCACAGCGCAATGGCGAACTCGAATTTGCCGGTATCCCCTTTGGCGCCTCGCGCGAGACAGTGATTGAAGAGGTGATGAAGATGGGCTACGAGCCCTTCGGCCAGATGGGCAAGGGTGAGCGGGTTGTGCTTCCCATGTTCAATTTCGGCGAACTGCCGGTTCAGGTTTCTTTCATCTTTAACGCGAACGACAAGTTCTACGCTTTTGAAATCCGCACGGGCAAGGTGGAGGCGAGCCGCAGGTTCAAGGCCATCGAGGCTGCGGAATACATGTCGGAACAGTTTACGCTCAAGTACGGCAAGCCTTCGCAGGCGCCGACGCTTGTTGAATCCGCCATCAAGGAAGGCCGCAACAACTACCAGGAATGGTTCGGGGTCAAGGTCCTGAACGCCTTTACGGCTGTCGTCGGCAAGTCCAACCGCTATTTCGTTCTTGGCTACGTGGAGCACCGCACCCTCGCGAAGGAAGGGCTCGCGCAGAAGAAGGGCAAGGAAAAGGGAAGCGACCAGCCGGTGTTCTAGGTCGGACCTCGCCCCTAAGTCTAAGATAGATAATAAGTTAAAAAGAAAACCCCGCCTATGCGGGGTTTGTTATTTTGTTCTGAAAAAAAATAAACTTATGTAAACTTTGTCACACGTCGCGGTCCCTGTTGCACTGCGGGCAGAGCCCGAACATGTAGAGCGACGCTCCGGTGAGCGAACAGCCTTCGGGGAGCATCTGTTCGCAACCTTCCGGGACGCTGTCGATGTCGATGACCCTGCCGCATTTTTCGCATCGGAAATGGCTGTGCGGTTTGGTCTCGCCGTCGTAGCGCAGGAACCCTTCGCCGAAGTCCAGCGAGAGGGCGAGCCCTTTTTCCGCGAACAGTTCGAGCGTGTTGTAGACGGTCGTCCGCGAGAGCCCGGGATTGCCTGGCAGCAGCGCCTGGTAGATGGAATCCACCGACGGGTGCGAATGGACGCTTTTCAGGTAGTCGAGAATGAGGACCCGCTGTAGCGACGGGCGGATCCCGCATTCTTGAAGCATGACGGAAGCGGATGCCATCGCTTACTTGAAGTAGCGTCCGAGCAGGCCCTGGAAGGCTCCGCCGTGGCGGGCCTCGTCTTTGCACATTTCGTGGACGGTATCGTGGATGGCGTCGTAGCCGAGTTCTTTCGCACGCTTCGCGAGGGCGAGCTTGCCTTCGGTGGCGCCCGCTTCGGCGGCGACGCGGAGTTCGAGGTTCTTCTTGGTGTCGGGGTAGACGACTTCGCCGAGGAGTTCTGCGAACTTGGCGGCATGTTCGGCTTCCTCGAAGGCGATGCGCTTGTAGGCCTCGGCGACTTCAGGGAACCCTTCGCGGTCGGCCTGGCGGCTCATGGCGAGATACATGCCGACTTCGGTGCATTCGCCTGCGAAATTCTCGCGCAGTCCCTGGACGACCTCGGCATCGAGACCCTGGGCGACTCCGATCTTGTGTTCGTCGGCCCATACGATCTTGCCGCTAGACTTGTCCTCCTTTTCGAAGAACTTGCTCTTGGGAGCGTGGCACTGGGGGCATTCGTCCGGAGCCTCGGGGCCCATGTGGACATAACCGCAGACTTTGCAAACCCATACTTTCATTTGTGTCTCCTGTCCCGCTTGGCGGGGGTTTGGGTGTTTGTAACTGTGATTATGGAAATTATAAAATCACGATCGCGCTTTGTCAATCGTTTTGTTATAAATTTTTGTAATTATTACAGAAATTTTGTTTTTTCGGCTTGCGGCGGGTCCCTGCTAGCCCTTGAAGTCGTCGAGGGCGTCGTTCGGGCCCATGAGGAACAGCACGTCGTTTTCCTTGAGCACGTAGTCGGCGAGGTTGCCTATCTTGGGCTTGGTCTCGAGCGGGTCGCGGATGGCGATGACCTGGATGCCGTACTTGTGCGTGAGCGAGAGGTCCTTGAGGGTCTTGCCCTGGAACTTTTCGGGGCACACGACCTCGACGATGGAGAAGCCTTCCATGAACGGCAGGAAGTCGAGCATGTTCGGCCTGTTCAGGCGTTCGGCGAGCGCGATGGCGCTGTCGCGTTCCGGGTGGAAGATGTCGGAGACGCCGAGCTTCTCGAGGATGCTCGAGTGGGCGGCGCTAGAGGACTTCGCGATGATGTGCTTTACGCCGAGTTCCTTCAGGTTCAGTACGGTAAGGAGGCTTGCTTCCAGGTTCTCGCCGATACAGACGATGACGGAGTCCGCCTTCTGGAGCGGGATGCTCGCGAGCTGTTTCTTGCGTGTGGAGTCGGCGACCATGGCCTGCGATACGGTGCTGGAGATGTCCTGCACCTTTTCGGGGTGGTTGTCCACCACGAGCACGTCGTGGCCGAGACTGGTCAGGTGACGGGCCAGAAAGATGGCGGAGTTGCCGAGCCCGATGATGATGTACTGCTTCGATGCCATGAGCTATAATTTAGTAATCAATCCCTAATTATCAATTATCAATTGATGATTAGCCCACCATGATGTCTTCTTCGGCATACCAGGTAGTGTTCTGGACCCTGCCGGCGACCGCCGAAATGAGGAAAAGCGGGCCCATACGGCCGATAAACATCACGCAGCAGATGACAATCTGGCCCACGGTGGAAAGTTCGCCGGTAAGCCCCATCGAGAGTCCGCAGGTGCTGTAGGCGCTGATGACCTCGAAGAGGATCTTGAGGAAGGGGGTGCCGTTCTCGTTGAACCCGGTGCCCGCCGGAATCTCGGTGATGAGGAGGACCATCGTTGCAAGCGCTATAACGACGATGGCGACCACGAAGATTCGCACGGCCTTGTCGACCGTGGTTTCGGGGATGGTACGGCCCATGACCTGGGTCTTTTCGCGACCGAGCAGGCGGTTGAACCCGAGCAGCCCGATGACCGCCGCGGTCGTTACCTTGATGCCGCCGCCGCAGCTGCCGGGGTTTGCGCCGATGAACATGATGATGGCGAAGAAGAACAGGGAGCTTGCGCACAGGGCCGGGGTGTCTACCGTGTTGAGGCCCGCGGTGCGGCTCGTGAAGGCCATGAAGAACGTGGTCTGGAGCTTGTCGAAGAAGCTTAAGCCGTCGAGCGTGTTGCCCCATTCGGTTATCATGAAGGCGACGATGCTTGCGCCGATGATGACGAACGTGCAGAACGTCGCGATGCGGGTATGGAGCGAAATCTTGCGGAACTTGCGCTGCTTGAAGTCGAAGGAATACTGCAACTCGGTTATGGCGAGGAACCCGAAGCCCCCGGCCAGCGCGAGGATGCAGGTGGTGATGTTCATGACCGGGTTCAGCTGGAACTGTACGAGCGAGTCGGGGAACAGCGTGAACCCGACGTTACAGAACGAACTGACTGCCTGGAATAGCGAGCAGAAGATGCGGTCGTGGAGCTCCATGTCTCCAAACTGCGTAAAGTAGAGCACGCCGCCGATGGCTTCCAGTATGAACGTGAAGGGGAGGACGGCCATGAGGATGCGCTTCGCGTCGACGTTTCCCTCTTGCGTGAAGTCGGCGAGCAGCACGGACTGGTGGTTAAAGCCCGGGTGCATGCCCGCAAGCAGGATAAGCACGGTAGACACGGTCATGATGCCGAGGCCGCCCAGCTGCATGAGGACGACGAGCACCCAGTTGCCGAATGTCGAGAAGGTCGAGCTGATGTCGATGACGGAAAGGCCTGTCACGCACACTGCGGATGTGGCCGTGAAGAGCGCCTGGAGAAAGTCGATGGGCTCGCGGGTGGAGACCGGCAGGCGCAGGAGTACCGCGCCGACGGTTATAAGCATAAGATAACCGAGCACCACCAGGGTAATCGGGTTTGCCTGTTTTTTCGGTTTGAAGACGTTCTCGGACGTCGTATCCGAGAAGGCTTGGTACTTGGAACGAAGCATGGAGCGAAATGTAGCAATTTTCTACATTTGGGCACGCTATGAGGAATTTGCGGTCCATATTGATGCCGCTGGCGATTGTTCTCGGGATTCTGCTCCCGCAGGCGCACGTGCTTTCGCCTATGATGCCCTTCCTTATCGGCTCGATGATGTTCCTGACGTTTGTCACGAAGATCCCGCCGCAGACTCACGGCTACACGTTCAAGATCGAGGCCCGCGCGTTTGTCGCAAGCCTTGTGCTGATTGCCGCCCTGTGGGGTATCGTGGAACTGTTCGGGCTCCCGCGCGAGGTGCTGCTGGGCGGTGCCATCATCGCTCTCTGCCCGCCTGCGAATGCCGCCCCCACGATGGCCAAGATGCTCGGCGGATCGGCTTCGCTCGCGCTCAAGATTTTTTTGAGCGGGAACTTGCTCGCGTGCTTTTCGATCCCCGTCATTTTCGGGTGCCTTACCGGCGCCGATGCGAGCCTCTCCGAAATCGCGATGAAGATTTTCAATACCATCCAGCCCATCATCAGCATACCGCTCGCGTTTGCGCTGGGCCTGCGCGCGTTCTACCCGGAGCTTGCCGACCGCGCCGCGAAATTCCAGAAGTACACGATGTTCATCTGGACGTTCTCGGTGTTCGTCATCATTTCGAAGGCGAGTTTCGATATCCGCGAGATGGGGTTCACCGACTTGTGGAACAGCGGCAAGCTCCCGATGATGGCGGGGGTCTCGCTGGTGCTCTGCATTTTGCTGTTCTGGCTCGGCTGGTTCTGTGAACGCAAGCGCCGCCCCATCGAGGGGTCGCAGAGCATGGGGCAGAAGAACACGACGCTCGTCATCTGGGTATCTACCTTGTTCGCAGGCCCGGTGGTGGCGCTCGCCCCGACCTGTTACGTTATCTGGCAGAACCTGGTGCTCACCTGGATGAGCCGCGAAAAGACCCGCGAACGGATGCTCCGCGGCCAGGAAAAGAAAAATCCCTAGTTTTATGTGCCCTTTTTTTGTGTTCCAGGAATACAGCCGTGTTCCGAGAATACACTTTTGTGTTCTAGAATACTGAAATTTTATAAGAATTCTCCAAAAGTGTAAAATTTGAAGTAAAAACGGCATTTTTGTGCTCTATTCCGTTGCACAGCCCCGGAAAAAGGCTATATTTGTAGTGATGAATGCGATTGTAGAATACACTGATTATCGCAAGTTCATTCGTGACTACTACGAGGAACGTAAGCGGAGTTCGGCATTTACCTGGCGAGATTTTGCCCGGGATGTCGGTTTTTCGTCGGCGGTGTACCTGAAGTATGTCAGCGAGGGGAAAAAGAACCTGAGCGTGTCGGCTGCGGGTTCGGTCGCGCGCGCCATGGGGCTTGTCGGTTTCGAGGCCGAATATTTTGTGCTCATGGTCTCGTATGCGCACGCGAAAAACGACAAGGCGAAGCGTGCGGCGTTCGAACAGCGGTGCGCGCTCGCGATGGCGCACAAGGTGCGCGTTCTGGGCAACGAGGAATTCGACTATTTCAAGTCGTGGAAAAACCCGGTGATCCGTGAACTCGCATCGCACATGCCCGGCGCGAAGCCGCTCGATATCGCACGTGCCTGCAAGCAGAAGATTTCTGCGGCGGAGGTTGCGGAGACGCTCGATTTTTTGGTGAAGGCGAAACTCCTGAAGAAGGACGGGAGCGGTAACTACCAGCAGACAGACAAGGCCATTTCCATGGGGAAGGTGGACGCGGTTCCGGTGGCGGCTCGCGAGATGCAAAGGCAAATGGGGGAGTTTGCGGTTAGTGCATTGGATTTGCCGCTATCGGAACGCGACATGTCGGGGCTTACCATGGGGATAACGAGCCGTGCCTACGAGCGCATAAAGAACGAACTTGCGGAATGCCGCAAGCGCATTATGGCCATTGTCGTGGAAGACGACGAGACGGAGCGGGTGTATCGCCTGAACATGCAGCTGTTCCCGGTGAGCGAAAACATCAAGGACAAGGACTATTTGAAAAGGGGCTGGACGGATGATGAAAAGAAAACTGTTTAAGTGTGTCGGTGGCGTATTGCCGGTCTTGTTGCTGCCTCTGGCCATTTTGTCGTTTGTAGTTGTGGGTTGTGGCGACAGCGAGGTTGCGGGCGGCGTTACAGAAGATGCGGGCATTGTCGCCGACGTATCGGGCGTGTTCCAGAAGGGCCCGTTTGTCGAGGGAACGCCCGTGAAGGTGAAGGGCGTCAACTGCGAGACTCTCGAACCGACGGGCGAGATTGCCGAGGGCTCTGTTGCGAACAGCAGGGGCGAATTCAATTTCGCGAAACTTACTTTGTCTACATCGTGCGCCATATTCGAGGCGACGGGCTATTACCTGAACGAACTGACGGGCGAGCGGACTGCGGACAAGTTTACTCTTCGCGCGGTGACAAGGCTTACGGACCGCAACAGCGTGAACGTGAACCTGTTCACCCACATGGAATATGGACGCGTGGTGCGCCTGGTGACCGCGAAGGGCATGGACTTTGACGACGCGAAGGAACAGGCCGAGGCCGAAGTTCTGGCGGCGTTCGGAATTGCGGGCGAACTTGAAGAGTTCGAGGACATGAACATCGCAGAACCGGGAGATGGCAATGCGGCCCTGCTTGCCGTGAGCGTGATGATGCAGGCCGATGGCGGTGTCGCGGAACTGGCCGAACGCCTCGACAAGTTCGATGACGCATTTGTCGCGGCCGGCTCGTGGGACGATGCCGAAACGAAGAAGGCTATGGCAGGCTGGGCGCGCGCGGCCGAGGCAAACGGCGGGTTCGACGCTATCCGCAGGAATGTCGAAAGCTGGAGCGAGGGCGGCGTGGCGCCGTCGTTCGAAAGCTACGTGGACGAGATTGTCGAGGAAGTTTCCAGGAACCCCTACCTAAACCCCGAAGTGGAATACGGGACGCTCGTGGATGCCCGCGACGGCCATGCCTACGCGACGATAAAAATCGGTGGCCAGACGTGGATGGCGGAGAACCTGGACTACTTCGATACCGTGGCGGTACCCGGACTTAAGGACAGCAGCTGGTGCTACGACAACAATCCCGCGAAATGCGCGGAGGCGGGGCGCCTCTATACCTGGAGTGTCGCAAGGGCGGCCGTTTGCCCCGATGGTTGGCATTTGCCCGATACGACGGAATGGAACGCCCTGATGGCGGCGGCTGGGGGGAGCGCGGCTGCATCTGCGCTCAAGTCGGCAGCAGGCTGGGATAGCGGCGCGGGCACGAACGGGACCGGGTTCTCGGCGGTCGCTGTCGGCGAACGCTACCGCAGCGGTTCGTTCGATTCCGAAGGGCTGAAGGCGTACCTGTGGAGCGCCGAAAATGATTCGGAAGACCGTGAGTCCGCTTATGGAATCCTTGTCGGGAGTGACGATTCGGTCACTTTGAAGGCATTCCCCTTGGCAAACGGGTTTGCGGTCCGTTGCGTAATGGATTAGGAGAGTATATATTATGTTCATGATGTCGGTGAGGAACGCAATGAAAATCAGGCTTGCTTTTGTAGCCGCATTGTCGCTGCTTGCGGTTTGTTCGTTCGCGGCGAACGGTACCATGAAGGGCGAAGGTACCATCGAAAGCCCATTCCTGGTCGATGACTACGAAGACCTGAAGATGATAGGCAAGGGTGCCTACCTGTATTCTTCAGCCTATATGCTGACTGCCGATATCGACGCTTCGGCCTCGTATGGCGAATGGTGCAGTGAAGGCGTGTGCAACGGGTTCATTCCCTTGGGACTTGAGAAGGATGCTGCGGACGCTTCCGTTTTCACGGGCTATTTTTGGGGGCGTGGATTTACGATCAGGAATATGCGCATATGGACGCCCTGTGCGCACAACGTGGGTTTTTTCGCGAACCTGGGTCAGGGTGGACTGGTCTCACATTTGAACTTTGATTCCCTTGTGGTGTGGGGCGGCCTGGATGATATCTATGCGCCCCATTCGAAATATGTCGGCGCCGTTGCGGGCACGGCTACCGGGTATATCCTCGATGTGCACGTTACAAATGGCGAAGTGCAGGGCCGTGAGTATGTGGGCGGTATCGTGGGCGACATGGAAAAGACGACGGCCAATTTGGATAATGTCTCGTATGAGGGCGTTGTCCGGGGCGGATCCAGTGTAGGGGGGCTGGCCGGAAGATCCCGTGGTACGATTGCCGAAAGCAAGGCGGATGTCAAGATATATGCGAAGGGAAGCGATATTGGTGGCCTTGTTGGCGAAAATAAAGGAGATATTGAAAAAAGCGAAGCGGCTGGTTTAATCCTCCCCATTGCCGGAAGTTCAATCACCGAAGTCGGCGGGCTTGTGGGGTATAACATAAGCGGTGGCTACATCACTTCATCCAGGGCATCTGTGGATATTCTGCCTTTGACTACTGCGGTTCCCAAAAGCAAATTGGGCGGTCTGATCGGAGCCAACTATGGTTCTATTGAGCAGTCGTATGCTACGGGCAGCGTCACTGGGAGCGAGTTCGATATTGGCGGCCTGGTCGGTAAGAACTATGATGGGACTATCCGTAATTGCTTTGCTACGGGAGCGGTGAGGGGGAATAGGTATGTAGGCGGACTCGTTGGCGATGCATCGGGAGCGGTAAGCACGTCGTACTCGGTCGGGCCTGTTGAAATTTTTGATACGACGGAAGTCGAGGAGGTAGGCGGCCTGATCGGTTCGGGCGAGGCGGACAGCTCCTACTGGAACGTGGAATTTTCCGGATTGGATACAAGCAGCGGCGGGACGGGACTTTCCGATGTCGCCATGAAAAAGTTCGAAAGCTTTTTCGGATGGGACACCGAAATCTGGACTATCGACGAGGGGGAATCGTACCCCTACCTGGCTGTGTTCGGCAAGAAGCCCGATGCTGTCGTCTATGCGATTCCCACGACGGCAGCGAAGTGGCAGGAAAATCCGGTTGTCGCCGCGAAAGACGATACCGGCCGTGAATTGTTCGGCAAATGGACTGGCGCGAACTACCTGAATGCGGCGCGCGATTCCATCTACTACGGCTACAAGATTGGCTACGTCAAGGAATCCGATACCGTCTGGAGTACGTCGAGCTACATGGCGGTCCCGAACCGTATCGAGATTGCGACTCTCGAAGACCTGCAGAAGATTGGCAGGCATGTCGGCTTCCCGCTGTTTGCAAATTACGAGCTGACGGCCGATATCGATGCGTCCGGGGTTGATTTCGAACCTATCGGTGACGAGCGTGTCTTGTTTACGGGTAGCTTCGACGGAAAGAACCATACCATCAGTGGATTCAGGATTGATGGCCGCAAGAAGGATTATTCCGGACTCTTCGGGAAGGCGGAAAAGGCTGTCTTCAGGAACATTGTTTTCAGGAACGCAAATGTCAATGGTAAGAAAATAGTTGGCGTGCTTGCGGGCCAGATTGACGGGTCGATTGTGAGCAACGTTGTCTCGTATGACGCAACGGTCAATGGCCATAGCAATGTCGGTGGGCTTATCGGTATCGCGTTCTCAAACGACATGGAGCGCCTTGCAAGTACGGGCGCCGTCACGGGAGATACCTGTGTCGGAGGTCTTTTCGGGGCGTTCGCGTCGAAGTTGACAGATGCCTATTCCGTGAATGTCGTCAAGGGGCATTATTGGGTTGGGGGCGTTATGGGCGGTGCGAATTTGGATTTCCATAATGCCGATACCGTCCTCAATGTTTACTCCGCGAGCCTTGTGAAGGGCCCCCGCAAGCGTATCGAGGGAATTGC
This sequence comes from Fibrobacter sp. UBA3629, assembly GCF_002374005.1. Classification (NCBI taxonomy): domain Bacteria; kingdom Pseudomonadati; phylum Fibrobacterota; class Fibrobacteria; order Fibrobacterales; family Fibrobacteraceae; genus Fibrobacter; species Fibrobacter sp. UBA3629. The sequence continues at coordinate 29,787 of NZ_DFLC01000018.1, read as the reverse complement.
CGGATCCGTGGAGAATTCCTACTACGACGAGAAGTATGCGGACATATACTTCGACAGCACGCTTATGCCTTCCGAATGGCAGGTCGATCGGTACGAGTTGGGTGAAGCGCTCCCGACTGATTCCCTGCTGAAGCGGGCCACGTTCAAGGGGTTCGACTTTGAGTCCGTGTGGACTATCCAGGAAGGCGTGTCGTATCCTTATTTCAAGGGAATGGACCCCTCGCTTCCGGGAACATTGGTCGATGACGGAACGAGCTATGCCCTGGTGGGCGAAGGTACGGCGGAAAAACCGTTCCAGATTACCAGCTACGATGACCTCAAGAATGTCGGCAAGCATGAATTCGGCCTGGACGCCCATTACGAATTGCAGGGATTTTATGCAAGCGAATCCGCGACGGACAACTGCGTCGACGGCGTGTGTGCCGGTTTTGAACCCATCGGCGGAACCGAAGGTTTCAGCGGGACGTTCATCGGACACAGGGACGGCATTTTCAAGCTGACCATCAACCGCCCCGACGAGGATTACGTCGGCTTGTTCACGAAACTCAATCCCGGTGCCAAGGTTTCGGGAATAGGGTTGGGCGAGAGCACCATTATCGGCAGGAACTATGTGGGTGGTATTGCCGGGCTGGACAAGGGTGCCGACCTTGAGAGCATGGGTACGGAACGCGACCTGGTCGTTCGCGGCAACAACTATGTCGGTATGGTTGTCGGGGCGAAGGAAGGTGGTACCGCGAAGTACGACCATGTCAACGGTACGGTTGAAGGCAACGATTATGTCGGATCCTTTGCCGGAAGCTCCAAGAACGCTTCCTATACAGACAACCTTTCCTGGGCGAGTGTTCAGGGCAATGCCAATGTCGGCGGCTTTGTCGGTATCGATTCCGCTTCGGCGTACACGAACATCTACAGCATAAGCCAAGTGCGCGGAAACGAAAATGTCGGGAACCTGGCGGGATCAAGCGAGAAGTCGACCTACAAGTCGGTCTACTACGATGGCGAAGTGTGGCAGTTCGACAACAGCAGTGTCGGAAAGTCGCTCACGACGGCCGAAATGCTGGATTCGGCTTCTTACGAGGGCTGGGAATTCGGGACGGTGTGGCTGAAACATGCCGCAGATGCCTATCCCATCCTCGCATGGACAGACGGTGTCAAGTTGATTTACCCTGTCAGGACACACGATGTGAAATTCCAGATGGAAGGTTCCGGCACCGAGGAAGACCCGTTCCTCGTCAAGACATACGACGACCTCAAGGCGATAGGCTATGGGAAATACAAGCTCTCGGCGGTTTACCGTCTTGCAAACGATATCGATGCGTCGGCCTCCTCGGATGAATTATATTATGTGGATTCTGCCAGCCATCCGCAGCTGAATTTCACCATCGGTTTCCCGTCTATCGGGAAGTATCGCGAAAATTCCAAGGGCCTGTTCGGGGGTTCCTACGAACACGGGACGGATACGACCTTTACGGGCAAATTCCACGGGAACGGCCACGTGATACATGACCTGTATATCTGTACGCTCCAAGCGTACCGCAATTCGGGATTCTTCCTTGCTATCGATTCTTCGGCAATCGTGGATAGCCTTGAAATAAGGTTTGTGGAGTTCTCCGGCGTTACAGCAGGCCTTGCCTATGTGAACAAGGGAATTGTAGACAACGTAAATGTCAAGTGCGACAATCTGGAGGCCGATGTGGGGCTTGTCTACCGGAACGAGGGTACCATCCGGCAGAGTTCCTTCGAGGGGTTCTTTGGCGGTTACGGGCGTTTCGGCCCTCGCGGGGGTGGCCTGGTCTATATCAACGAGGGAACCATATCGGAATGCTACGTTAATGCGGATGTCGAACGGGATATGCCGTATGTCATAGCTGGCTTTGCCGTGGAGAACCACGGGACAATCGAAAATTCGTTCTCGATGGGTGATGTGCTCGGAATGAACGATTCCGCCTATTCGGCTGTTTATCTGAATACGGGTGTCATCAGCAAGTCTTATTCTGTCGGAAAGGGCTATCGCGCCTTTGCATACGAGAACAAGGGTTCCATCGAAAATTCGTATGCTCTCAAGACGAGGTATTTTGTGGAACAGTCCGACAACGGGAAGCCTGTCGATGGTACGAATTACCATACGCCCCAGGGAACTACCATGGGCTCCATGTACATGCAGGATGAGTACCGCGGTTTCGATTTTGATTCCGTGTGGTACATCAAGGAAGGCTTCTCGACACCGATGCTGCGCGGTTTGCCGAACATGCCATTCCCTGCGAGTGTGAATCTGAAGCTTGAAGGGAACGGGTCCCTCGAAAATAGGATCCGCGCCAAGATACTCGAAGATGCCATCGTGATGGATTCGACGATGACGAAGGTGGTCCATCTGGATGTTACGAGTATCTTCCTGATTGATTCTCTGGAAAAGGCGGAGAACCCTTCCGGGATGTTTGAGATTTTGTACAGCGTGGGCATGGTACTCGGCAAGGATACGATTTGGAGCGACGAAGCCGTAGCTAGACTCGGTGTCCTGAAGTCGGTTGGCTTGAGCAAGGTTGCCACCCCGTCGGGAGCCCGCTTCGGTGCCGCCTTCCGAGGCTCGAATGTGGCGCTCCGTTTCGAAATTCCTGCCGCGGGTGCCGTGAAGTTTATGCTCATGGACATGCAGGGCCGTGTCGTCCGCACGTTCAACCTGGGCAACCGTGCCGCGGGTGCGTATAGCGAAACGCTCGATGCCGGTGCGATTGCCCGAGGCCGCTACATCGGCGTGTTGCAGGTGAACGGCAAGGTGATGGAAAAAGTTTTGATGGCTAGAGACTAGGAGAGAGAAAGATGATGAAGTTACGTTTTGTTTTCGCTGCCGTTCTGTCGCTGCTTGCGATCCATTCGTTCGCGGCGAACGGCACCATGAAGGGTGATGGTTCCGCCGAAAAGCCTTTCCAGATTGAGGATTACGAAGACCTGAAGGCGATAGGCAAGGGCACTTACCTCTATTCTTCGAACTACGTGCTGACTGCCGATATCGACGCTTCGGCCTCGGCGCACGAGATGTGCAGTGACGAGGGCGGCTGCAACGGCTTTATCCCTATCGGCAAGAACAAGGATGCAGCCGACAGCGTGGCGTTTTGGGGAACTATCGACGGCCAGAACCACACGATTCTCAATTTAACAATCTGGCTACCCTGTGAACAGAATGTGGGCTTTATCTACGCACTTGTCGGTTCTGTCAAGAACTTGAATTTTGACCATCTCCATGTGACGGGGAGGGTGAGCGAAACCGACCATGTGGGTGGCGTTGTCGCAAGGCTTGTCGGTACGATTGAAAATGTGCATGTGACGAACGGTTTTGTTCAAGGGAAGAAGCGTGTCGGCGGCATTGTGGGTGCTGCGATGAGGGCTATCGGGTATTCCGGTATGATTCCCGCCTTGAAGGATGTTTCGTTCCAAGGAGAAATCAAGGGTACGGAACGGGTTGGCGGAATTGTGGGTGAAACAGACGAGGCGACAATCGATAGCGCCGTTGCCGATGTGAATATCATTGCTATGGACGGGCGTGTCGGCGGTATTGTCGGGTTCAATGACGGGCGTATTACTAACAGCCGTTCCAATGGAACGATTGTCCCGGGAGAATCCGATGTGAATAATGTCGGTGGCATCGCCGGAGAATCCGAAGGTGATGTTCAAATGTGCGTGTCTACAATGGACTTGGTACGTTACGGCTATGAATTTGATGAAGATATTGGCGGCATTGTTGGCGATAACGATAAGGGAACGGTATCCCATTCGTATGCCATCGGAAAGGTAGAAGGAGAACGCTATGTGGGTGGTGTTGTCGGGAGCGGTGGCTTTGTACAGAGTTCGTTCGCCATGGGCGAGGTGCGCGGAAACAACAAGGTCGGTGGCGTTGCAGGCTCCGGTGCTTCCATTTTCAATTCCTATGCGGCAAACAAGGTCTTGGGCGATTCGCTTGTAGGCGGGCTTATTGGATATTCGCCCGATACAATTTTTAGCTCCTACTGGAATACCGAAATTTCGGGACTCGATACGAGTGCAGGCGGCACGGGGCTTTCTACCGCGAAGATGATGAAGCTCTCGTCGTTTGCGGGCTGGGACACTCTGGGTTATGATGAGTATGTCGTTGATGGTACGGATACATGCGAATACTTTATATATGAAGGCGCTTGCTATTCGCCTACGGGGAACTTTATTCGTTATTGGGACATAGACGAAGGCAAGACTTTCCCGTACCTGGCGAACAACCCCTATTCGAAAAAGTCGTTTATCCCGATTGCGACTCCGACTGTGGCGGCAAAGTGGCAAGAGCAGCCGCCTGTTGCCTCGCTTACCGAGGTCGATGGCGAACTTGTCGGCAAGTGGCTCGGCTGGGTGAATCTGGGCGATAAATATGATACCGTTAGTGGCGATTATACAAGTTTTATATTAAGGAGAGATACGCTCTATTATGGCTATAGAATCGGCGTGGTAAACGAAGGCGATACCGTCTGGGGAACGTCGAGCTACGTGGCTGTACCCAACGGGATAAAGATTTCGACACTTGCGGAACTCCAGAAAATCGGAAACGACATGGCCTACCCGCTGGTGGCAAGTTACGAACTGACTGCCGATATCGATGCTGCCGGGGTCAATTTTAGGCCCATCGGCGATAGCGTGCATGTGTTCGCGGGAGTCTTCGACGGAAAAAACCATACCATCAAGAACCTGACGATTGTCGACCCGTATCGTGACTTTGCGGGAATGTTCGGGGTGGCGGATGACGCTGACATCAAGAACCTGAAACTTGAAAACGCGAAAGTCGAAGGGGATTGGTATGTCGGTGCGCTGGCGGGTGAAATCGATAACTCCCGTGTCACTAACGTTGTCTCCTTGAACGGGAACGTGTCGGGGATGTCGTTTGTCGGCGGATTGATGGGTGCTACCCGCATAAGTGAAATCCATGTGGTCGGGACTACCGGCTATGTAACGTCGGGCGATATTGTCGGTGGAATTTTTGGCGCTTCCGCTTCGAGGGTTGTAGACGCGTTCTCGGTGAATGTCGTCAAGGGTTACGAGAACGTGGGTGGCGTTATGGGCATTTCGGATGAGTTTTCATCGGGCACCTTGCAACAGAACATCTATTCTGCGAGTATCCTGAAGGCTCCCGACCCGGAAGGAATTATCGGAGGAAACTTCTTCGGGTCGGGCGAACACATCAAATCATGTTATTTCGACAGTACTGTTACAGGAAACGTGTACGGAGGGAATACCACCGAAGAAATGTTGAAACAGTCAACATACGAAGGTTTCAACTTCGATACCGTGTGGGCTATCCAGGAAGGCGTTTCTTACCCGTACTTCAAGGGCATGGACCCGATATTGCCGGGCACGCTCGAAGACGACGGTACGGTAAATATGCTCGCTGGTACCGGTACCGAAAGGAACCCCTACAAGATTTACGATTACGATGACCTCAAGTATATCGGCAAGTACGAATACGGGCTTGACAAGTATTACAAGCTGATGAGCAATATCAATGCCGCGAGTTCGTTCAGGGAGAACTGCAATGCCGACAGCACTCTTTGCAAGGGCTTCGAACCGATTGGAGAATTCAGCGGCGTGTTTGACGGGAATAACAAGTTTATTGCGGGCTTGAACATCAACCGCCCCGACGAGGATTCCGTAGGGCTTTTCCGGGCTCTGGCGGCGGGTGCCAAGGTGAGCGGCGTCGTCTTTGATACGGCTTCGTATCTTGGAAAAGATAATTCGTATGGGCCTGCGGATACTAGGGGTGCCATCCATGGCAAGAACTATGTCGGTACCCTCGCCGGTGTCGATAAAGGTGCTACGCTCGAAAAAATCTTTGTAAAGTATGATGTTTCTGGCGAAAATTACGTAGGCTCCGTTGTCGGTAAGAAATCTTCGGGATCTCTCGCAAAGAGCGCATCCAGGTTCCTCGTTTCGGGAAACGAAAATGTGGGCGGCCTCGTAGGGCATTTGGGCGCGGCTAGCGTAGCGGATTGCTATTCGATTGCGAATGTCGTGGGTACAAAGAATGTCGGTGGTCTGTTTGGCTACTCCGACAATGCAACCGTGAAAAACTCCTTTGCCGCAGGCCGTGTAGTGGGGTCTTCTAAATGGGGAGTTGTTGCAGGGGATGCCGACAAGTCGACTTATACGTCGGTGTATGGCGATAGCTCTCTTTGGTTTGTTAATGTAACGGCTGGTGGGAAACTCCGCACTACGCGGCAGATGGTTACGAAGGAAAATTACAAGGATTGGGATTTCGTTTCAACTTGGAGCATTGCTGCAGATACAACCTATCCCTATTTGTCTTGGTTTACTTCGGCTTACCGTATATCCAAAACAATGAAGGAAAAAGTCTATCCGAATTTGGATGTTGACCAGACGATGCTCAAAATGGCTGGCTCCGGTACTGAGAGCGATCCGTTCCTGATCAAGACATACGGTGACTTGAAATCAATCGGGTACGGAAAGTACAAGCTTTCGTCCGTCTATCGTGTGGCTAATGATATCGATGCTTCTGCCTCAAAGACCCAAACCCTTTTCAGCGGGCGAGGCATTGGATTCAACCCTATTGGCAAGATTGAAATACTCGAAGATTTTTGCAATTGCTATGGTGTTGTTTTGGGCGGATATATACCGCAGGATACCTCGAGATTGTTTACTGGAAAAATTCACGGCGGCGGTCACAGTATCAGCGACCTTTATATGGACTTCTGGGACAGTGAACCCACGGGGCTTGTGGATACGATTGCAAAAACAGGTGTAATCGATAGCTTGTCCTTCAAGAGGTATGAGATAAGCAGAGAAGAAGGAAATGTAAATAAAGTTGGCGCCTTGGCCGGCGTGAACATGGGGACTGTAAGCCATGTTGATATGGATGTCTTGTTCAAGAAAACTTTTGGCGGTGCGGGTCTTGTTTACGATAACAAGGGGCTTATAGAAAATTGTTCAGTCAAGGGAATTTTTGGCGGGTCATCTTTGGCGGGTATTTCCGTGATAAACGATGGCGATGTCCTCAACGTGAATGTTGATGCTGTCTGGAGCGATAGCTCGGGACTCGTTGGTGGAATTGCTCTTGTCAACAGGGGACTTATCAAGCTTTCGTCTGCCAAGGTGTCGTTGAATAATGGCCGTGGCCCGATTGGTGGAATTGCCGCCATGAATACGGGAACCGGGCGTATAGTCGACGCATCTGTAAATATTGATGCGAAACAGATTATCCAAGAACGCGGCGTGTATTATTATGTTGACCACAAAATAAAGGATTACGAATACGAGGATTTTTATATTGATGGAATAGGTGGCCTTGTCGCGATTGATAGCGGGACTATAACGAACTCTGCTGCAACGGGCGTTATTGACGCGAAGGATGGGGCCTATGTCGGTGGCCTGATCGCTAAAGCTTATAGCAAGGAATTGAAAGGGCTGCATGCGTCTGTCGATGTTGGGGGCATGTATTGTGTCGGTGGCTTTGTGGGCTTGAACCAGGCGACTATTTCTGAAAGCTATGCTGCCGGAAATGTCAAGGGGAGTGGAAATTATTCCTATTCTGGAGCATTTGTCGGCAAGAACGAAGGCGTGATTGAGCGTTCGTTTGCGATGGGGAATGCAAGCGCGGCTGCCGGTTTTGTCGGCGAAAATGATGGAACTATCAGGCGGTCCTATTCTACGGGAAATGTAGAGGAGGCTGGCGGTTTTGCCAATATCAATCAGGCTGTAATTGAAGATTGCTATTCGACGGGCGATGTGTCGGCGAATGAAACGCCATATGGCTTTGGATTTGCCAGTGTCAACGGTAGCGCTACGAAGGTGAGGGGGTATGCTTCCGGAACGGCCGTTAAGGACGGAAACCGTTTTTGCGTTGACTTGCCCAGAGGGTCGATGCCTTCGGATGAGTTCTACTTCCTTGCCGACGGCTGTATCGATACACTGGCGACGAATACCGGACTTTCGCCCTCGGCAATGCGTAAGCAAAAATCCTTCTCCGCGTTCGATTTCGATTCCGTGTGGTACATCAAGGAGGGTGTGAGCTATCCGCTGCTGCGCGGCATGCCGAACCCGCCGATGCTTGCAGAAGAGAATGCCGTGTACAATAGCAACACCGGGATTGCAAAGAATGTCCGCGCCAAGCTTCTCGAAGATGCCTTCGTGATGGATACGGCGGCAACGAAGGTACTCGCGCTGGATTCTGCAAGCGAGGCCCTGCTCGATTCGCTCGAAAATGTCGAGGCGCCGTCTGGGAAGTTCGAAGTCTCCTACCGCGTGGGCGTTTTGCTCGGTTCCGACACGCTCTGGAGCAAGCCCGCTACGATGCAGCTTGAAATCGAGAAGACGGTCGGGAACTTCGAAATTGCGGTTGCGTCTGGACTCGGGTTCGGTGCCGCATTCCATGGCCCGCATGTGGCGCTCCGCTTCGAAATTCCTGCCGCGGGCGCCGTGAAGTTCGCGTTTGTAGACATGCAGGGTCGCGTGGTGCGCTCGTTCAACCTGGGGAGCCGTGCCGCAGGTGCGTATAGCGATGCGCTCGATGCCGGTGCGATTGCCCGCGGGCGCTACGTGGGCGTGCTGCAGGTGAACGGCCGCGTCGCCGGAAAGGCGCTTTTGCTAAAAAGGTAGCCCATGACCCATGCCGAACTCCTAAAGCGACTGCAGGCCGAACAGGATTTGAAGTACCGCGACTTTCATGCGTCGCTGTTGCCGAACATCGACAAGAAATCGATTATCGGCGTGCGGGTGCCTACCATGCGAAAGATTGCGAAGGAGTTCGCGGCGGCCGATGTCGCCAAGTTTTTGGACAAACTGCCGCACAAGTACTTTGAAGAAAACCAGGTTCACCTCTTCGTGGTCGAACGCATTAAGGATGCGGACGAGTGCCTGTACCGCATCGAACAGTTCCTGCCCTACATCGACAACTGGGCGGTATGCGATGGCAAATCGCCAAAGGCATTGCTCAAGGACGAAAAGCGGTTCGTGTCGTGCATCGAAAAATGGCTCAAGTCAAAGCACCCTTACACGGTTCGCTTCGGCGTGAACATGCTCATGACGTTCTTTTTGGACGTGCGATTCGACAAGAAGTTTTTGAAGTGGGTCGCGGCTATTGATGAATCTCTGTTTAATGACGACGGCCGCGCGGAATGCCCCACCGACCGCTACTACGTGCAGATGGTCGTCGCCTGGTATTTCGCGACCGCGCTTGCCAAGCAGTGGGATGCGACGTTCCCCTACATCGAGGGCCGAAAGCTTTCGCCGTGGATTCACGCGAAGTCCATCCAGAAGGCGTGCGAAAGCTACCGCATTACCGATGCGCAGAAGGCTATCTTGCGTCGCCTGAAGTAAAAATTCTATTATTTCATTCCGTATGCGCATCAGCCAGACATTTTGCGGAAGGCGGTTTACGTCGATGCTCTTTACGGCATCGTTTTCGGTCTGTGCTGAACTCGTGAACATCTTCATCGACAAGGTGGTCGCGGCCCGGTTCCTGGGCGAAAATGCGCTGGCGGCGATATCCTTCTTCACGCCGATGTTCTCGTTCATCCTGTTTCTGAGCGCGATGGTCATGGTGGGGAGCCTCGTCTGCTATTCGATTGAGCTGGGGCGCCTGAACAAGCACCGTGCGGACCGTTTTTTCGGACAGGGGATAATCCTTTCTTTTGCGGTCGGGATCCTGATGGTGGCTCTTTTTGCTGTCGGGCGCCTGTTCCTCGATACGTCGGGAATAGATGCCGAACAGCTGAAATTCGTGAACGAGTTTTACGGATGGTTCCTGGGACTTGCCTTCGTAATCCCGCTGAACAATATCTTGCAGGAGATGGTGTATGTCGACGGTGACATGAAGACATGCAATATCTCGTATGCGGTGCTGCTGCTTGGAAACCTGGTCTTCTCGTGCGTGTTCTGCAAGTTCTGGGGAATGTCGGGAATCGCGCTCGGGACGGTGCTTTCCGTTGTTCTCAGCATCCTTGTGCTTTGTTCGCACTTTGTGCGGAAGGGCAATACGCTCAAGTTTGTGTGGTATTTCAAGATCCGCGATGTCGCGAAGGTTGTCCGGTTCAGCATGGCGGAAGCGTGCGAGTATCTTTTCTTTGCGCTGTTTGCCGCAGTCATGAACTTCTACTTCGTCACCCATTTCGGCAGCGACAGGATTGCCATCCTCTCGGTTATTTACGAAATCCTTGAACTCAGCGTCGTATTCAATGGCATCTGGATGGCGGCCGAGCCGATTATCAACATCTACCGAGGCGAGGAAAACGGTAACGGGGTCGCGCAGATGATGAAATTCGTGAACTGGGTGTCGCTCAAGGAGACTCTGGTCGCTACCGCGCTCCTGCTGGCGTTTGCGCCCCTGCTCGCGCGCCTGTTCCACATCAGTTCGGCAAGCGCCGCGGACGAACTCGCCTTTGCGATTCGCGCCTGCGCTGTCGGGCTGTGTCCGCTCGCTTTTGTGAAGATATATGCGGCCTATCATGTCCACGAAAAGCCGATTCTCTCGTTCCTGTTCATCTTTGTCGCGGTGTTCCTCGGCCCGGTAGCCTGTGTCCTGGGCGGTGTGCCGCTCTGGGGCGATGGTAATGTGTGGCTCGGATTTGGCGTTTCTCCGTTTGTTGCTTTTGCAGTGTGCTGCATTGTCCAGCTCGTGCTCTACGGTAGATCCGGTTTTCCGCTCCTTCTCGAAGAATCCGAAGGAACGGGACACTGGTATATGTACGATCTGTTGCTGAATCCCGAAAACCTGGTCAAGTACCGCGATATCATCGGGAAGAAGCTGAAGGATGCGTCCGTGGATGACGCCGGAATCGTGAAGGCGATGCTCCTGCTCGAGGAACTCGGCATGACCGTCTACGAGAGCAATGCGGGACGGAAGGTTTACATGGAAGTCTCGCTGCAGGTGCTGCAGGGCGAATTCCTGCTTGTCATCAAGGACGACGGGAAACTCATGGACCTGACAGACCTGGAGCGTTCGGTGACGGGACTTCGTGCCTACCTCGTGAACATGTTCATGAAGGTCCAGCGCGACAAGCATTACCTGCTTACCACGAGCTGCAACCGCCATGTGTTCCGCTTTGCGCAGGAATAGGATTGCTCCGCCGGATTCGAATTGCTAATTTTTCGGTATGGATAGAGCACGCCGCCGCAAATTCGGCCAAAACTTTCTGGATGTACCTACCGCGCAGATGATTGCGGGGGACCTGCCTGCAGAGGCGGGCGACTACGTGCTTGAAATTGGCCCCGGGCACGGGGCGCTGACCGAGCATCTGCTCGGGCGCGCCGTGCAACTCACTGCCGTCGAGATCGACGAGCAGTGCGTGGAATTTCTGGAACAGAAATTCCGGGGCCGGGAAAACTTCCGCATCGAGAATATCGACTTCCTGAAGTTCGACCTGCAGGGATTCCTGGATGCGCACGCAAAACCGTGGGTCACCGGCAATCTCCCGTACAACGTTTCCACGGCGATTATCGCGGGGCTCATGCCGAAGCTCCATCTGACCAGGGGATTCATGGGGATGGTGCAGCTCGAAGTCGCTGAACGCATCTGCGCGTCGCCCTGCAGCAGCAACTACGGAAGTTTATCCGTACTCGTGTCCGCGTTCGCCGATACGCAGATACTGAGGAAGATCGGCCCGGAACACTTCACGCCGCGCCCGAACGTGGACAGCGCTACGATGCTCCTCACGCCCAAGGAATGTCCGCTCCAGGTCCCCGAGGGTTACTTCGACTTCGTGCGGGCCGCGTTTACGCAGAAGAGGAAGACGCTCGCGAATTCCTTCGGTCGCGCCTACGACAAGAAGAAAATCCAGGAAGCCATCGAACTTCTGGATTATCCTACGACGGTCCGTGCCGAGGAACTTTCGCCTTCGCAGTTCCTTGAATTCTACAAGGTCATTGTCGGGGAGTAGCTTTATTTTTCGGCGGCGGCCTGCTCGAAATCGGTCGCGATGAGGTCGCTTACGTCGACCCTGCCAAGATCCGGGGAAGCTGCAAGGCGGTTGGCCTGCTTCTCGATGACTTTTTCGAACAGGTTGCGCACGTAGCGTCCGTTTCCGAACCGGCTGTCTTTCTTGCTGACGGCATCGGCGATGCAGCGCTTCATGGCGGCCTCTGCGGCTTTGCCTATCTTGTAGTCGTATTTCGCGAGGAACGACCTGAAAATCTGCGCGAGCTCGTCTTCCGAATAGTCGGGGAAGTTGATGTACCTGTTGAATCGCGAAGAGAGGCCGGGATTCGAGTTCACGAAGCGCTTGATTTCGTCCGTGTAGCCGGCGATGATGACCACGAGCCTGTCACGGTCATCTTCCATGCGCTTGAGGAGCGTGTCGATGGCCTCCTGCCCGTAGTCGTTTTCGGCGCTTCGCGCGAGCGTGTAGGCTTCGTCGATAAACAGGACTCCGTCCAGGGCGTCGTCTATTACTTTGTTTGTCTTGATGGCCGTCTGTCCCATGTAGCCTGCGACCAGGTCTGCCCGCGTCGCCTCTACCAGGTGGCCTTTGCGGAGAACGCCCAGGTCCTTGAAAATTTCGGCCATGATGCGCGCGATTGTCGTCTTGCCCGTGCCGGGATTTCCGGAGAACACCAGGTGGTACGATGTCGGCGGAACGGAAAGCCCTTTCTTCTTGCGTTCGTTCTGCACGCGGATAAAGTTGTAGAACGTGACGACTTCCTTCTTCACCGACGAAAGGCCGATGAGCGAATCGAGCTGCTTCACCGCCTCGCCCTGCGGGACGCGTTCTTCCTTTGCGGGTCGCATGTTGCGCGAGACGGCTTCTTTTAGAGGCGTGTTCTTGTAGTTCACCGGTCGCGTGGAGCACTTGACGAATCCCGGGCGCCATGCTGCCGAGCGGTTGTTCCCGATGTGCCTTTCCAGGTACTGCAGCCATTGCACCTCGTCCGGAGTGAGCTTGCCGTCGATGTTTGCAAGCGCCGCGGAATAGTCATAAAGGAGCCGCGAGTACTTGCGGACGGCATCGGGAGAAAATCCTCCGAATATCGAACTGAACAGGAATATCTCTCCGGTGGTCTCTATCTGGGCGTGGTTCCTTTCCAGGTTTTGCACCAGGGGACCCATCTCGATTTCTTTGTCGACGAATGACTGGAGAACAAGGCGGTTCCAGTCCGTCGTGGCGGGTGCGTTTGTCCGCAGGCGCAGCAGTAGCGAAACAAAACCGCAGGACTCGAACGAGTCGAGGCTCATTTCGTGGCCGAGCTTTTCGGAAAGGTAGTTGATGTCCGAGAGGAATATGGTCGAAAGTTCCTGGAACGTGTCGCTGCCTTCGCCCAGTTCAAAGTGGTTGCGCAACTTTTCGGCCACGCCGTCGTAATATATGAAATCCTTGAAGAAACTTGCGATGGCGTTTACCGTGGGCGCAAGCTTCGTCATGTATTTCGTGAGCCTCGGGTCTATCTGGCCGTTCGGCTTCACGGCAACGGCATACTGCGAATCTCCCGAAAGATTCTTCTCCATCGGGGATGTCATCACCTCTTTCATCAGGTCGGCAACCTGCTGCGCCGTCTCGGTGGAACGGTAGCGGGTCCACAGGAGGAACCCGGTTACGGAGATAATGAGGACGAGCGCGATGAAGAGGAGGTAGGCGGACGCTCCCAGAACGGAGGAAAGCTTGATGATGGCCACGGTGGCGACCATCGTGAGCATCAGCATGACGGAGCTGATGCCTGCGAGAAGAGTCTGGTTCGTCTTTCTTTTTGGCATACGCTCTTCAAATCTATATTATTTTACTGGAAACGAAACGGGAAAATAGCCCTGCGCCGCTACTTGCAGGAAAAACCCTGCAATTCGAGACCGGCACGCATTTCGCCATAGGTCGAAGTGCGTTTCATGTCCATCGCCTTCATGAATCGGCAATCGTTGTCGATGTGCATGCGGAATCCAGTCATGGTCGGCTCGACCTCGCCCTTGCCGCTTGCACGCACGTGTTCTATCATCTGTTCGCGCCTGTCGCTCAGTTCGGGCGGCACGAACACGTCGGTGACGATGTCGACATTCTTGATTTCGTAGTCACCGAACACGAACGAAATGGTGACGAGGTTCTTGAGACCGTTGAACTGGCCGTTTACCTTGCAGACGAGATTCTTCTGCGTGTTCTTGACTTTTTTCGGCCTTGCCGCATTTGCCTTCACTTTCGGGTCCGGCGTATACTGCAGGGCGTTCAACAGATCTTCTTCCTTGACTGCCCCGACGAGCTGGTTGATAAACTTTCCGTCGCGGATGAAGAAGAATGTCGGAAACGCTTGAATCGGGAGTGAAGCCTTTATCTTGTCTATGTTCGGCTCGTCGATTCCCACGGTCGCAATCTTGATGTCGCTGTAATTTTTGGCGATGCCGATGAGGGTCGGAATCATGATGAGGCAGGGCGGGCAGCTTGTGGAAGTGATGTCCAGAATCACTGGCTTTTTCGACTGCAGGATTTCTTTCTCGAAGTTGCTGTCGTTTATCTTGACAATCTTGATGTCTTCGGCCGCCTGTGCGTTCCCTTTTGCAAACGCGAAACTGGCCGTGGCCAGAGCCACGGCGCAGATATTCGCGATTACCTTTACGAAGGAGGTTCTCATCTTCGGGAATTACACCTTGTCCAAAGCCTGCGTGAGGTCCGCGATGATGTCTTCGACGTTTTCGATACCGACGCTGAAGCGGATCAGGTCCGGAGCAACGCCTGCCTCGATCAACTGTTCGTCGCTGAGCTGACGGTGCGTGTGGCTTGCCGGATGCAGCACGCAGCTGCGGGCATCGGCCACATGGGTCACGATGCAGATCATCTTGAGGTTGTCCATGAACTGGATGCTCTTTTCGCGGCCACCCTTGATACCGAAGGTGAGCACGCCACACGGGAGCCCGCCCTTGAACTGCTTCTTGGCAAGTTCGTGGTACTTGTTGCCCTCGAGGCCCGCGTAATCGACCCAGGCCACCTTCGGGTGGTTCTGCAGGAACTTCGCGCAGGCGAGAGCGTTTTCGCAGTGGCGCGGCATGCGCAGATGGAGCGTTTCAAGGCCAACGTTCAGGAGGAACGCGTTCTGCGGAGCCTGGATGCTGCCGAGGTCACGCATCAGCTGGGCCGTAGCCTTCGTGATGAAGGCGCCCTTGCCGAAAGCCTTCGTGTAGGCAAGGCCGTGGTAGCTCGGGTCCGGTTCGGTGAGACCCTTGAACTTGTCGTGATGGGCTTCCCAGTCAAAGTTACCGCTATCCACGATGCAGCCACCCACAGCCATCGCGTGACCGTCCATGTACTTGGTGGTGGAGTGAGTCACGATGTCCACGCCGAATTCAATCGGGCGGCAAAGAATCGGAGTCGGGAACGTATTGTCCACAATCATCGGCACGCCGTGCTTGTGGGCGATGTCGGCGAAGCGCTTGAGGTCCAAAATCTTGCCGGCGGGGTTTGCCACCGTCTCGCCGAAGAAGCACTTGGTGTTCGGGCGGAAAGCCTTCTCGATTTCCTCGTCGCTAGCGTCCTGGTCCACGAACGTGCATTCGATACCGAGCTTCTTCATGGTAACGCTGAAGAGGTTGCTCGTACCGCCGTAAATAGCGCTGGTGCTGATGAAGTGGTCGCCCGCCTCGCAGATGTTGAACACGGCGAAGAAGTTCGCCGCCTGACCGGAACTCGTGAGCATCGCAGCGACACCGCCTTCCATGGCCGCAATCTTGGATGCCACGGCATCGTTGGTCGGGTTCTGCAGGCGCGTGTAGAAGTAGCCGCTGGCCTTCAGGTCGAACAGGTCGGCCATCGCGTTGCTGGACTCGTACTTGAAAGTGGTGCTCTGGTAGATGGGAAGGACGCGCGGTTCGCCGTTTTTCGGCTGCCAGCCGCCCTGTACGCACAAAGTTTCGATCTTGGACATTTTTGCCTCTTGTTTGTTATAGCCTTAAAATATAGATAGACGAAAGACGTGGTTCGACAAGCTCACCAACCTAGACGATAGATAATCTCATCGTATGGTCTTCGAAAAAGGCCGCCTTAGCATATCTTTTCGGTAGGTAAATATAGAAAAAGACTATACCTTGTCAATGCGTTTATGCAAATATTTGCATAAATTTAAAATCAACCGACGGCTAAGCATCCCTTTTTTCTATCTTTGTGGCCGATGACACCCGCGCGCAACAACATGGCCCTCTGGCATATCCTCGCCATCGCGACGATTGCGTTCTGGGGCACGAGTTTCGTGAGCACGAAGGTGCTGCTGAATCACGGTTTTACCGCGGTGCAGATTTTTACGTTGCGGTTCGCGGTCACCTACCTTATCCTGCTCGCGGCATCCCACAAGAAGTTCCGCTGCAAGAACTGGAAGCACGAAATCATCCTGTTCGTCTGCGGTATCACGGGCTGCACGCTCTATTTCTGGGCCGAGAACACGGCCCTCTCGCTTTCACCCAGCAGCAACGTCTCGCTCATCGTGTGCACGAACCCGCTGCTCACCATGATTTTCGGGGGCATCCTGTACAAGGCGGAGCGCCTCGGCAAGCGGCAGGTTGTCGGGTGCCTGATTACGTTTGTCGGGATGGTGCTCGTGGTGCTGAACGGGAAATTCATCCTGAAACTTTCGCCCGTGGGCGACATGCTCGCGTTCACCTCGTCCGTCATGTGGGCCATCTATTCGCTGGTCGTGCGCCAGTTCAACGGCGTGTATTCTACTTTGTTCATAACCCGCAAGATGTTCTTTTACGGGGCACTCATGTCGCTGCCCGCGCTATTCTTCGAGGCGGGTGGCGATATCCACAAAACGTTCGATATCCCGTGGCAAAATTTCGCGGAACCGGTCGTATCGTTCAACTTCGTCTGCCTCACGGTTTTCTCGTCGCTGCTCGGCTACCTCGCATGGAACAAGGTGCTGAAGCAGCTCGGCACGGTGCTCGCGAGCAACTACATCTACGCCATCCCGCTCGTCACCATCATCACGGCGGTCATCGCCCTCGGGGAACGCATCACGCCTGTCGCCATCGCGGGTGCGGTAGCGATTGTCGCGGGCATGGTCATGGCCGAGATGAAACGCGGTTCCTAGTCCGCGCTTCCTGATTTACTATTCCTTGACGCAACGCACGGCGTAGGCATAGTACCCGCGCTGCATGGATTCCTTCTCCATGTCGTACTGGTTCGAGAGTATCCAGGCGTAGTGATTCATGTTGTCTTCGCCCCAGAAATAGGCCTTGGTGCCCTCGCCGTCGCATTCGCCCGTCTTGGCGCGGTAACCTGCCGGGAGAGCGGAGAACCCGCTTGCGTTCGTGGCCGTTACGTTGTCTCCAAAAATCGTATTTTCCCATTCACCCACAGCGCGCAGGGAGCCGTTGTTGTCGCCGAACTCGCTCTTCGCCGTAGTGGTCAGGTCGCGCCAGTCGTCCGCAGTGGGGAGGCGCCAACCCTCGGGGCACACGGCCGTCGCGGCGTATTCCTGGTAAAGGCGGCCATACTTTTCGCAGTTCGCGGGAATGCCGTCGTAGCAGAAGCTTGAATCGATGGAACCCGTGGCGGTAGCACTGTTGTCATAGTTCAGGTTCTCGGCCATCCACGTGAGGCTGCCGATTTTCACGGTCTTGTAGCTCTTGCCGTCGCGGGAATCGGCGAGCGTGCCGTATTCCACGTTCGAGACGGCTGCGCTAGATGAACTGGACACACTTGTCTCGCTGCTGCTCGATTTTTCGCTACTACTCAGAACGACGTCCTTCGGTGTGGCGCTGGAGCTTGAAACCAAAATAATTTCGCCATAACTAGTAGGGCCAACGCTGACGCGGTCATACGCATTCGAAGAGGCGGGGTCATTTTGCGGGCCGGAAGACGAATCGGAATCGCAGGCGACAAGCGCAATCCCGAAGGCAAGAGCCGCGATTACAATGCTGCTGGAGCGTTTGAAGTTCATATTATCTTCTCCTACAAGTATTTTGTGTGCAATAAACAAATATAAAAACTAAATTTGACGCTGCAATGGTTTCTCGAAAATGTCTGATGGTAGCCTTGGGGCTTGCGACGGTGGCGGCGATGCTTGTCACGGCTTGGTGGTCTTTGCGCCCCGAAATCCCACCGGAAGTTCAGGAACAGATTGAAGA
Source organism: Fibrobacter sp. UBA3629 (assembly GCF_002374005.1). Classification (NCBI taxonomy): domain Bacteria; kingdom Pseudomonadati; phylum Fibrobacterota; class Fibrobacteria; order Fibrobacterales; family Fibrobacteraceae; genus Fibrobacter; species Fibrobacter sp. UBA3629. Next base: position 11,735 of record NZ_DFLC01000018.1, on the reverse strand, counting down.
CGATCTTGAAAAATGCGGCGGTGAACTGAAAGAGGCCCGCTGTGCGGTGAACGGCGTTGACGACTGGATATTCCTGCAGGAAAGTCTTGTCAACCTGGTGGTGGACTGGAAAGAAAACTTGAATTCCTTTGTCGCCTTCAACGATTCGCTGGAAGTGCGCGGTATCAAGCTGGTTGTGGTGCCGGTTCCGGACAAACTGCAAATCGAGGCGGAACATTATTCGGAAGAATTGTCGGGTGGGATTGTTGCTCCGCAATATGAAGAATGGGTGGATGCTTTGCAGGACGAAGGTGTTGTCGTTGTAGATGCCGTGGAGGAGTTTCTCGAAAAGAACGAGGAAACGCCCATGTTCGAGGCGTACGAAAGCCACTATACCAGCGCTGGCCGGCAATTGCTTGCCCAGATGATTGCCGATACCATCAACGAGATGGATTTGGATGTCCCGAGGGGAGAGTGGTTCCTGCGCGATACGGTTGTCCCCGGCTCTGGGAATCTTTACCACCTGAAGTATAACAGCTATCCCGATTACGACGTGCGTGTGCTGAAGACCGTAGATGCCGAAGGTAAACGCTACCATGGTTCCAAGGACGCTCCCATCGTGGTTATCGGCGACAGCAATGCCGATTTTGGCTGGAACAGTTCTTCCAATATCGGCGCTTACATAGCGCAGGCGACAGGGATAAAGACCTTTACCCGCAGCCGAATCGGTGGGGGGAACCTGGGCCCGACCTTGTTCAAGGGCCGTTCAAAATTCCTGGAAGGCAAAAAGATGGTTGTCTGGGTATTCGACGGCCGCGAGCTTTACGGCGATTTCAGCATGCCGGAATTCTAGCTCTAGTGGATATCCATCTTCGAGAAAAGATTCAGCACGGCAACGCCGGAAATAATCAGGACGAGCCCGATAATGGCGCCCAAATCCGGCATCTGCTTGAAAAAGAAAATGCCGCTGACGGTAATGAGCGCGATGCCGAGCGCCGACCAGGTGGCATATGCGATGCCGATGGGGATAGTCCGCATGCAAAGGCTTAGCAGATAAAGCGACGCCACGTAGCAGACGAGCGATGCGATGGAAGGGACGAGTTTGGTGAACTGTTCCGACATCTTGAGCAGTGTGGTGCCGGCGGCTTCCGCAACAATGGCGAGGATAAGGAATACGTAGTTGAGCATAGGGAGAATATACAAATTAATTGTTATATTGTAACCATGCCGAGTTCAGAGAAGTTTCGTGACCACGTTTTGGAGCAGTTCAATGGGGAGCTGCTTGAAGGTGGTTTCCGCGTGACCACCCGCAAGATGATGGGCGAGTACATTCTGTATGCCGACGGGAAAATCTTCGGCGGGATTTACGATGACCGCCTGCTGGTGAAGCCCGTGCCGGCGGCTGTGGCGATGCTCCCCGGCGCAAAGAAGCAATTACCCTACGATGGTGCGAAGCCCATGCTCCGCGTGACCAACGAACAGATTGAAGACAGCGAATTTTTGGCGAAGCTTCTGGACGCGATGCTGCCGGAAGTGCCCGCCCCGAAAGCGAAGAAGAAATAATCCCGACGAACGCACGGAATTTGCTGATAACCTACGCTCATTTTCAAGTGCGTTAATATATCTTCATGGATATGGGGGTTAGGTATGTTCTCGCCGAAACACAATTTGCGGATTGTTCTAGCATGCGTGTGCATGCTTGTTTTTCCGGCATGGGCGGGTTCCTCGAATTCGAACAGTGATGATAAGCCTTCTGTGCTGGATGTGATTTTTGGTATTGCCGAATGGGCGACTTCGTGCAGAGACGACGATTATGATTGTAAAAAGCGCCAAGGTGAATATCACAAGCGCGAAAATGATGAAAATGCGCGCCGAGCCAAGGAAAATCAGAAAAAATGGCGCGAGAAGAATCGAAATTACAAGACGGGCTACTTGGGAATTGCGCTGACCATGCCTTTCTTTGCTGAAGAAAAAGATGTGGCGGGAGGTGCGGAACTTGTTTGGGCTTTTGTTTCCCGGTTTGGTGAACTTTTTATGTCGTTTGGTGGCGGCACTAATTTATCGATGGCATTTGTCGATGCAAACGTCTTTTACAGGCCGCCAATCGACATGAACGGTATTTGGAAAATCGCGCCCGAAGTTGGTATAGGCATCTCGTCTTATGAGCTGTTTGACAACGATGATTATGTTGAACCGTTGTTCCACTACTCGCTGGGCATCCGTTACGAGCATACCCTGCAAAGCCGCAAGAACATTATCGAGGACGAGGATGTGCTTATCAACGGCGTGAGCGCCGGTTGCGCCGTGTGGATGAACTACGCCGATTTTGCCGGCGTCAAGTGCGACATCCGATTAGGGCTGTATTTGTAAGTCCGTTTTATTTGATGAAGTCCACGAATTGTTGGATGGAATGAATTCGGTTTTTGCCTAGATATTCTATTTTATAGATAATGGCCCGCGGAATTTTATGGATTGCTTTGACGGTATGCGCCCTGCTGCTTGCGGGGTGCTCAAGTCATCCGCCTTCTGCAGCGCAGTTTATGAATGTGAAAGAAGACGGAACTGCTATTGTTATCGGAGGGACTGCTAAAGTCGGTGACCTCCATCGAGGCAAGAATCGGTTGCAGAGTGACTATTCTGATGTAGAACTCTTTGGTGATTTAGATGTTTCTCTTTTGTTTAGATACAGCCATTTGGTTCTGGGACTTTATTCGGAAAATCTTTATTCGATAAGCGGCCTTGCTGGTTCCCGATGGGAATACGTAGGCGTTCAAGGCTGGTTCGGTATGTCTGTTTTAGTGGTTGACAAGCAAGTCCCTATTTACGGCGGATTGATGTTGATCGAAGAATATCCTGTAAGTAAAAATCTTAGAGTGGGGCTAAGTGAACACATTTCGCGTAATGCCCACGGTGTAGATAAGAATGAAGCTGGTTTAGGTTCTCCGGCTACGGGTTTTTATCATGAGTTTGGTACCGGAATTTATTTGGCGTATAAGGCCTTTTCGGTAGAGTTGCGATATGGACGGGAAATTGATGAACCGAGAAATCGCTTTTATTTTATGATAAATTATGGCTTTGATTCTGATGGCTAGTTTTTTAAAAAGGGCGGTCCCCCCCCCGTCTATGCCTTTACGAAAAGCAGTTCTTGACGCATGCTTCGAGGATTGCGGCGAATGCGAGCAGGGTTATGCCGTACTTGGGGCGGAGCCTCTTGATTATGGGGAAGAACGCGTTGATGATGTACAAAGTAGATGCGACCAGGTAGCCTAACGCGATGATGTATGCAGGCTGGCCCAGGCCGGAATAGAACAGGCCGTCGTATTCCCCGCGGGCGAAAGTTTCTAGGGAAAAGAAGAAAAGGAACGATGCGATGCTCAGGGCAATCTTGAAGTTCCTGAGCCAGAAATCCTCGGGAGGGAGGTTCGCTGACGGATCCTTGTCTTTCCAGATGTGCTTATTGAAAAAGGGGATGCATGTCGAATACCAGATGAAAATCCCGATTGCGGGGAGGAACTTGGCAAATTCGAAAACGTGCCAAAGTTGAAGGCTCTTGATTACGGAGGGGTCGCTGGCGATGGTGAACAGTAAACCGTCTTCAGGGCGGCCGCGTGGTCCGCGAAGTAATGCGAAAACGAAGATTGCGAATACGATGCCGATGAGTATCAGGAATTGCTTAAATCCCCTTTTGTCGGGCAGGGGCTGCGGCTGCTTGAGGATTTTTTCCTCGTAAATTTTGAGATCTTTTTCGGTAAAATGCACCATGTTACGCAATAAATGTAACATAAACGGGGAGAAATTTTTTTTCTCGGGGCAATTTTTGTATTTTAATGTCCGTAAAAATCATAGAGGTTAACTAAATGGATATTCAGGAACTTTCGGAAAAGGTTAGGCAGCAGAGCGCATTCTGCATGAACTTGCTGCGTGAAGTGGAAGGGACGGTGATTGGCCAGAAGGCTCTGGTGGAAAGCATTTTGACGGGTATTTTGGCCGACGGTCACGTGCTGCTGGAAGGCTTGCCGGGCCTTGCCAAGACGACTGCGGTGAAGGCTTTTGCCGATGCCGTGTCGCTCGACTTCAAGCGCATCCAGTTCACGCCCGACCTGTTGCCGGCCGACTTGCTGGGTACCACGATTTACAACGCGAAGGAAGCGAAGTTCGAGACCCGCAAGGGCCCGCTGTTTACGAATCTGGTGCTGGCCGATGAAATCAATCGTGCTCCCTCGAAGGTGCAGAGCGCCTTGCTCGAAGCGATGCAGGAACGCCATATCACCATCGGTGACGAGACGTTCAAGCTGGACGAGCCGTTCCTGGTGCTTGCCACGCAGAACCCCATCGAGCAGGAAGGTACGTATCCGCTGCCCGAAGCTCAGGTGGACCGTTTCCTCTTGAAGGTGAAGGTCAGCTACCCGAACAAGGCCGACGAAATGAAGATTCTCGATGCCGTCGCCGGTGCGGGACTCCGCCAGCCGCAGGCCGTCGCCACGAAGGAAGATATCCTTGCCGCCCGCCAGCTGGTGAAGCAGGTGTACGTGGACGAACGCGTGCGCGAATACATCGTGAACCTGGTGCTTGCTACCCGCGATCCGGGCAGCATCAAGCGTAGCGACTTGGTGGGCTTTGTGGAAGTGGGCGCTTCGCCGCGTGCATCCATCGGCCTTGCCCAGGCCTCGAAGGCCCACGCATTCATCCAGGGCCGCGCCTACGTGACGCCGGAAGACGTGAAGGCCGTCGCCATGGAAGTGCTCCGCCACCGCATTATCCTGAGCTACGAGGCCGAAGCGGAAGAAGTCTCCGCCGAGACTGTCGTGCAGAAGATTCTGGATTCTGTTGAGGTTCCGTAAACTTCGCGGTCATCTTTGGTGCATTAAACCCGCGCAGTCATTCTCAAAAGTTTAAAATCCCCAGCCGAGGTGTCCGGGGATTTTTTGGAGGTGTGTTGCTTCGAGAGTTATCGCCTTACGGCCTTGAATATCCCGAGGGTCCTGTTGCCTTGCGAGACTTTGACGAGGTAGGCGCCTTGACGCAGGGTGATGTGGAGTTCGTTCCCCTGCGCGGCGCGGAATTCCGCGATGCGGTGGCCTTGCATGTCGAAGATGCTGATATCGTGCGCGCCGCCGTCGATGCCCTTGAGAAGGAGCGTGCTACCGTCGATACGGCCGCTAATTGCGTTGCGCGGTGTCAAGGATTCGACGGCGGTGGTGCCCTCGGTTCCTTCCGCGCTGGAAGATATGCCTTCTGCTGCGCTGGAAGACTGTGGCCCGACGATTTCTGCGCTTGAGGAGTTGACGTCGGCGAAGGATTCTTCGCGTAGTCCTCCGACAATCTCGATATCCGGTTTCGGGGGCATGTCCATGCCGTAGCCGAGGAAGTAGTCGAGCATGCTTGCCTGCACATAGCCCTTCGCAGTAGTCCCCATGCGGTAGCAGGGGTTCTGCATCAGCGAGTAGAAGCGGTGTTCGCTTGCGATGTCTGTCGTGAATATCACGAGTTCCTTCGTGTCGTAGTTCACGAGGATTGATTCTTCGCGCCAGTCACCGAAGATATCCCCGTGGAACATTCCCACGCCCCTCTCGCTCCCGCTGCTGCCGTAGATTTTCCATGTGGTTGCCACACGGCCAACCGACTTGTTCTTGTAATCCCACTTTTCGATTTTTCCGTCATTGTAGCTTTCTGCCGCGAGATCCCCGTCCCACCAGTAGCGGAGTACGGGGTACAGGTAGTTGCTGGCGATAAGTTTGTTGGTGACGCCGTTGTAGGTTCCCTGGAAACTCCAGACTTCGAATCCGTCGTAATCGGGGTCGATGTCACCGATGTTCCCGCGTGCGACGTCGCACTGGCCTGCGCAGGACTCGTCGCCGTAGTGGGTCCAGATGACCTTGCCGGTGGAGGCGTTGTAGTAGTATTCGAGCAGGTTTTTCGGATGGTCCTGCTGTATTCCGTAGCCCATCATCACCTTGTCGCCCTTGTTGAATGCCCCTACGTACCAGCGGTCACCGTGAACGACTTCGGGAATCTGGTAACGCAGGCTTCCGTCGCCGTTCAGTGCGTAGCCCATGTGCAACACTTCGTCCTTGCCGTCGTAATCCACATCGGCGATTCTAATCTGGTGCGCTTCGGCTCCGCCGCCGCTTTTGCGCGCATCGTGCTTCCACTGCTGCGTGAGCTTTCCCTTCTCGACGCGGTAGGCGACGGTCATGCTGTTGAAGCTCTTGTCCGCATTCCTGTTCTTTATCCACGTGACGACGCTCGGATTTTTTCCGTCGAGATAGGCGATTTCCATCATGCAGGCCATCGGACCGATCGAGATGTAGTCATCGGGGACAGGAGCGTATGTTTTCAGTGCGCCGGTACGCCCGTCCAGGACGGCTATGGCCTGGGCGTTCGTTCCACTGAGCGTGAATTTTTTGCCATCACCGAAGGTGACACCGTCGGCTATTCGTACGATAACGTCGGCAAAGCCGTCGGAATCGATATCATAGACGGTTGCCCCGTCCCACATGCCCACGTCGAGCGTTGATGCGCCCGGTGTAATGTTGTTCTTGTTCTCGCTGTTCGGGCCAAGATCAAGAGTCCACAGGTGCTTTCCCTGGCTCGAGTATGCCTGCAGTTGTTGGTGGTCGAGTGCGGGCTGGTCGAGCAGGTAGTCGTATGCGCCATCCCCGTCAAAGTCGCCCACCCACACGAAATGGACGGTGGATGTGATATTTGGGACGGGAACGGTGACATACGCTCCGATTCCCTTGTTCGCGGGCATGGTGTAGCTGCCGTTTGTTCCGAGTTCTACGCCGTTCAGTACCTTCTTGACGGAGTAGGTGTTGGCCTTCGAAAAGTCGGCGGTACCGTCGGTGAAATTTGTACCCTTGGTAAGTACGGTCTGGTTCAACTTGACGGTTTTTCCGTCAGTTGTTCGGTAAACGTTGAATCCGAGGTCGCTTTCGTCGGTGGCGAGGCTTCGCCAGCTGACAAGTGCGCTGTAATTGTTCTGCCGTACGGCGACAACGCCCCTGTCCAGGTATTCAAATTGCCTTTTGACGAGAGCCTCGCCTGCGGCGAGAGATTCGCTTGCAATGCCTGCCCCGGCAATGCATGTGGCGAGAAGGGTCTTGCGTAACATGGGTTACTCCTTTTTGATTTTTTTAACATCCCTGATGACGATACTACGTAGTGTACTACCTTTTTATCGTCAATGTACTACAAAATGTACTATAAAAATTTATAAAATGCAAGAAAAAAATTAAATAATTCTCAATTTTTAGCAAAAAAATGGGTAAATAACATATATTTTTGTTTTTACTATACTATGTACTACATTTTTATGTATATTTAATATCATGAATACCTTCGTAAACATTTTCGAGTTTACCAAGTTCCGCAAGTTCCTGGCCGAATACCAGGAGCGCCGTCAGGCGGCGGAGCCTTCGTTTTCGCGTACTGAGTTCTGCAACTTGCTGGGGCTCCCGAATACCCGCAGCTATTTCAACGACGTGGTGCAGGGCAAGCGCGTGACCGACAACATGCGCGAGCGTTTTATAAACGTTATCGGGCTCAAGGGGAACGAGGCGAGGTATTTCGAGGCGATGGTCGATTTCGACCAGGGGAAGACTGCCCAGGTGCGCGAAGCGGCGTTTGATGCCATGATGCGCCTGAACAAGAACCCGCAGGCGATTGTGGACCCGGACAGCTACGAGTTCTTTGGCAACTGGTATAATAGTACTGTCTACGCGATTCTCGAGGTGATGGATGTGGGCGACGACGTATCGGAACTTGCGGCGAAGATTTTCCCGCCTGTATCCGAGAAGCGCCTGAAGGCAAGCCTTGAACTCATGCAGAAGATGTCGCTCGTGCGCAAGGACGAACGCGGGTTCTGGAAGCCGACGAAGGATAGCCTTGCCACGGTGCAGCAGAGCAAGAGCCAGATGGTGCTCCAGTTCCAGAAGCAGTGCCTGGAACTTTCGAAGCTGGCGCTGGAATCCGAAGGGAGCGAGTCCCGCGACATGACCACGTTCACGTTCGCGGTGTCGAAATCCGCGCAGGCGAAGGTCGAGAAGGCTGCCGAAAAATTCAAGGCGCAGGTGCGCCAGATCGTGATGGCCGATAACGAGACGCCGACCGTCGTGGAACATGTGAACCTGCACGTGTTCAGCAACATCCGCGAAAACAATAAACCGTCCGGAACGGGCGAGGCGTAGGGAGGAAGGCGTTTATGGGATGCTTTAGGAATATCTTTGATGCGGGGCGACTCGCGTTCGCTTTTGCCGCGGTGTGCGTGCTCGCCTTCTTTGCGGGCTGCAGCAATACGTCTTCTACGGATTCCGCGGGAATCCTTATCGAGACAAATACCGGTAACAAGGGCGTTGCGCGGATTCTTGTTTCTGTCGAGAACCTGGATGTTGTCGTGGGCGATACCGTCGTGGTGTTCAAGGCCAACGCCGATACCGTAGGCGATACTTTGTATGTAGATACGGTGGACTACAGGCATGTGGCGACCTCGATTGAGTGCGCGTCGGGCGTGATGTCGCTCGATAGCCTGCCCGTGGGCGATTACGAATCCGTTTCGGTGCACCCTCTGGAGGGTGACGTGCGTTCCGTGGCGGTATCCTGGAGCGTCGAGGAAAATTCCACGAATATCGACCGTGCACTGGATGCGGAATTCAAGGGCGCTGTCGCGCTCGTGCTTCCTGAGGGTTTTGTGGATTTGGCCTCGTCGGATGAAGTGTTTGAGGATATGCCTTTCGCGGTCCGGCTCCCGGATGTGAAGAATCCCTGCCTGCTGGATGCTGACGGCAACATGGTGCGTCTCAGCCGCGCCGAACTTGCGGACGCCCCCACGGCAAAGGCTTCTGATTCCGCTGTTTATTGGGGCGTGCTGCCGCGGGTAGCCTTCGACGAGAATGGCGCGATTTCCCTTGACATCGTGGAATCGTGCCAGTCCAGCGACCGTATTGATTTGGCTCTGGCCCGCTATGTGGAGCATTTTGATTCTGTTGCGCCGTCCGAAGCGGCGCTCGCCACCGGCAACGAGCTTGCGTCTGTGCTCGGCAATTCACGCTGGGTGGATTCTACCGACAACTGGTTCTACATTCCCGATTTCAAGCCCTTCTCCGAAGACGGCAACTACATGGGGCTTTCCATTTGGTTCAATATCGATTCCATGCAGGTGAGCGAGTACGCGCAAATTATTTCTGCCAAGAATGACAGTACGGGTTTTGCACTGCAGAAGCGCGGTGCTACGGGTGCGGTGAACCTCAGGCTCGATACCAGGACGGGGGCGTATAACGCCCTGTTCGGCCGCGCAAACGGGGTGCTCGACGGTAAGTGGCATAACTACTCGTTCAAGATTCACGGCGATAGCGTAACCACGTTCATTGACGGAACGCTGCTGGAATCCAGGCAGTTTGATTCGGGCGAAGGCTTTGCTGCCGCATTCAACCCCACAATCGGTTATGGCGGTATCCGCGGTGGTGTCGACGAGGTATTCTTCTTCGATGGTACGCAGTCCAACAACTGGATGCGGCTCTTCTACGCCCTGCAATATGCGGTTATAAGGGAATAAACGGGCGTTTAAGGCGCCTTTCGTGGTGCATCTTGCGAAATGTAGACTTTTTTTAAGCAAAGTGTTGTTAAAACCTCATCATATTATTCTAAAATATTGTAAAACTATTGACTTTTAATTGCAAAAAGTGTAGATTTTTTATATATTCTCTGGAAAGGAGTGTGGTATGGGTGTATTGGAAACATTCAGGGCGGCGTGTGTCGCCTTATCTCTCGCGGCTGTTGCCGCATTTGCGGCCTCGGTCGCCGTTCACGATCCTTCCGTCATTGTGGTCTATAAGGACGCGGGCGGGAATTCGTATCCTGAAAACGATGCGGCCAAGTCGCGGACGAAGTATTATTACATATTCGGGACCATGAACGGGGCGGCATATTCCCGCGATATGCTGGACTGGACCCCGTTTACGCCGCAGCTTTCGAGGGACGGCAAGGTGTATGTCACTGGCAACGAGGCCAGGGACGATTACTACAGCGTGTTCAAGGCGGAAGCCGACTATGCGGAACATACGAATTCCGCGACCGCCAAGGGGAACCTGTGGGCGCCCGATATCGTGTGGAACAAGAAGCTGAAAAAGTGGTGCCTGTACTTTTCGATGGCGGGCGAGGACTGGAAAAGTTCCATTGTACTCCTGATATCCGACAAGATCGAGGGGCCGTACGAGTACAAGGGTGCGGTCGTCTACGGCGGGATGGACAAGCAGACGGCGGGTTCTGCCGCCAATGCCGACTACGCGAAGGTGACCGGTTCTTCGACAATCGACGAGCGTTACTATATCGCGAACAACGGTGTCACTAATTTGGGCAAGTGGGATGGCGGCTATGGTTCCAGCTGCATCGACCCGAACGTGTTCTACGACGAGGACGGAAACCTGTGGCTCCTGTACGGTTCGTGGAGCGGCGGGCTTTTCTTGGTCAAGCTCGATGAGTCTACCGGTCTCAGGGACTATTCGTACAAGTACGGGAACAATGGCGCTGCCAAGTGGAGCGGGACTTCGATGCTCGAGGACCCTTACATGGGCATCCACGTGGGTGGCGGTTATTATGTGAGTGGCGAGGGTTCGTACATCCAGTATTTCAAGGATGCGGATGGCAATGGCTACTACTACCTGTTCGTGAGTTACGGGTTCTATTCGCCCGAGGGCGGCTACACCATGCGCGTGTTCCGCAGCAAGGACGTGAAGGGGCCCTATGTCGATGTGGATGGGACTCCTGCGATTTTTGAAAAGTTTATCCTGAACTATTGGGGCAATACCGACCGCGGATTCCCGATTGTCGCGAATTACCGCTGGAGTTTCTGGGCCGAAGACCGGGCCGAAATTGCGGATGGGCACAATTCGCTGTTGCGCGACGACGATGGCGGCATGTATCTGGTTTATCACCGCAAGTTCAACAACCATACGGGTTGGCACAATGTCGAGACTCACCAGCTGTTCTTTAACAGGATGGGTTGGATTGTGGCGGCACCTTTTGAGTATCACGAGGGTTACGGGCTACCGGCGCGTGCGCTCGACCGCAGCGATATCGCGGGCCCGTACAAGGTGATTATGCATAACCCGCCCAGGAACAACCCGCAGACCTGGGAAGATTCCGTGGCGGTGAACCAGGAACAGAACATGCAGCTCAATGCCGACGGTACGGTGACAGGCGCCTACACGGGAACTTGGGATTACGACTATGCGAAGGGCCGGAGCTACGTGACGCTCACTCTGGGTGGAACTGTCTACGAGGGCGTGGTGCTTGACCA
>NZ_DFLC01000018.1:0-257 GCF_002374005.1 Fibrobacter sp. UBA3629 | reverse complement strand
TTTAGCACGGCATGGGATGCCTATGACGAATTTGAGTCCGTGAAGGTAAGCGGAAACTTTGTCGCGGAATTTGAATTCAGGAACAAGGTAAAGAGCGGAGCCGAAAACTGGAACAACTGGGTGCTCGTCTTTAGGAACGGTGGCGACATGTGGTACCTGCGTGCCGACGGCTATTCCGTGGAAACGCTCGGTGGCGAAAATACGGTGCACTACTGGAATGCCTGGGGTGAAAACTGGGATGCCTTCAAGAAGATGTA
>NZ_DFLC01000041.1:0-56463 GCF_002374005.1 Fibrobacter sp. UBA3629 | reverse complement strand
TTGGCGATGTCTATACGCATGCGCTCGACCTCGGCATTACCAAGCGCGACGACGGGTTCATCGGCATTCCCGGCAGGCCCGATACCTTGCTGCGGGCATACAACGCGAACCTCCCGACTATCGCCGAGAATATCGCCGGTTACAAGACGATGCTGACCTACGACGACCTGATTCCCGGAGGTAGCCAGAAGTGGACTGCGGAACGCTGGGTGGATGCGATTACCACGGCGCACCTGACCTATTATGTGCTGGACCAGGATAACGACTGTGGCTACTATTTCTATAAGGACAACAAGGCACTCGCGGATTCCATGAGCAAGGTCATCGGCTACAACTTTACCGTGACGCGTGCGGAACTGCAGACGGTTACGGCCGCCGACACCGCCGCAGGCGATGTTGCGACGAACACATTGAACATTACCGTCAAGAACACCGGCGTGGCGCCCTGTTTCTTCGATGTGTATCTAGTGGCGGAATTCGTCGATAGCACGGGAGCGTCCATCGCGCAGTTGGGCAAAACCATCCGCATTCCCAAGGGAACGTTCAAAGACGGCGCTTCGCAGCAGTTCTCGTTTGGTGGCGCGGTTCCGGCAGGCGAGAAAAATCTCGCGACGCAGCCTGGCGTTTCTGTAGCCCATTCCCTCTACGAAAGCGAAGATGCCTACAAGAGCGGCAAAAATCCCACCGTCCGCTTCGACAACGACGGCCTTCAAGGGAATAACAAGCTACTATTGATGTCCCGATAACGCGTAATTCAATGTCCCTTCTGCTAGCACTAATCTTCTTGGCGCTTTTCATCAGTGCGATTGTTCGCGGGCAGTTCTCTTACGGCAAGGCGGATTACAGTTTCCGGGAGCACCCGGTGCAGTTCGTAATCGTGCTTGTGTTCATCTTGGGCGTGTCGGCGCTTTGCTTTTACCGTTTTCTTGTGGAAATGGAATTCTTGCGGTAAAAAAGATTCCTAAATTTGGCTCCGCCATGCTTCACCACAAATCCCTGATTGTTTTTGACCTGGACGGCACGCTGTTCAACACCCTCGGCGACCTTGCTGTGGCGGTGAATTTTGCGCTGCGCCACTTTGGCCTGCCGGAACATGACGAGCAGCGCGTACGGACCTTTATCGGGAACGGCTCCATGAAGCTGATCGAGCGGAGCATGGGGGAGGCGGCCCTCCCGGAAAACATTGCCCGCACGGGCGTTACAGTCGAAATGGTTCACAAGGTCTATTCGGATTTTTACTGGGAACACTGCACCGAGCGCACGCTTCCGAATCCGGGCGTTGTCGAATTCCTGCGTAATACGACTGCCCGCGTGGCCATGCTTACCAACAAGCCGGAGCGTCCGACATTCAAGTTGCTGGAACATTTCCACCTTCGCGATCGCTTTGAATTCGTGCTCTGCGGCGACACCACGCCCGAACGCAAGCCTAGTCCCGCGGGCCTGTTGAAAATCATGGAATCCGCAGGGGTTTCTCCCGCCGAAACCGTGATGGTGGGCGATGACCAACCGGATATTCTTGCTGCCCGCAACGCCGGTGTCGACTGCGTTACGCTCCTCTGCGGGTTCGGAAAGCCGGTAAACTTGCTCCCGCTTGCCCCGGAGAATGTGGTCGAAAGCTACGCCGAAATGTGTGAATTACTTTGTTCTTTAACGCGTTGACGCTCTTGTTTTGGGGCGCGCCTTCGCACAGCCTTGTAAAAAATTGTATAGTTGTGCTTGGTATGCTCTATAAGTTTTTACGCCTCGTGACATTCGTATTGGTGATGGCTCTCGGCCTTGTCGCCTGTAGCAATTCTTATAGTTCCCTTGCCGATGTTTCGGAAGAAAATTCTTCGTCAGAAACCTTTTCGAGTTCATCGTTTGTAGTTTCGTCAAGTTCTTCAATAAAATTCTCGAGTTCTTCAGATGCCTCGGAAACCGTGTCGGTTGTTGCTCTGGTAACGGATACTTTCGAGGTGTTTGCCTTTGGGTCGTTGAATATCGATATTGTCGCGGATTCGTTCTTGACCAAGTTCGATTACGGGGACGTTGTTTCAGTAATGGTGCCTGGGTACGATACGCTGGACGTTCCCGTGGTTGCGAGCTATGGCGATGTGTTTCCGGGCGAATTCTTTTTGTATGTTTCCTCGGGACTGAATTATCTCAAGCTTGAAGCCCGTTATGGACAGATGGCGGAGGTCATTGGTCTCGGGCGTGGTGCAGAATTCCCGATAGAAGTTGCCATCCGGATGAAGGAGAAGGGCGGATATGCGGAACATTTGGGAAACTTGAACTCACTTGCAATTTCCTATTCCATTGAGGCGTATCCGGAGCTTTCCGTCGCGGACTTTGCGAATTTCAGGATGGTGCGTACGACGGGAATGGGCGAGGGTCGGCTTTACCGCTCGTCGAGCCCGGTGGACCCCTCGATTGGGCGCAACAAGTATGCGGATTCACTTGCGGCGGTCGCGGGAGTCAAGACCTTCGTGAATCTTGCTAATAGCGAGGAATATGCGGAATCGTACAACGGCTTTGCGCAGTCCTATTATGCGACGCGGAACATTGTTTACCTTGATGTGCTGCCGGGCTTTGCAAACACGCCGTTCAAGGAGGGCTTCGTGAAGGGGCTCCGTTACATGATAGAGCATGATAGCCCGTACCTGTGGCACTGCACGTACGGCATGGACCGCACCGGGTTCTCGATAGCCGTGCTAGAGGCCCTGATGGGAGCGACCGCCGAAGAAATCAAGGCAGATTACGTTGCAACGCACAGGAATTTCTATAGCGTGAGTGGCGGCAGGCAGGTTGCCTTGACCGCGAAGCAGGCGGAACTCATTCAGGCGATAATCGTGAGGCTCATGCGGAATGCGTATAAGGTGGAGGGAGTCGACATCTCCGATTTCGAGAATGCTGATTTGGCGGCCGCCACCGAGAAGTACCTGCTTTCGCTTGGCCTGGAACAGGCCGAAATTGATTCGCTCAGGGCGCGGCTGAAGTGAAACTACTTCAGGAATTTTCGAATGACGTTCCTTACATGTTTCGCGTTAAGCGGGGTGGTCGATGTTTCGAATGTTGCGATGAGTTTCTCGCCGAGCGTATAGCCGGATTTGTCGTAGAGTTCGATTTTTTTGACGGCGTTGGACGCGTATTCCGGATTGTCCATCAGTCCGAAGTGTTCCCATACAAGTTCCTTGCGGGAGCGAATGTTCAAGCAATAGAAATCCGGATGCAGTGTGCCCATGCCCTTGACTGTAAGTGGGAATTCGTACCGGAAGGGAATTCCTTCACTATCTAGAGAATCGGCGATGATGACCTCGGACTTCGACCGGACTCTCACGCCTCTTGAGGTATAAATTTCCGGAGTGTCTTCTGCGAAGGATTTTGCCTTGTATGGGAGGTTCCGCCAGAGTTCGGCGTATTTTGCATCGGGCAATATCGCCGGAGCGACTAGTCTCTTGCGGGCTGGATTTAGGGCGTTGTAGATGTCCTCAATCTCGGTGCCGTTGTATTTCTGGGCAAATTTTTCCAGCAATTCGATTTCACGTATGGTTGCCGATAGAATAGCCTTGTTATAATCCCTTTGGGCGACAGCCTGAACCTTGCGGAGTTCTTTTTCGGGAACGTAAACTCCGTTGAGGTTGCTGTTGCTTACAAGGTAAAAATGCGAATGGCCGCTCTTGCTTGTTGAAATTCTAAGCCGCCCTTTGGGTGCATTTCTTAGGGCCTTTTGTTTTTCGCTGCGGAGGGCTTGCAACTCCTGCAGGCGCGCGGCCATCTGGAGCGAAAGCGATTCCCTGGAAATCAGCTCGGGTATATGATAGTCCATTTTTTCCCCTCAGATTAATGGTGTTGGGTGTAATGTATAAAATATGGAGCCCGCAGACCAGTGGTTGGGCCGTTACCTGGAAAAATAGGACTAAACGGGGGTGAAATTGTGGTTTAGTCCTATTTCCGGGCGCTCCTCCCTCCATTTTCGTATGCAGAATCCCCGCAATCCTCTGATTTTTTGCTGAAAGAGGTTGAAAATTTTTTTGAAGTTGCAGGTTGGTAGGACTAAACGGGGGTGAAATTGTGGTTTAGTCCTACCGAGGTCGTCGCAGTCAAAGTGGCGATAGGACTAAATGGGCGAAAAGATGCCGTTTAGTCCTATTTTCAGCCCTCCGGCGGCTATTTTCAGCCCTCCGGCGGCTATTTTCGAGCCCCGTGGCTATTTCCAGACTCCTCGTGGCTATTTCGAAAGTCGCGTTCCCCTCCCAATCTCCACCCGCAAAAGCCTGCTTCTCCGCACGGGCAGCCCCTGCGTTGAATTTGCTATATTCTTGCCCATGACATCAAAGATTTTGAAATCCGCATTCATCGCGGCGCTCGCTTTTGCCGCAGCCTCCTTTGCCGACGAGGCCATCCGCTTTGTTCCCGAGGTTTACCCGATGGGCGAGGTTGCCCAGGGCGACCAGAAACACTACGTGCTGCAGGGCGCGAACACCACGGGTGCAGAGATTGTGCTCGAAAACGTGTTCGGACAGGGCATCGGCATGTCGAATTTCAAGTTCCCGCAGAAAATTGCCCCGAAAGCGGCTGTCACTATCGAATTCGACATGGATTTTGCCGGCATGGACGGAAAAATTGATCCGACGGTCGTACTGGTGACTGCGGGAGGCAAACCTTACACGGCAAAGCTCTCCGGCGTGGTGAAGGCTCCCGTGTTCTTCGGCGAGAAACTTTTCGATGCCGGTTTCTACAAGGCAGGCGAGAAGCGCGAGTGGACGTTTTACGTGTGGGAGACCGACAAGAAGGCCCGCCCTGACATAGAACTTTCGCCCGAATCGGCGAAGCAGTTCGCAATGAAGTCGAAACCCGTGATGCTCAATGTCGACAAGCTCGACAAGATCAAGGAAGGCGGCAAGGTTCCCGGAATCAAGGTGACTCTCTCGACGAAGGGGCTCACTCGCGAGGGCTGGGAATTAAAGCAGAAGAGCATCAGGAAGATTGTTTCATTCAAGAGCAAGAAGTATCCGAAGGCGACTCCGGAAGTGCTTATCGTGGGCTACTGGAACGAGTAGTCCGGCCCCGAATTGGCGATAATTTCGCTTTTTTCGCTGTTTTGCCTTGAAAAAATGCCGAGGTTTAACTAACTTTGGCATACTCTTACGAGAGACCTCGGGATGTAGCTCAGCCTGGTAGAGCGCTTGAATGGGGTTCAAGAGGTCGCTGATTCGAATTCAGTCATCCCGATGAAAAGCCCGCTAGTTTTGAACTGGCGGGCTTTTTTGTTGCTTTTTTGCTTTAGGCGTTTTGCTCGTGTTGCTTGGCGGCGTTTGCTGCGTCTTTTTCGGGTTGCCAGAGCACCACCCTGTTGCGGCCGCTCTCCTTGCCTTCGTACAGGGCCTTGTCTGCCATCTGGATGCTCTTGTCGGCGCCGAGGGCTGCGTCGAACTGCGCGACTCCGAGCGTGATGGTCACCTTGATGGAGAGTTTCCCGTATTCGACGGTCATGTTCTCTATTTTCTTGCGGAAGCGTTCGGCAACGATGGCCGCTCCGGCAAGGTCGGTCTCGGGAAGCAGCGTGAGGAATTCCTCGCCTCCGTAGCGCGCGATGACGTCGTACTTGCGGAGCATCCCGCGGATGGTGTGCGATACGGCTTTTAGCACTTCGTCGCCACAGGCGTGCCCGTAAGTGTCGTTCACCTCCTTGAAGTGGTCTATGTCGATAAAGATGAAGCAGAACGACTTGCGGGTTCTTGCCACGCGTCCTATTTCGTTGTCGATGGTTCGCAGCATGTCGCGCCGGTTCGGAAGCCCGGTGAGTTCGTCGGTCCTCGAAATCAGGTCGAGTTTCTTGTTCGCCTCTTCCAGTTCCTTGGTCCGGGCCTGGACCTCCTGTTCGAGCAGTTCGCGGTGAGCGTTCAGTTCGTGAATTTGGCGGTTGATGGTCCGGCTCATGTCGTTGAAATGCTTGGTGAGGATGCCGATTTCGTCTTGCCGGTTGCCGAGGTCGATGTCCTCGCTAGAAAGGTCGCCGTTCGCAATCTTGATGGTGTGGACGATGAGCTTTTTCATCGGGACGGCGAGTGTCCGGTACATCCAGAAGGCGATGAGCAAGATTGCGATGAAGCTTGCGGCGAGGATGATGAGGCTCGAAAGCCTGATGGATGTCACCTGCGCGTCGATTTCAGCCTTGGGTAGCAGAGAAAGAAGCCCGATGTCGTAGGTGGCGTCGTAGTGGTATGTCGAAAGGTAGGACTCGCCGTCCTTGAGCCTGAGGAACGTGGCTGTCGATATCTCGAAGGTCTTCGGGTCGAAAGCCTCGATTCCGAGCTCCGAAATCTTGTGGTGCCCGTCAAGCCAGGTTTCGAGGTCGGGATGGTAAAGGATTTCGCCCTGGCCGTTGATGGCGACGAAGTAGCCATTCTTGCCGACCTTGTTTTCGGCAAGTAGCTTCCAGAGCCTTTGCGCCGAGAAACTGGCGACGAGGCTGCCGTTTCCCTTGGCGGCATCGGCGACGACGGTCGCGAAGGCGCACTTGGGCTTCATGTTGTCGGGGTCGCGGTACCAGCGGGACACGTGGATGCGGTGCGGGGTGAGCTTCGAAAGATCGACAGGGTATTTGGCGACGGCGGTTGCGCCCACCATGGAATTGTCGCTGATGAGGCTGTCCTTGCGGTCGAACAGCGAAACGCGCTCGCCCGAAGTGAACAGCGGCGAGATGTTGTAGCTCTTGAGGTAGCCGGCCGATACAGTCGGATCCATGCTGCGGATTTCGGATGTCTTTGCGAGCAGCGAAAGCTGGTTGCCGAACTGCAGGAGTTCGTTGTGGACAACGGTCGCCATCTGCTGGAGCTGCACGTAGTTTGTCTCGAATGCGCCTGCGAGGGTCGATTGCATTTGCCTGCTCGAGGAAATGTAGGTGCCGCCAGTGATGATGAGCACCATCGCAAAAGTCAAGAGCAAGATGCTCTTGAGAATGATACTCTTCGAGAACTTGGTTACTTTCGCTGTCTTCGTCTTGCTCATAGGCCTAATCCATGCGGAAATCGGTTATTGCTTCCTTTTTCGCGTGTACGAGAACAGGAAACTGATGACCAGGACGAAAAAGAAAATGAACACCGTGGGATTGAATCCGCTTCCGTCTTTCGCGTCGTTCTTTGGGGATACCTGCTTTTTGCCGGCTTGCTTGGCCCTTTTCCAGATTTCCTGGAATTCGGCGAAAGTCATCGTTTTCGTGGGCGTGTAGCCTAGGCGGTTGTTGATGTTGTCGGTGTAGTCCTTGAATGTCTGGTAGAGCTTTTCCTCGGAGAAGAGGGCGGGAATCTCGAGCAGTTCCCACACGGCGCTGAACATGGAGACGAGCGCCTGCTCGATGTCGCCCCATTCGGGAATGGCGGTGTAGGTGCGACCGTTTTCGAGGAGGTGGACCAGTTCGCCGTAGGCTTCGTCGTCGGCCCAGGATTCTAGGACCGTCTTGGATGGGGGCAAAAACCCGATTTGCTTGGTGTAGGCATCGAGGTTTGCGTCATTGGTGAGGTACAGGAGTAGCTTGAGTGCGTTTGGATTGCTGTTCTTTGCCGGGATGGCGAGGTTCGATCCGCCGACAAAGCTGATGCTTCCGGCAGCTCCCTTCGGGATGGGGAATACGGTGACGCTGTCCGCTCCGATACGCGCATTCGAAAGGCCTCCCATGGAACCGTTGAACCGTGTCTGCATCACGATTTCGGCGGTGTTCACGATGAAGGCGAGTTCGCCGTTGTTGAACTGCTGGGCGATTTGAGCCGTGTTGAGTTGCAGTGTTTCGCTAGAGACTAGAGTGTCGAGGATGAAGTTCAGGTACTTGGCGATACCCTTCAGCGTGGGCTCGGTGAGGATGTTCGCCTGCCACTTGCCGTCGTTGTCTTTGGCGATGAAGTCTCCGCCTTCGCTCCAGACCCAGGGCGCGAAGTTGTGCGGAATGTTCCAGTCGCTCTTGCCGGGGAAGGCGTAGCCGCGGACCTTGGCTCCGTCTTCGAGCAGTTCCCTGCCCTGGTTCACCTTGGCGATCGCCGCAGAAAAGCCTTCGTAGGTGGCGATGTCATCTTTCCCGATGCCGTATTTCTTGAGGATCCGCTTGTTGGCGAGGACGGGGCGGATGTCGATGAACCAGGGAACGGAATAGATGGTGGTGTCGGCATCGATGTGCGTGGTGCCCCAGCTTGCCGCGACAAACCTGTCGGGCATAATCTTGCCCAGGTAAGGGTTGAGGGGCTTGATTTCGCCTCGGGAGGCAAAATAGGGAATCCACGAGGTGCCGAGCTGCAGCACGTCGGGCGCGCCCTTGCCTGTCTCGAGGGTGGATGCGATTCGGTTCCAGGCTTCGCCCCAGTCGAGAACCTGGACTTGGACGGGGATGTGCGTCTCCTCGGTGAACTTGGCGAGCTGCTGTTCCAGCTTTTCTTGCGGGGAGGCGCCGTTGGGCATGATCCATACCGAGAGTGTGTCGGTGGCAAAAGCGGCGGATGCGGAAAGAGCTGCCGCGATGGCGAGCGTCCTTGTGAAAAATGACATAAAAACTCCTTGACTGTACCCCAAAAAGACAAAAAAAGTGATTTTGAATAAAAGTCCTTTTCAAAATAACAAATAATTTGTATTTTCCTTGGCAAAAAATTGAAAAAAGGGGAGCAGATGCATGTTGCTTGTGGAATAGCCGTGTCCGGCGAAAATATCCTTATCTGTAAGAGGGTTCAAGGGGGGCCCTATGCGGGTCGCTGGGAGTTCCCGACTGCGGTTCTCGATGCCGGGGAGACCCTCGAAGAGAGCCTCGAAAGGTCGTTTTTTGAGCGACTTTCGCTGAATTTGGAAAAATTTGGCTGTTTGGGGGCCTTTGATTCGGTTTGCGCCCGGGGCGTCCGGGTGCACGCCTTTAGGGTAAAATGCCCCGATTTTTCCATGGTGCTTTCGGGCTACGATGATGCTAAATGGGTTCATATCAAGAAGTTGGAGCGTTTTCCGCTCATTCCGGACGCTGTGACGCTTGTCAAAGTGTTGCAAAAAAATATCGTATTTTTCCCGCAATAAGATGTTTTTTTAGTTATATTTTCCCATAGTCGTAAAAAACGATGAACTCAATCCTTAAGGAGTAAATAAAATGAAAAAAGGTATCGCTACCCTCATTTGCGCAAGCCTCATCACCCTCACCGGCTGCTATGGCAGCAACGCTTGCTTCGAAAAGCTTCACAAGTGGAACGGCACGCTTGGTAACAAGTGGCTCAATTCCATCGTTCACTTCATCCTCAACATCTTCGGTGTTTACTGGATTTGCTTGGGCCTCATCGACGGCCTCGTCCTCAACACTGTCGAATTCTGGACTGGCTCCAACCCGCTCGCTGCTGGTGACTCCTACTTCGAGCAGGATGCTCAGGGCAACTCCATCGCCGCTGTGAAGAACGCCGATGGCACGATGTCTGTCGAAGTGACCACCGCTGCTGGCGAAAAGGCTAACCTCACGCTCCAGCGCGACGAAAACGTCGTCCGCGCTCTCGACGCTGAAGGCAACCTCGTTGCTCAGTACGACATCGAAAAGTAATTCTACTTTGAAAATGTTTCGGAATCCCTGCCTTTTGCGGCGGGGATTTCTTTTTTTCTATGGAATTGCCGAAAAACTTTGTTTACGGGCGTTTTTTTTTAGAAAAATCGAAAAAATCCGAAATTTTAATGTATTTTGGGGGTATGACAGGGCGTTTTCTACAGTTGGGACGTCTGATTGCGGTATTGGCTATCGCAGTCTGTTTTTGTGCATGCGTCGAAGATGACGTGAAGCGCGGGAATGAGGCGCTCCGCATCGGCGACTATGACCGTGCCGTCCTGAACTTTTCGAAGGCGCTCGACGTGCAACCCGCCGACCGCGATGCCCGCTACGGCCTGGCCCTTGCGTACTACGCTATCGCCGAGGACAAGGAGAGGCTCAAGGGATCGACCCGCGACCTCTGGGAACGTACCGTGAACGAGTTCCGCATCCTCTCGAAGGTGGATAGCAGCGGCCGCATTGACGCCGCTTACTCGACGGGACTCTTCTACCTTGCCCGTGCGACCCTTGCCGAGGATTCCCGCACGAACGTGCTGCCGCTGTTGGACCATTCCATCCTGCTCGATACGGCGAACTACTTCAGCTATAACCTCAAGGCTCTGATTCTTGCAAACCAGGGCCGCGTGGAGGAAGCCAAAAAGATTTACGTTTACATCGTGACGAAGGAACCGAAATTCGCGTCTGCGTACCTGAACCTCGGAAATATCTACTGGGAAGAGCACGATGTGGAATCGGCCTGGGATATCTGGTCGATGGGGCACGAGGCCCTGCCTAAGGATGCCGCTCTTGCACGCTGGACGCGTGTCGCCGAGGATTCCCTCAAGGCCATGGTCCAATCCGGGGAACTATGAGCGTACTCGACGATGCTTGCGGATGCACCCTCCTGCACGAAGGCGGCGAGGCCCGGATTTACAAGTTTAATTCCGGCGGACGTTCTTTTGTCCTGAAGTGGTATGCGGAAGGCGTCCGCATCGACAGTCGCTCGGTCGAAGTCCTGCTGCGTGGCCGTTTCCCCGGTGCCTACAGGATTTTTGAATCGGGGGTGCGCGAGGGTCGAGCCTACCTGGTCTACGAATTTATCGAAGGCGCGGAATCGGATGCCGTCGCGCCGCTGCCGCCTGCGGTCGCGCTCTATTCCTTGCGGAAGGTGACGCGGACCCTTTCGGACCTTGCAAGGCAGGGTGTCCATCATGGCGACCTGAACCCCTCGAACGTGATTTTCGGTCGCGACGGCGAACCCGTCGTTATCGACTGCGGAATAGTCGGTCCCGGTGCTCCCGCCTTTGCCGCTCCGGAACGCTTTCAGGGGAAGCCCGCCACGGAAAAGAGCGACCTCTACAGCCTGGGCATGCTCCTGTATTGCTGGCTCGCGGGGGAACCGCTGCTTTCGGCGGAAAAATTCGACGCGTATGCGGCTGCCGCGAATTCTGCGGATGGTCTCGACCCGACGACTTTGCTTTATGCGAAGGGCGTGGGCGCAGAAACATTAGCGAGGCTCGAACCTCTGTGGAAGGGACTGCTCCGTTCTAGTCCCGAAGACCGCGTGGAAGATTTCGACGAACTCGACGAACTTCTCGAAATCGCTTTCGATGCCGAATGCGGCGGCGAGGTTGTCTGGAATTCTACCCGCAAGGCGTTCATGGCTTCGGTCGAATCAAAAATCGGAACGAATTGTTGCAATAGAGGTGAAACGTGCGATTTGCCTGTAGCGTTTGCCGTGACCAAACGCACAGGGCGTCGGCGAGTTGCGCTGCTTCTTGCTGCGATTGTTCTTATATTGTCTGTAATGGCTCTGTTCTTGCTGCTGTTGCCTGCGGGTAATTCCGTAGACGAAACGGGCAAGCGGATGCTTGAAAAGTCGAGGGCTCTTGAGACCGAGGTTCCGGAAGCGGAATCCCCGGAACCTTTCGAAAAGATGCCCGAGGCTGTCCTGGAATCCTTGCCGGTTCCGGGAACGAATGACGGCGAAGAATAAGGAAAGGATGTTTATGAAATCGGAATCGATGCTTGCAACAGAGAAAATGCTGGATGTGGTGAAGACGCTTCTCGACGAGGACAAGCCGGAAGAGCTCTTCCCGAAGATACTTTCGGTCGCGAAGGGTGTGCTGCATGCGGATGCCGGTGTCCTTGATATCGCCGGCGATTCTCCGCTCCACTTCTCGAATCCGGAACAGGTATCCATTTCTATCTCGGCGGTGAAACAGGCCAAAAGCGAAGGCAAGGCGGTGGTGTGGAACCAGCTCGACGACGATGGGGCGGACCTCTCGAAGTCGATTGTGCAAAACCAGCTCACGAGCATCATGGTGTCGCCTTTCCGCACTCCCGATAGCGAATCGGGCTACCTCTACTTGCAGCGCGCCGCCCGCAAGGAACCCTTTACCGATGAAGACAGCGAACTGTTTGATTCGTTTGTCGCTGTCTGCGAAAAGTTTGCGTTTGCGGCCTACGACCGCCTGCGCGACAAGGAATCCCTAGACGTTTTGAAGAACGTTGTCCGCAAGGATGGAATCGTGTATTCGAGCCCGGCGATGTCCGAACTTGTCGCCTTGGCCGAAAAGCTCGCACCGCTCCCGCTCCCGGTGATTATCCGTGGCGAGACGGGTACGGGCAAGGAAGTTTTCGCGAGGTTCATCCACAGGCAGAGCCCGCGCGCCGAACGCCCGTTCATTGCGGTGAATTGCGGCGCCATCCCGGAACACCTGATCGAATCGCTCCTGTTTGGGCATGCGAAGGGCTCGTTCACGGGTGCCATCGATTCTCGCAAGGGCTTTTTCGAGGAAGCCGACGGCGGCACCATATTCCTCGACGAAATCGGCGACCTGCCGCTGAACATGCAGGTGAAACTGTTGCGCGTGCTGCAGGAAAAGCATATCACGCGCGTGGGCGATAACCGCGAAATCCCGGTGAACGTGCGCGTCATCTCCGCGACACATGTGGACCTGGAAGAGGCCGTGCGCGAAAAGAAGTTCCGCGAGGACCTCTACTTCCGTATCCAGGTGATGCCCCTCTCGATTCCGCCCCTGCGTGAACGCGGACAGGACGTGGTTCTCCTGGCCGAAGAATTTATTCGCAGGTATGGCGCTGAATACGGTCGCGGAAAGTTCAAGCTAAGCCGCAATTCCGAGAAGGCGCTGCTCGGCTACCATTGGCCGGGAAACGTCCGCGAACTCGAGAACCGCATCCAGAAGGCGCTTGTCCAGGCGGTCCACGGGGTCATCCAGCCCAAGGATCTGGGACTCGACGACCTGCAGGAGCAGACGAAGGAAAGCCCCCGCACGCTCAAGGAAGCCCGCGAGGCCGTGGAACGCGACGTCATTTCTAGGGCCCTGCGGGACAGCAACGCGAACCTCACGCTGGCGGCCACGATCCTCGGGATTGACCGCAAGGTGCTTCGCGAGGTGATGGAGCGCCTGGGTATCAAGAAAGAGGATTTCCGGAACTGATGCGTAATTTGGAAAAACGGGACTTTTGAACCCGGTGGGACAATGGGTATCAATTTTTACTTTGCTTTTGGATGCATTTTATCTATATTATTGACGATAGGTGGCTAAAAAACCTAGAAAGAAAGCCTAAAGGGATGTTGGCACGGTTTTTGCAGTAGAAAGAGTATGAAACGCTTGACTTTCATATCAATGGTTCTCGTCGCGGCGGCGCTCTCGTTCGCCCGTGATGGCCTTGCTGCTCCGGAGTCCAGCATTCCGACCCCTGCCGAAAGGACGGAAGTTTCGCAAGGAACCCCGGATTTGGGCGCTAAGGAAAGTGCAGACTGGCAAAAGCTACGTGCAGAAAGAAAGCAGGCGAGGGAACAGATCCTCTCCAGGTTGAGGGAAAGTTCCAACGTCGAGAAGCAGGATATACGTCAGAAGGTTTCGAAAAATCGGAACGAAGAGTCTCACTTCGAAGGGAAAAAGCATCAAAAAGAGCCTCGCGAGCGTCGTCCGGAGGCTGAACGTCCGGAACGCGCTGATTCTCCCGAAATGAATCCGATGCGGGGCAATCCCGGCTTCATGCCATTTCCTTGGTGGGGCTGGGGTCCGATGCCTCCGAAATGAATAAAATCGCAGTAGTTCTGTTGCTATTGCTTTCGTCTGTCCTCTTGGCCGAGACCCAGGAGGAGGTTTATTATCAGGCGTTGAAGGCAGAAGAAGCCGGGGATGTTTCCGGCTCCCTTTCGTTGTTTGAACGCGCCATCGATATCGGCGGAGAATATACCGACGAAATCCGCGAAATTGTGAACGAATACTACGATGCCCTGGGAATCTCCCGTGACGGCAGTTCGGTCTCGTTCCGTCTTCAGGGCGATGTGGGCGGCTATGCCCTGCGCTACGATGATTTTTCCGCTTCGGATTCGAGCGCCCGATATGGCGGAGATGCTTACCTGACGCTGAACGCGTTCCTGGACTGGAACGTGGGCGACTGGATCCACTCCTTTGGCCTCTCTTTTGCGATGGACCGCATTTTTGCGGACAACGTCCCCGTGCTGGACACTTGTACCTGGATGCTGGTGCCCGGGATTGAGTATTCCCTTGTTGGGGAAAGCCTCATGCTCGATGTTGGCATGGAATACAACATCTACGACATGGATAAGTTTGAACCCGCCGCGTTCCTATGGTTCGAGTTCGATGCGAAACGCTTCGAGAAACAGCGTATCGGAGCCGCGATTTGGGGCTATACCCGTTGGGGCGGGAATACGACTGCGGCCGTCTATGCGACGTGGCACCGGACTGTGCCGCTGGGTCTGAACGGCCAGGTCTATGCGGGTGTTAAGTACGAGGCCGATTCCCTCGCCGATGTCATCGGCTATGTCGACAAGCTCTCGGAAGATTGCGAGCGGAACGAATTCGGAATGTGCGTCGACGGAAGCATGCCTCCCGGGACGATGCCCCCCTTTACGGATTTCTGGGGGGAGTGCGTCAGGGACCATGGCGAGGAAGTCTGCGCCGATTCCAGGAATGGCATCCTGCAATCGTATATGGATGCTGCCTACGCCGACTGGCTAGAACAGATGGCGCAGGCGGAAACTTCCGATGTGGAAATGGAATACCGTATGAGCCGTTGGATTGGCCCTACGGTCCGCTCGAAGATTTCGTACCGGTTCCGGAACAGGCTTTCCCTGGAATCCAAGATGAACCTTCTGTACGCGTTCCTGGTGGATGGCGCGTCTAGCGAATACGAGAAAATGCGCAAGTTCTCTGTCTCGTGGGGCCTTTCGCTCGGATGGAACCCGAACATTTTCACGTTTTACGTTGGCTTCGAGCAGCTCTACCTGCATTACTGGCTTCCCAACAGCCTCAAGAACTATTTCCCCGACAACAGCCTCGTGAACGAAGTGAAACTCGGGGTGAAATTCGACATCTAGCGCAGCATTTGATGCTGATTTTGGGGAAAAGAAAAGAGGGCGGATGAACCGTCCTCTTTTCATGGAGATAGTGGGAGTCGAACCCATGACCTACAGATTGCGAACCTGTCGCTCTACCAACTGAGCTATATCCCCGTAAGTGATGCCAAATATATCTTATAAGTGCGCTTCCGTCAAGTGTGGATGCCTCAAAAATCGCATTTTGATGCAGATTTGGCGATAGATTCGTCTACTGGCTATTTGTTCCTGTTTTCCACGAGCTCGGTGGCGAGTTTCTTCATGCCGTTGAAATCCCACTTGCCGCTCCCGAGCTTGGGGATGCTTTCGACATTGAATACGGAACCCGGCAGCATCAGCGGGGGAATTCCGGACTTGCGCAGCCTGCGCGAGATTTCCTCGACGTCGCAGTCGCCATTCACGAGCAGCACGATGCGTTCGCCCTTCACCGAATCGGGGACGGCGGTCACGGCGAATTCCATGTTGTCGAGGATTTTCGATTCGGCAATGCGGAGCTCCACGGCGGTAAGCGAAATCATTTCGCCGCCGAGTTTCGCGAACCGGCTGTAGCGGCCGAGAATCTGGACGAACCCGTCGGGGGTGAGCTTGCACTTGTCGCCCGTCTTGTACCAGCGTCTGCCGTCGATCTCGATGACGACGGAATCCGTCTTTTCCGGATCCTTGAGGTAGCCCTTCATTACCTGCGGGCCGGACACGACAAGCATGCCCTCTTCGCCTTGCGGCATGAACTCGTTGGTCTCGGGGTCGATGATTGCCGCGATGGAACCCGGGACTCCCATGCCGATGCTCGACAGGTCGCAGCACTTTTCGAGGGTGAGGAAGTCGTCGAGCAGTGCGTTCGGGGCATTGAGCGTGGCAAGCGGCGTGAGTTCCGTGCAGCCGTAGCCTTCGTAGATATCCTTTCCGAACTTGAGCTTGAATGTCTCGCGCATCTCGGGACGGAGCTTTTCGGCACCTGCGATGATGTAGCGGAGCGAATCGAGGCACATGGGGTGGACCCAGCGGCTCACGACGATGGCGCGCAGGAATGTGGGGGTTCCCATCAGGATGGTCGTCTTGTACTGGGCGCACACGCGGGCGAGCGTCTTGATGTCGGTCGGGTCGGGGCAGAGCACCATGGGAACGCCGTCCAGAAGCGGCATCATGAACGTGAGCGTGAAGCCGAAGGAATGGAACAGGGGCAGGAGCGCCGTCATTACGTCGGTGCGGCGGAGCTTGATGATGTGGTCGCCCTGCTGCGCGTTCGAGATGACATTCTTGTGCGTGAGCTCCACGCCCTTCGGCGAACCTTCGGAACCGGAACTGAAGAGGATGACTGCATCGTCGGAAAGCTTGGCGGAAGTGAACCAGAGCCTGCGGAGGATGGGCTTGGGAGTCGCGATGACTATGAACGTTGAGAAGATACGGTCGAACGTGGTAATCTTCGCTTCTTCCTCGTCGAGGTAGATCATTTTGCATTTCCCGGCAATTTGCCCGAACGCGGGGTTCCTGCCGCAGATTTTCTCGTAGAACGCGCGTGTCGTGACGACCGTGGAAACATCGGCCTTCTCGATGCAGCCGAGGATGGTGTCGACGGGGGAGGAATAGTTGAGGTTCACGCTGGTCTTTCCGGCGCCCAGGATGGACATGATGCCGAGTGCCGCGTCGCGGCTGGTCGCGAGCATGAATCCCACGTTCTGGTCGTTCCTTGCGACGGAGCGGATTTTCTTGCCGAAGTAGTGGCAGAGGCGAATCATTCCGTAGCCGCTCACGTGGTTGCCTGCGGGGTCGATAAGGATGACTCGGCTGCGGCGTTTGCGCATGGCCTTGAACCAGAGCGGGACAATCGATTCGGAGTGGTCCATCGCCATGTTCCAGATGTCGGTGGCGAGGAACTGCAGGTCTTTGCGGATTTGCTTCTCGCTGGCGTCTGTGGGGAGCGGCTTCCCGAATCCGACGCTGATGACGCGGTTGAAGGATTGCGGACGGTTGACGCATTCGGAGGCTTGGCTGTAGCGGCTGCCCCAGAGCCCTTGGATGTAGAACGGCACAATCTGGGCGCCTGTACCCTCGATTGCCTTGGAGTAGTCGAGGGAGAATGTCGAAACGAAGGGAGTTTTCGAGACTTCGCCCTCGGGGAAGATGACGACAGCTTCGCCATTCAGGAGCGCCTTGCGGATTTCTTCCATGGCGGGGGCCGGGTCGCGCCTGTTGATGTCGATGACGAATTTTCCGTGCGAAAGCCAGCGCAGGTACCAGTCGGCGAACGTGTTTCTGTTGCTTGCGATGCGGAGCGGCCTTGGGCTCGACATCTGGAGTACGGCCCAGTCGATAAAACTGAAGTGCGGCCCCACCAGGAGGAGGGGGCCCGTCTCGGGGATGTTCTGCACGCCCATCACCTTGACGCGGTAGCGGAATACGAAAGCGAATGCGAATCGCAGTGCCGCGCGCAGCAGGGCCATCGGGGTCTGCCTGAGGTTCGTGATGAAGGTCAGCGCCAGGATGACCGCGAGGATCATGAAGCAGTGGTCGACCGTTATTGGCGTAAAGATGAGTAATAGTGTCTGCCCGCCCATGATGAGCACGAGGAACGCCATCTGGATGCAGTTGGCGACGGCATGGATGCGGCCTGCTGTGTCGGGACGCGTGAAACTCTGGATGACCGTGCGGAGGATGACGAATGCGGAGCCGGCGCAGAATCCGATGATGCCGTAGAGGATGCCCTGGAGCCAGTCGTTGTGTACGAAGGGTAGTGCGACCATCGTGCCAGCCGATACGGCGGCCGAGAAGGGGATGAATCCGGTCTCGACGAATCCCTTGGATGCCCAGCTTGCCGACAGGGCGCCGATGACGTAGCCCAGCGTGACGATGAACATCGAGATGGGAATGACCGCCGTGTTGAGCATGTCGGTCATGTTCTGGATGAGGATGAGGAATATCTGCGTCACGCCCCAGAACGCGGAAAGCCCGAGGATGGAAAGGCGCACGATGGGGTGGCTCCAGGTGGCGGAGAAGTTGCGCATCGGGGAACGAAGCTTGAGCGAATCGTGGTGTGCTCCGACGCGGATGCAGAACCCGGCGATGGTCGCGACGACGCTGAGTCCAAGGTAAATCCAGAGAGTAAGGTCAATGCTTACGGGGGAATCGGGCCTGCCCGAAAGCCCCATGGCGAAGAACGCCGCGCCCGCCGTGCCGAGGACGGAGAGCACCATGTACCAGGAGTTGATTTTTACGAGGTCTTCGCTTTCGACCATCTCCTTCATGATGCCGAGCTTTGCGGGGCTCAGTACCGCGAGGAAAATGCCGTAGAGGCCGAGAAGACCGTAGGCGACCCATTCGGCGCCGGCCACGTAGCACACGACAATGGCAATGACGGAGGCCAGCATCCCCACGGATGACCATGCCATCACGCGACCCTTGTGGAAGTGGCCTGCGAAGTAGCTTGCCGCGGGCATCATGAATATGCTCGGGGCAAAAATGGCGACCTGGAGTAACATACTGCGCCACCAGAACGCGGACCCCTCGAATGAGAATGACAGCCAGCGCTGGAAGTGGACGAACAGGCCCATCTGCACAAAAATGCTGCAAAAGACGAACAACAGGAACGCGAAGACGCTGGGGTACTTGCTCAGTTTCATAGATCCTCGAAAAGATGCTTAATAATAGAATTATGTAGAATATAGGGAAGTGTTCGCTTAAGGTCAAAAAACTTACAATTTTATTACTTTTGGCCGGTCGCCGGGCATGTTCCAAGTCGGAAAGTTTTTTTTGAAAAAATTTTTCTTTTATTCGAAAAGAAAGTTATATTTTCGGCAAGGATGGTATTGGGATCACCAATCCTTAGAGACGGAGGAGTCTATGAAAGCAAAAGTTCTTGCTGTTGGTATGGCCGTTGTAGCGTCGTTTGCGTTTGCAGAGTATGTGAATCCTGAAATCTGGTTCGATGGAACTGATGCAGAATTGTGGATAAGTACCCCTAATCCAGAAAATCTTTCGCATGACCCAGGAATACTTGGCAGTTATTGGTATGATCTTGATGACCGCAAGAATGACCATGGTGGGTCTTATATCGCGTATCCGTACGACACCACGGGTTATAACGGCTCGTTGATTGCTCCGATGATTGACAGTCTCGGCTACTTGGCTGTCAAGTACCGTCTGGAAGACCCGACAACTACGGGGCAAACAGAAGAATATCCTTACAACTTCGTCAAGTTCGGCTTCAATATAGTTCAAATGGGCGACCCTGGGCTCGACATTTCGTCGATCGGGGGGCTTTGTGCTACTTATACCTCAGATATGGAAGTATGGCTTGAGGTCATTACAGACAAAACCGGCAACACCCCATGTTTTGCGAAGCTTCCCAAGGCTTTAGAGCCGACGACGGTTGACAAGGCAATCGAGGATTTTGCTCAGCCGACGTGGGCTGCTGATTCTAACAAAGTTGCCAGTTGCATGGAGGCGTTCATGGCGGCTCGGTCGGTCATGTTTACAATCAATGGCGGTGCGTCTGTGATGGATGGCGAACTTCGTATTTTCGAGGTCGGTCCCAAAGGGACTTGTAAGGGCGGAAAGACAGTTAAGGATTATTGGCCCGGATCCGGATGCAAGTCCGATGGCGATGGACATGCGCAATGTCCGCCGTGTGGTGGTCCTGGATGTTTCACCAAACTTAGTGGATTGAAAACCGTTTCGTCTGCATCGATTTCTGTGTTGGGCCGATTGGTGACCTTGAACGGACTTGGGCAGAACGTGCAGTACAAACTTTTCGACATGCAGGGCAACGTGGTCCGTAGTGGCTATGCCGCTGGACGCATCGATTTCGGCGGGGTAAAGTCCGGTAGCTACCTGCTCAAGGTCAAGGGCAATCTGGAATTGACCGAGAAGATTGTGCTGAAGTGATTTCCCCAAGGGGGCGACAGATTCACTTTGCGAAGTGAGCCTGGTGAAAGGTGTGCGGAAACGCACCCCTTTGGTCTTTTATGCCTGTTTTGTTGACTTTTGTTTACAAAATAGATTATATTACTTCTGATTTCAACAGGAGTAAATTTTATGCGAAATATTGGAAGAAAATGGTGGGGTTTGGCTGCGGCGCTTCCTGTTGCGGCCCTTATCGCATGCTCTTCGGATTCCCCTATTCAGGTGATTACTCCTGATGGGCAGGTCTATAGCCAGGACGAGTATGACGATCTCGTGGGCCAGGGCCTGGTGGATGACCAGGGTAACGTGATAGACGAAGAGGTTTCTCAGGGTGTTTCCTCGGATGCCAAGGTCTCTTCGGCCTCGAAGCCGGTTTCTTCCAGCAGCGTCAAGGTTTCTTCGGATTCCGGTTCTGGCAAGTCGTTGTCTAGCGCTGCAGGTGGTGTATCTAGTTCCGCAGGTTCGGATGTCGCAAGTTCTGAAGGTGGAGCCGGCGATGTTGCTGAGTCCTCGTCCAGTGCGGTGGACGACGAATCCAGTTCCTCGAGTGGCATAAGAACGGCAACGGTCGATGACGGTTCCGGAAACTTTTCTGTTGGAACGGATGTCATGGAGGTTGTCGACAGTTCTGAAAAGACGGAACTCGACAGCCTGAAGGAAGTTATCGACAATGGCGGTAGCGTCAGTGGTTTTGAGGATGTGGGCGCAAACCTTGATGAAGAATCCATGACGTATGAATCGTTTGAAGAGGGTGACTATTTCTGCTTTATCGGCGAAGGGGAATGGATGCACATTACCAGAGAGTTGCTCGGCAAGTACATTCCTCATTACAAGAATGGTCAGGCCTGGGGCAACCTAAGTCATTTCGATATTAAGTTCATGGATGCGTGTCAGGGAGTCTACTTCCGTCGCAAGTAAGTCGATTGGCGGAAAATACACATTTGTTCACTATTTTTTAGACGGCTAGGCCGTCTTTTTTTATATTTGGGGCATGACCAAGTCTATCGAAATCCGCGATGCGCACGAACATAACCTCCGCCATGTGAACCTTTCCATTCCCCGCGATTCCATCGTGGTGGTAACCGGCGTTTCCGGTTCGGGCAAGTCGAGCCTCGCCTTCGATACGGTGTTCCAGGAAGGCCAGCGCCGTTTCGTGGAATCGCTCTCGGCGTATGCGCGCCAGTTCATCGGCCGCATGAAACACCCCGAGGTGGAGAGCGTGCGCGGCATTTCGCCGACGATTTCGATTGACCAGAAGACGGTGAACCGAAACCCGCGTTCGACGGTGGGTACGGTGGTTGAAATTTTGGACCATTACCGCTTGCTTTTTGCGCGCTTGGGCGTGCCGCATTGCCCCGATTGCGGGCGCGTGATCCAGGCGCAGACGGTGGACCAGATTGTCGATAATTTGTATGTGAGCGACGAGGGCAAGCAGATTACGGTGATGGCCCCGATTGTGCAGGAGCGCAAGGGCGAATACCGCAAGGAACTGGCCGAACTCAAGGAAAACGGATTTGTGCGTGCCCGCGTGGACGGCACAATTTACAGGCTTGAAGATGTCCCGGCGCTCGTGCGTTACGAGAAGCACACGATTGAAGCGGTGATTGACCGCTTGACGCTTGAACGCAAGAATATGAGCCGCCTGCGCGAGGCGCTGGAAGGCGCGCTGAAATTGACCGACGGAAAGTTGGTGAGTTTCTTGCTGTCGGCGGGCGGTTCTGCAGGTGCGGGGGATGCGTCGCAGTCTGGAAATGCGTCGGCCAAGGAAGAATATCGCTTGCAGGGAACGCTGCTCGCTTGCCCCAAGTGCGGCATCTCCATCCCGGAACTGGAACCTCGGTTCTTCAGCTTTAACGACCCGAAGGGCCGCTGCCCCGCCTGTAAGGGTATGGGCGAAAGTTACAAGTTCGACCTGGACTTGATTATCCCAGACAAGACGAAGTCCATCAAGGAAGGCTGCATCGCGACCATCAAGAAGGATGACGGTACGCTGATTTTCAGCGACTTCGGTCGCCGCAACTTGAGGAACATCGCGAACGAGATGCATTTTTCGCTGGATACGCCGTGGAACAAGCTCAAGAAGGCGCAACAGGATGCCGTGCTTTACGGAACGCCGAGCGAATCGGAACGCGGGATTATCCCGATTATGCAGGAACTGTGGGACATGTGGCACATTTATCACTTCCGCAAGTACATGCAGATTGGCGTTTGCCCCGAATGCCACGGCACGCGTATCAACCGCACGGCGAATGCGGTCACGTTCCACGGGCATAACCTGACCGAGATGACGGAATGGTCCGTCGAGAAGTCGGTGGAATTTTTCAACAAGCTCGACTTGTCCGAGAAGGAAAAGCGAATCGGCAAGGAAATTCTGAAGGAAATCCGTGGGCGACTTTCTTTCTTGAATGCGGTGGGGCTCGGTTATTTGACGATTAACCGTAAGGCTTCTACTTTGAGTGGCGGCGAGGCGCAGCGAATCAGGCTTGCAAGCGCCGTGGGCGCCGGCCTGCAGGGCGTGCTTTACGTACTTGACGAGCCGAGCATCGGGCTCCACCCGCGCGATAACGATAAGTTGCTCGGGATGCTGGAGCATTTGCGCGCGCAGGGCAACTCCTTGATTATCGTGGAACACGACGAAGACACCATGCGCCATGCGGACTGCGTGATTGACGTGGGGCCGGGTGCCGGCGTGGAAGGCGGTCGCGTGATTGCGGCTGGAACCGTCGAGGAACTCGAGAAAAACAAGGCGTCGCTGACGGGCGCTTATTTGAGTGGCCGTAAGGCAATCGAGATTCCCGAGAAGCGAAAGAAGATTGACAAGAATACGCCGAAACTCAAGATTTGCGGTGCCGCCGAAAACAACCTGAAGAACATTGATGTTGAAATCCCGCTCGATGGTGCGCTCACGGTGGTGACGGGCGTTTCGGGCTCCGGCAAGAGTACGCTGATTAATCAGATTTTGCGCCGCGAACTGGCCCGCGTGTTCTACAATTCCGAAGAACCGGTAGGCAAGTTCGACCATCTGGAAGGCCTCGAAAACATCGACAAGGTGATTGAAATCGACCAGACGCCCATTGGCCGCACGCCGCGAAGCAATCCGGCGACGTATACCAAGATTTGGGACGATATCCGCGACCTTTTCGCGAGCATGGAGGAAAGCAAAATTCGCGGTTACAGCAAGAGCCGATTCAGTTTTAACGTGAAGGGCGGCCGCTGCGATGCCTGCGAAGGCGCGGGCGTGAAAATTGTGGATATGCACATTTTGCCCAGCGTGCAGGTGACTTGCGATGTGTGCGGCGGCAAGCGCTTTAACGATGCAACGCGCGAAGTCTATTATAAGGGCAAGAACGTCTCCGAAATTTTGGACATGAGCATTGCCGATGCAGCGGAATTCTTCAAGGACATCCCGAAGATTGCAGAACCGCTGAATTTGCTTGTGGAAGTGGGCCTCGGCTACCTTACCTTGGGCCAGCCTTCGACAACGCTCAGCGGCGGTGAAGCGCAGCGCATTAAAATTGCTTCTGAACTGCGTCGCCCGGGTACAGGCAAGACGCTTTACCTGCTCGACGAACCGACGACGGGCTTGCATTTCGAAGATATCCGCAAGCTCATGGATTGCCTGAATCGTCTGCGTAGCCTCGGCAACAGCGTCGTGATTATCGAACATAACCTGGACGTGATCAAGTGTGCCGACTGGATTATCGACTTGGGCCCGGATGCGGGTATCCACGGTGGGCGAGTGATTGCGACAGGTACGCCGGAACAGATTGCCAAGAGCAAGAAGTCCGAGACGGGTAAGTATCTCGCGCCGGTGCTTGCGAAAAAGCACGGCGAAAATCAGCATTTTGACCGTACGCTCAAGGGCGGCGAAGATTTGTCGCTGGATATCGAGGTGCATGGCGCCCGCAAGCATAACCTGAAGAACATCGACGTGACGATTCCGCGCCACAAGCTTACGGTCGTGACGGGCGTTTCGGGCTCCGGCAAGTCGAGCCTCGCGTTCCATACGCTCTTTAGCGAAGGCCAGCGACGCTTTGTGGAAACCTTGAGCACGTATGCCCGCCGATTCCTCGGACGTCCCGATCATGGAAGCATCGATTCCATTTCGGGCTTGGCGCCGGCGATCGCCATCGACCAGAAGAGTGCGAGCAAGAGCCCGCGCAGTACGGTCGCGACCCTCACCGAAATTTATGACTACTTCCGCATTTTCTGGGCGAGGGTCGGCACCCCGCATTGTTTGAAATGCGGAAAGCCCGTGTCTTCGTACAGCGCGGGCGACCTGATGCAATACGCCTTCGATCGCGACCTGAACAAGAAGGTCACGGTTCTTGCCCCGTTCGAAATCAAGGACGTGCTGAAGTTTTCCAAGATTCTCACGGAAAAAGGCTACCGCAAGGTTTACCTCGGCGATAAGCTGGTGGAACTCCCGCTGCCGAAAATTCCGACCCGTGAAAAGCAACTGTTTGCCGTCGTCGATACGGTGGTGGTCAAGGAAGAAAACCGCGCACGCCTGGTAGAAGCCTTTGAACGCGGCTACCGCGACGGTAACGGAATCCTGTATGTGGAAGACGAGAAGGGCGGTCGCTTGGCCTGCTCCGAAAAGCCGGGTTGCCCCAATTGCGGCTGGTACATGGATTCGGCGTTGAACCCGAAACACTTCAGTTTCAACACGCACTGGGGCGCTTGCGAAACCTGCCTTGGCCTCGGTCACTTTAAGGATGGCGAAGTCTGCCCCGATTGCCATGGCGAACGTTTGAAACCGGAATATCTGGCGGTCCGCATCGGCGACAAGAACATCATGGACGTGAACCACATGAGCATCGCTCAGGCGCTCGAATGGTTCAGCAACGAGAATTTCAAGCGCGATAATTTCAAGGGCGACAAGAATGCCGACGGCAAGATGACGGTCGCCGAACCTTTGCTCCGCGAAATTGTCGGGCGTCTCAACTTCTTGAAGGGAGTGGGCCTCGGCTACATCGGCCTTGACCGCGCGGGCGATACGCTCAGCGGTGGTGAATCCCAGCGAATCCGCTTGGCTAGCCAGATTGGTAGCGGCCTCGAAGGTGTGCTCTATGTGCTTGACGAACCCACGGTGGGCTTGCATGAAAGCGATACCGCCATGCTGCTCGATACGCTTTACCGCCTGCGCGATTTGGGTAACACGCTCGTGGTGGTGGAACACGACATGAAGATGATGCAGGCGGCGGACCATATTATCGATATGGGTCCGGCGGCGGGCGAGTTCGGCGGTGAAGTCGTCGCCGAGGGTTCTCCGGAACAGCTTTCCAAGCCGTATGCCTTGCAGCAGTTCCCGCGCAGCGAAACGGTCAAGTACCTGACGCACACCATCCCGATGGCGAACGAGATTGCGGCAAAGCCCATTACCGATTCCACGGAATTCTACGAATTCGAAAAGTTGAATCACAACAACCTGAAGAATTTGTCTGTAAAGTTCCCGAAGGGCGCGATTAGCGTTGTCTGCGGCGTGTCTGGCTCGGGCAAGAGTTCCATGGTCATGGACGAAATTTACCCGCGCCTCAAGAAGAAGTTCCAGGCCCGTGGACGCAAAAAGCAGAGCGGCGAAGTGTTGCTGGTGGACCAGAGCCCGATTTCGGGGACGCCTCGCAGCACGCCCGCGAGCTTCACGGGCGTGTTTGACGAAATCCGTAGGCTTTTCGCCAAACTGCCGCAAGCCAAGTTGAAGGGCTTCGACTATGGCCGCTTCAGTTACAACTTGGCTCGCGGTCGCTGCGAGGCCTGCGAAGGCCGCGGTGCCATTTCGGTGGAAATGCACTTCCTTTCGGATGTGTGGGAAGTCTGCGATGTCTGCGGTGGCAAACGCTACAACCAGGAAACCCTCACCGTTACTTTCAAGGGCAAGAATATCGCCGATGTGCTCGACATGCGCGTTGCCGAAGCCTGCGAATTCTTCAAGGACCAGCCTAAAATTCTTCCGAAGCTGGAATGCCTGCGCGATGTGGGTCTCCCGTACGTGAAACTCGGCCAGTCCGTCACCACGCTCAGCGGCGGCGAATCCCAGCGCCTCAAGTTGGCGGCGGAACTTGCCCGCAAGCCTGCCCAGGAAATGGTCTACCTGCTCGACGAACCGACTACAGGGCTCCACCTCAAGGACATTCAGATCCTCTGGAACATGTTGCGCAAGCTTTCGGCCCGTGGCGATACCATTATTGTCATCGAACACCACCCGGACATTATCCGCCTCGCCGACTGGAAGGTGGAACTCGGGCCCGTCGGTGGCGAAAAGGGCGGATATTTGCTCGAAATGGGCAAAAACAACCAATAATCACGAACAAAGTCCTTACAAAGATGTTATCTTTAAATATGGTTGGGCTATGGTTTTTTCTGTAGCCGTGAGTAATTAACAGGAGAAGTTATGTCCTTTGCCCGTTTGCTGCCTCTATTGCTGTTGGTCCCGGCGCTTTCTTTTGCCGATGCCGACAAGAATTTCAAGGTCGCACCGAACCAGTTTACGACCGGAAGCGTGGTTGATCCCATTGCGAACATGGCTGTCGAGATGAAGGGGCCGTCCCTCGTTTCGCAGAAGCCGGTCTTCCCGCTGAAGACAAATACCCTCTACTGGAGGCACAAGAAGGGTCCGAAGGAATACCAGTGGGTTCCGGGGCAGCTGAACTACAACAATTTCAAGAAACTTCACGCCTTTAGCCTCGAGGATGCGCATTTGAACTCCTTCGAAGTTGCCCAGATGCGTTTCTACGCTTCGCAGAACAAGAAGGCTTTCCAGGACGAGGACGATCTCTACTTCGACAAGTATTTCATTTATTCTCCCCGCGTGCCGAAGCTCCTGTTCATCAAGAACGGCAAGTGGCAGATTCTGAATGAGACTGCCTTGCCCGGTGTCGTGGTCTTCAAGAGCGATGTGAAGGGGCTCGAGTCCGCATTCGAAGAGGCTCCGTTGAAAAAGCTTCCGAAGGCAATTTATCCGCTCAAGGAAGGCGCCTACGTGTTCGAATTCTCTGCCCCGGGTTTTCTTCCGTTGGTGGATATCGGATCGGTCAAGTCCGGCGAAATTCTCGTGATGCAGCCCAAGCTGATGAAGATTGATTCCTCCAAGGCCGACAAGAAGGTCGAACTTTCGATGGATGAAGCTTCTGTCAAGGCGGCCAAGAACCTCGAAGAAACGGAAATCCTCTATGACAAGTTCATCGCCGAACTGCAGAAGGTCGTGGATATCCTGGATACGAACGCTTTTGCGAAGGGCTATCCCCAGGTCAAGCCTGCTGTGGCGGTTGGCCTCTACGAAGGCGATGCTACTTATGAAAATTACAGGTCCGCTTATGAAGGCGTGCGTCTTAGGGCGAAAGAAGCGTGGCGCAATTCCCACATGAAGGGCGTTAGCGAAATCAATACGGCCTTCAAGAAAAAGCTCGACAGCTTGCAGGCGCTCCCGCTCCGTGGAACGATGGCTCCTGTTTCCTTTGAGCCCGTCCGTGAAAGGGTGGTCGAAGGGGAAGGCGTCGATTCTGCGTCGGCACCCATGAAAGAAGTCAAGTTCAAGTTCGGCCAGGATGGCCAGCGCTTCGACGTGATGTGGAAGGGAACGGCCAAGGGCATGAATGCTGACAGTCTCTATTCCCTCTTCCAGAACCATGCGGGCGAAGTCAAGGTGTTTATAAGCCTCAAGCAGAACAAGCCGGTGTGGATCCGTAAGGACGGCGTGATTACTGGCCGCCACCATTACCGCTACACTCGCATCGAGTTCGAATACAATGGCCAGAACCTGGTGGGACTGGGCGACTTCATCTTGCCGGAATATATCGTGGACGAACCGGAGGTGCAGGAATGGCTGAACCAGTATGATGCGGACGATATTGCTCTCCAGCAGAAGACCGCCGCCGAAGCGAAGGCGAAGGCTGTCGCCGCGCAGCAGAAGAACGATACCGTCTATGCGAAGGATGTCGATATGCCGGGCTTCAGCAAGATGAGCATTCCGCGCATTATCCGCGACAACACCTACGGCGCAGTCGCTCTGATTGATTCGGGTTCCTTCCGCTATAAGGGCCGCGTAGTCAAGATGTCCCCGTTCGCTATCATGACGACCGAGATGAGCCAGCAGCTCTTTGACCAGACCATGCTCCGCGAACCGGATACGACCAAGCATATCAAGAACCGCTCTGTCTACAAGAATCCTTCGAAGCCGGTCCACAATATCACGTGGGATGATGCTCGTGCTACATGCAAGATGCTTGGCGGTGACCTGCCGACGGAAGCCCAGTGGGAATTTGCCGGCCGTGCCGACAATAACGAAGGCGCCATCTGGGTCCTGGACGAGGACGGCGATGTCGGCGATTACGCCGTCTACCGCGAGAATTCGTACAAGATGGGCAAGAAGAGCCCTGCCTACGGCCCGCAGCCTATCGCATCGAAGAAGCCGAACGCATGGGGCATCTACGACATGTCCGGAAACGTTGCCGAATGGACCCGCGACAAGTACTTCATGTTCTCGTTTTGGGTGGAATCCTCTAACCCGACAGGTGCGATGATGGGTTCGACCAAGGTCTACAAGGGCGGTTCCTGGAAGGACAAGGAATCGATGCAGAACCTGACGGAAAGCGATGACGAAGATCCGCGCTACTGGTCCGACGCCATCGGGTTCCGCTGCGTATTCCCGAAGAAACTTTTTGAGGGACGCTAATGGCGACTGCCGCTGAAGAACTCAAGAGCGACAAGCGATTCAAGCTATTCCGGAAGATTATCTCGGTTCCCTACCTGCTGGCCCTTCTCGGGTTGCTAATGCCGCTTATGACGGTATCGTGTGGCGACACGCAGGTCATTGCGGAACCGTCGTTCTACGAGATTGCTTCCGGACTCGACATGCATGAAGCGCTGAAGGAGCCTGCCAAGGGTTACCTTGAGAAGATGGAACAGAGCAACCCGAAGTCCCTGGAAAGGTTCAAGGAATCGCTCCCCGGTTTCCCGCAGCTGGAACCGGTTCCGCATCTGTTCGGGATAGTTGGCGCGTTGGTGCTCGCGGCTGCCTTTGCCTGGTTTACGGCGCTTGGCTCACTGACAATGGGCATGCTCTCGATGTTTGCGCTATGGGCGTTCTTCTCGCAGATAGGGCGCGCCTGTGTCAATATGGGCATGCAGGTGCTGCATGTGGAGCCGGGCGCTGGAATCTATGCTGCGTCCGTGCTGATTCTCATCGGAACGGCGATGAACCTCGCCGCAATCATCCGCCCGATTATCGTAGAATTCAAAGCGAAAAGAAAATAGGGAAGGCTCCGCCCTCCCTAAGACCCTCCTAAAACACGAAAAAAATTTCGGCAAGCAAGCTTACCTCACGCATACGAGAACGTATGCGAAAAAGCTTTGCGCGACTTATCTTAGTTACACGTTAAACAGGAAGTACATGATGTCGCCATCCTGTACCAGGTAGTCCTTGCCTTCGGTGCGGACGAGGCCCGCTTCCTTTGCGGCGTTCCAGCTGCCGTGCTTGAGGAAGTCCGCATAGCTGAGTGTTTCTGCACGGATGAAGCCGCGTTCGAAGTCGGTGTGGATGACGCCTGCGCACTGCGGGGCCTTGTAGCCCGCGTGGAACGTCCAGGCGCGGCATTCCTTTTCACCCGCGGTGAAGAACGTGCGGAGGCCCAAGATTTCGTAGCCCTTGCGCACCACGGCGTCGAGACCCGATTCCTTCATGCCGAGTTCCTTCAGGAATTCGGCCTTGTCGGCAGGTTCCATCGCAGAGAGTTCTTCTTCGATCTTGCCGCTAATCACGATGACTTCGTGACCGTTCTTGGCGGCGTAATCCTTGAGCTGGTCCACATAGGCGTTGCCGGTGAGGATGTCGTCTTCCTTCACGTTCGCGCAGTAGAACAGCGGCTTTGCGGTGAGGAGTGCAAGGTCCTTGACGATGAGCTCCATCTCTTCGCTGTCGTGCATCACGGTGCGGGCGGCCTTGCCCTCTTCCATGGTCTTCTTCAAAAGTTCGCAGGCGGCAAGGCGTGCCTTCGCTTCGGCATTGCCGGTGCGTGCGCTCTTCGCTTCGGTGGAAAGGCGCTTCTCGACGGTGTCGAGGTCCTTCAGGATGAGCTCGGTCTCGATGACTTCCACGTCACGCACCGGGTCCACGGAGCCGCTCACGTGCACGATGTTCTCGTCGTCGAAGCAGCGGATGACTTCCATGATGGCTTCGCACTCGCGGATGTGGGTGAGGAACTGGTTACCGAGGCCTTCGCCCTGGGCGGCGCCCTTCACGAGGCCGGCGATGTCCACGAATTCCGTAACGGCGGGGACGATGGACTTCGGGTTGTAGACCTTCACGAGTTCGTCGAGGCGGCTATCCGGCACGCTCACCATGCCCACGTTCGGCTCGATGGTGCAGAACGGGTAGTTCGCGGCCTCGGCTCCGGCGTTGGTGATTGCGTTAAAGATGGTGGACTTGCCTACGTTCGGGAGGCCTACGATACCGCATTTGAAACCCATGGTAAACTCCGATTGAAAATGCACGGAAAAACCCGCGCTCTTTGAACGCGGGTAAATTTAGAAAAAAGCGAGCTGCAGGGTGGCTCTAGAATGCAAGCGCCACGGCGATTCCGCCCTGTTCTGTGGGGACGAGCTTAAGGCGGAGCGATGTTTCCGAAATGCCGATTCCCTTGTTGTAGAGGTCGATGGCGTCGTGCATGTAGCCGTCTGCGATA
The DNA here is from genome assembly GCF_002374005.1 of Fibrobacter sp. UBA3629. Lineage (NCBI taxonomy): Bacteria > Pseudomonadati > Fibrobacterota > Fibrobacteria > Fibrobacterales > Fibrobacteraceae > Fibrobacter > Fibrobacter sp. UBA3629. The sequence continues at coordinate 25,973 of NZ_DFLC01000041.1, read as the reverse complement.
TGCGAGAGCAGAAGCGAGATTCCTATGACTCCGGCACCGCCGAGGGTGAGGTACATGCCGAGGTCTCCGTCTCCCCAGATCCATTCTACGACTCCGTATCCCAGTGCAGCGCCGCCTGCATAGGCAAGCACCAGACCCGGATAGTAGAATCCCATGGCAGTGCTGTAGGCACTTGAGGATTCTTCTTTCGACTTTATGGCGTTGATGGCGACATCGGCGTCGACAATCTGTTCGCCCATGAACCAATTCCTGTCATGGAAGGAAAGCTTCTTGCCTGCGATGGAGGGGGATAATTTGACATCTCCGTCATCTGCGAACGCATTGCCGAAGAGCGCGAAAATGAACAGAAATAGAGCCATGGATTTGAACTTCACGTTTTGTCTCCTTTTTTACCCCAATGAGGGTGTTTGTGCTTACAATATAGTAAACCCCGGGCGATTATGCCGAGGTTTTTGCGTTGCTTTATGTTGTTTGCTTTTATCGCAGGTCGTCGCGGTTGATACCGTAGACGCGGACGTTGTCGAGCCAGAGATTGGAACCGTTGTACATGAACACGGTAAAGTTCGTTATCTTGTTGCGCGTGATGTCCCAGCCGTGGTAATCGCGGAGCTTGTAGGTAAAGTCTTCGGGGTGCAGCACGAGCCTCTGCCAGTTCGATTTGGCTTCGCCCTTGTACGAGGCCTTGTAGTTGAGATCTTCGTCGAGGGATTCGAGGATGACTTCGAATTCACAGTCGCCGCGCAGCCATACGACCACGGAATCCATGCGGCTCCAGTCGTGCGGGTGGCGGGTGAGGCGTGTGCCGAAGACGACGATATCCGGGTATTCGACATCGTATTCGATATGCATCACCTTGCCGGAACGGCCCTTTGTATCGCTTTGGAGAACGCTCAGGGAGTTGAGGAACGAAGTCGTTACGGAATCGGTCAGCGAATCCTTCTTGTGGAATTGGATGTACCAGTTGTCCCTTGTCAGGGGGGCGGGAAGATCGCTGCGGATGGTCCCGCTGTCGAAATGGAATATCTCGACGGTATTGAGGTCGTACCACAGCGAATCGCTGATGTCCCTCCAGATATCGGCGGGCTCCCTGTCGCTCGGATCGGTGTTGCCCCATTCGAGCGTCCAGGTGTCGGAGGTGTCCTTCAGGTTCTCGAGACGGATGTTGACGGTCGCGCTCTTGATGGATGCATCCCAGCCGTCGACTTCCATTTCGACTTCGGCTCCGTTGCTTGCGTAAAGGCGCAGGTCGCTGCCGTCTTCGCTTGCTTCGGCAAACTTGAAGTTCGTGGAATCGAGTCGGAGGACAAGTACGTAGGGGGCTTTGATCGGGCGCATCCAGTCGGAGACGAGGTCGACGGGCTTGAACTTCATGGAATGGACGTAGCCCTTCTTTGCCGGGGAGAGCACATGGCCGACATGGGTTGTCTCGTCGGAGACGACGGATACGTTCGCGTCGGCGATGCATTCGTTGCTTTCTGGACTCCACGACTTGAGCGAAAGCTTGCCGGCAGGGAGCGAATCGAACTGGAAGAATCCGAGTGAATCCGTCTTCTGGATACGGCCGATGCCTTCCACGTTGACCCAGGCGTGAGTCGCGTTTTCAGGAAGCGAAATCCATCCCTTGATGGCGCCGCGCTTGCGGAGGTTCGCCTTGGAAAGGGTGTAGTTCTTGGTGAGGCTGTTCAGCGTGTACTGGAACACCGCGGCGGAATCGCCCTTCTCGATTTGGATGGTGTAGGAGCCTTCCTTGTGGTTTTCGATAAAAATCTTGCCGAGGTTGTCCGTCTCGCCGATGTAGGCGTAGTCTTCGGAATGGATGGTTTCCGTAGAATCGGTGACGAACCAGCTGGGTAGAACCTTGTAGGAGGCCTTTTCTGCCTTGTCCGTGCCGCTAAATACCTGGATGGAGACGGTGCCGCCTTCTTCCTTGGCTATTGCGTTTTCGGTTTCTGTCGTGCTGCCGGCGGTGCCGGAGTTCGTGCAGGCTGCGAAAAACGCAAGGGGAGCCGCTAATAATATTTTCGACGCGAACTTCATTATTTTGCTTTCTTCTTATTGAAGGCTACGGGGAACAGGGCGAGGTTCATCTGCAGCACGCGGGTTGGCTTGCCGCACTTGTCGACCCGGATCTGGACGTCCTTGCGGAATTCCTGGATCATGGCCTTGATGTCTTCGAACCCCTGTTGGTCCACAGCCATTGTAAGTGTAGAAATATCTCTGTCGGCCGGGTCGATGGTGTTGAGGGAACGGGCGCCAATTTGCATGACGTTGGCCTGGAACTGGCGTATGGCCTGCGCCCTCTGCTCTCCGGCGATGTTGATATGGGCGTCGGCGAGTTTCACGCGGCCGTTCCCGAGGTCCTGTATGAATCCGAGTTCGTTCAGGATATCGATGCTTTCCTGGACTTTATCCTCCTCGATGGAGGGTTCAAGGCTTTCGGAAATCTCCTTCGCGTCGACCTTGCCCTGGTTCACCTCGATGAGGGCGCGGATGACGGGGGTCCACCAGTCGCTCAGGTATTTCTGTTCCTTGTCGGCGAGGCTGTGCGTCTTGACATCGCGCAGCAGGAAGGCCTTTGCAAGGATTTCGGTCTTTGTCTTTTCGGATTTGGTGCGGGATGCGGCGAGGAGTAAGTCGAAGTAGCGTGCGGCACGGCCGGTAAGGCCCAAAATTCTCTTGACGGCGGGAACACAGCGGACGGGGAGGTTTCTCTTTTTTTCGACGATGCAGAAGACGTGGCTCGCGTTGAGGCCGATGGCCTGCCCGAGTACGCTATAGGAATACCGGCCGTTGCCGTTCTTCTTTTCGAGATAGAAATCCCGAATGATGTCACGGTAATCTGTGTAGTCGTATATGGTCATGTTGCTGTCCCAAGGCCACGGGAAGTGGCCGTTTGTAAAAAAATATATATTTTGGACAGGGCGGTTTTCCCGAAATGAAAAATTTAATCGTTACCTTTTTGTCAATGCTTTTGCTCTATGCGGGCTGGCGTTTTTTTGAGGCGCAGAGGGCCGAGAAATTCGAGTTCGAGCGTAGGGAAGCTCTCGTCCGTAACGCCACGGAATGCCTGGAATCGGAGAATTGGGAATGTGCGGAGAAGAGCGTCCGAGCCCTTTTGTGTGATGATCCTCACGATTCGAACCTGCAACTCCACCTGGCGGGCATCCTGTACGAGCAGGAAAGGTACGAGGAATGTATCCGCTATGTCGACAGCATCGGGACAAAAACCCCCGATTTCGATTTCCTGAAGAAAAAGTCGGCGCAGCTCATACGCGAAATGGAAGAACTTGGAATAGAGCGCTCGATGCATTTCCGCGTAGAATTCGAGGGTCATCCTTCGAAAAGCGATGTGATGGAAGCGCTTGCGGTTCTCGAAGTCGCCTATGATTCCCTCTGCCGCCTGTTTGATTTTAGGCCCCAGAACAAGATGAGCCTCGTGCTTTACAGGTCGAACGAGTACCAGGGCATGGGGCCGCGGCCCGAATGGGTTGGCGCGGTTTACGATGGAAAGCTCCGTGTACCCGTAGAGATGATGCGTTACCGCGAAATATACCGTCCGGTTCTTTTCCATGAACTCACGCATTCCTTTGTGCGGGCGATGACGCATGCCAAGGTGCCCTTGTGGATCAACGAGGGCATAGCGCAGGTTATAGACGGCTCGCGGACGGGGAATCCACGTCCGGCTGGGGGGATTCCTTCGAAGGAAGCCCTCACGGAACCGTTTGTCAAGGAGCCGAATGCCGACGTGGCCAATCGTCTGTACTGGTATTCGCAAAAAATGGTGGAACGCATGCTTTCGCGGAATGCGGACTTCTCGCATTTCAAGATGTTTGTCAAGAGCCTGCGCACGATGAGTGTCGACGAGGCCCTGCAAAAGTTCTACGGCGTTGATACGGACTTGCTGATAAAAGAGGTGATGTGATGGCGAAGAAGAGGATAGTTGTCCTTACGACGGGCGGAACGATTGCGGGCGTCGGCGAGAGCGGCAAGGATACGGGATACGTTTCTGGCCAGATTCCGGGCGAAACCCTGGTGACCTCCGTGCCGGAACTTTTGGAATATGCGGACGTGCGGGTCGAAGAAATCTGCAATATCAATTCCGACGATATTACAGACAAAATATGGATTTCGCTTGCAAACCGCGTGAAGGAGCTGCAGGAAGACGAGTCGGTCGATGGAATCGTGATAACGCATGGGACCGACACGATGGACGAGACGGCCTATTTCCTGAGTCTCACCGTCAAGTGCGAAAAGGCGGTTGTCCTGACGGGCGCGATGAAACCTTCGACTGCGAAGAATCCGGATGGCCCTGCGAATCTCCTTGGTGCCGTGCGTGCTGCAGCCGGTTTTGCCGTGGATGACGACCCTCCCGAAAACAAGGTGTGGGTCTATTTCGGTGGCGAACTTTTCGATGCCCGCAGCGTGCAGAAGTGCAGCGCGAGCGCCATGAATCCCATGGGCGTGAACTATCCCGGCGAAGGCTCCAACTGGAATGCGCTCAAGGAACAGAATTTTTTCGATGTCTCCGGGCTCGATTCGCTCCCGCGCGTGAACGTCGTGTATTTCTCTGTGGATGCGAACCCGAAAATCCTCCTGTATGCATCTAGCGTTTCGGACGGGCTCGTGATTGCGGGTGCTGGGTCGGGCGAGTTCAGCCGTGGCTGGGCGGAAGCCCTGTCCGGCATCGATATCCCCGTGGTGGTCTCGACGAGGATCCACCACGGGCTCGTTACGCTTAACGAGCGCCTGGCCCCAGGCCGGATATGTGCCGGACGGCTCCCACCGCAAAAGGCCGCAGTCCTTTTGCGCCTCGCCCTGACTGTGACGGACAGGGTGAGTGACTTGCGGCGGATTTTCTCCCTGTAGCTTTTTTTGTTATTTTGATGAAGATGAAACGTTTTTTTGCTTTGTTTGTTATCTGTTCGCTTGTGGGTTGTGCCGGCCTTCGCGACGATGCCCGCGGCGGCTCCGGTGACGGAGATTCCGGCATGCGGGATGCGCCGTGCGAGGAATGCGGGACCCGTGGCGAAATCGAACTCAAGATCAGCGACGAAAAGTCGTATCGCGAATGGAACGGCATTGCCTATTCGCGCCTGGATTCTTCGGCGGTCGTGGGGGTGCTCCCGACGCTCAAGGTGGTGGCGAAACGTCCGGATGATTGCCGCATGTGCCACAGCTTTAGCGCGGATGCTCTCGATTTCGACCTTGCGCATGTCGAGGATTCCCTGTTCGCGAAAGCGTTCCCTAAAATGCGGCGAGAACTACTGCTTCCGGGGATGAGGCTGCCCGATGCCGACTCTCTCTATCTGGACACGTTGTCGTTCCGCTTGCTGAAAAGCGTCTTCGCCGATGGGAAGCCGCTTTCGGATATGGCTCCCTGGGTGTCGCGAGACAGCGTAGAGCAGGATTTGCAGCGCGAGGTCCCTGCCAAGCTCAAAAACCTGTTGAACGATATCGCATCCCGCTACGAAATCAGGTATGTCACCATGCCGATTTACCTCAAGGTTGAAATGCTTCCCGATTTGGGCAAGAAGGGCGGCTTTACCTGGGAAATCCTCTGGACCATGTGGGATGTGCGGTATGGGGAGCTTGTTTTCTTGACGTATTCGCAATTTACGGCGGCAACGACAAGCCGGGTCGCTCCCGAGAAGGAATGGTCTCGCCCCTTTGCACCTCGCCTGTGGAAGATGTTCAGCACGGATGTAGGCAAACTCGAAAATCACTAGCGACTTTTTTCTATCTTGCAAATTATGAATACCGCTTTTTACGTTTTCATGAAGCTTTTGCCGAAGAACGCCGCGAGCCGCGCCTTCGGTGTCTTTACGCGCCTCCGCATTCCCGTTTTCTCGAAGCTTGCGCGCAACGCCTTTGCCGCTTACTACAAGCTGAACATGGAGGAATCGGAATACCCGATTTCGCATTACAGGAATATTGGCGAACTTTTCATCCGCAGGCTCAAACCCGGCATGCGTCCGATTGCGGATTCCGAGATTGTCTCGCCTGTCGATGGCGTCCTTTCGCAGACCGCCACTTTCGATGAGAAACAGGAACTGATTCAGGCGAAGGGCAAGACCTATACGCTCAAGGATTTGCTCCGCGACGAAGAAATGGCGAAACGTTTTGAGGGCGGCGCCTTTGCTACGATTTACCTCGCTCCGTTCAACTACCACCGCATCCATAGTCCCGTGAAGGGGGAAGTGGTGGGGGCGAGCTACTGTCCCGGGACGCTCTGGCCGGTGAATGTCGGGAGCGTGGAACGAGTGGAAGGCCTCTTCTGCATCAACGAACGCCTCACGAGCCACATCCGCCTGGACGACGGTTCCGAGATGCTTGTGGTGAAGGTGGGTGCAACCAACGTGGGCCGCATCGGGGTCGCCTATACTGACGACCTCCTGGTGAATGCGGGCAAGCTTCCCAGGGACTGCAAACGCTACGACTGGAATCCGCCTCAAAAAATTGAGGTGGAAAAAGGTGGCGAGTTGGGCCGATTCGAGATGGGTAGCACCGTGATTCTCGTGGTGGACAAGAAAATCCGCGAAAGGAACCCGGGCCTTTTCCAGAGCCGCGTGGGTATGGCGGTCAAGGTGGGCGAGGCCCTCTAATGGTTTCGGCGAGGCGGTTTGCAAGCGACGAGCCTGCGCTTTTCAAGTCGACCGTCGATTTTATACGACATTTCAGCAAAGTCCCCGATCCGGTTGTCGCCGTTTCGTCTAGGGAATCCGATGTCTCGGCCAAAATTGCGTGGACGCTTTTGGGGACGACTTTGTTCCAGGGAATCGATTATCCGGCGTTTGTCTCGGTTCTCTCGGCGCTACAGAAGCAGTTCCCGGGCGACCGCCTTTGGAATCTCCCTGTGCCGAGTGTCAAGGAAATTCAGTCGTGCGCGGAATCTGCCCTCGAAGGCTACGAATGGAAACTCTTGCCGGATATTCCCGGAATTTTCTGGAGTGTCGGGCTCTTTGTGCGTCGTCACGGCAACATGCTGGAGTGGCTCAATTCCAGAACCCCCGAGGGAATATGGCGCGATCTCGGTGAAATTTATTTTGTTGGAAAAGGAAACCCGAGGCCGAAGGCCTGTGCCGCCATCTATCGTCTGCTGATTCCCGCTCCGATTGGCCTGGGGCTCGATTGCGCATCTCCCAAACGTCCGGCGCCCCTCCCCTTGACGATGGGGGCGAGGCGTTTCCTTGCGATGCTGGGGCCTGCTCGGGACGATTCTTTTGCGGACCTGGAACCGGAAAAAAAGCAGAAGATGCTGGACGATTATTGCAAGATCCTTAGTCCGGATTGCCCCTATGTGGCAGCGCATGCGCTCCAGTTCTACCTGGAATGGGGAAAAAACGACTTTATTTGTCGCGAGTCGACGTGCCGGTGCGCAAAATGCCCTCTCTATGAACATTGCAACAATGCGGTTCGGCATGACTAGATTCTTCAATTCTAAATTTAACGTCATGAATTGCCGGGTCGCACGCCTTTGCCTGCTTGCCGCTTTCGCCTTCGTGGCGATGGCTGTTTGCGCATGCAAGGAAAAGGAAGTCCCGCCGCTGGACCATGCCTCGATTCTTTATAAGAACATTCGTCCGTCGCATGTGAACGTGAACGAAAATCCGGTGGGTGAGAACATCCCTTCGCTTGTGAAGCGGGTGGACTTTAGCTATCCGGTAATGCCGGGCGATACGCTCGATGTGTCTATTCTTGAATTCAAGAGCGATGTCTATGCGATGGATTATTACACCAACAGCGGTCGTTTCCAGGGGATTGTTCCAATCCTCCGCGGCTCGTTCTTGGAACAAAGTATTCGCTCCGACGCTCGCATTTTCATATTCCGTCACGATAGCTTCCGCCGGTACGAAAGGAGCGACCTCGAACAGTATGTCCGCAATTTCCCCGGCTATCGCGGCGGGTTCCCGCAGGAATTCCTGAGCCTGCCCTTCGAACATCGCGAGGCGGGACGGACTTCGATCCAGACGCAGAATTTCTTGGGCGTCAAGTCGTATTTCCCGGTTCTGGTGCAGAGTTATCGCGATGCGAATTTGCAGTGGAACGTTGCGCGAAGCTGGGAACAGGTGGATTCCGATACCTATGACCGGTGGGCTGCGCAACTGAAAAAGGTTGAACCCAAGGGCGTTGTCCGCGATGTGGAAAATACTTACTTCAACGCCGGCGAAGGAGTGAACGGCATCGCATCGCGTCTACCTGGTGGGCGAATCGTTGTCGTGTGGGGCTACCTTGGCTGGTTTGACCTGGAACGTCGCTTTTTCACGGCGAGCGACCGCATTTATGAAGCCAGGTTCTAATCTTTAATCTATATTAAAAATATGGCTATTGAAAAACTTGCAGAAACTCTTTTGGAAAAGCTCCGTTTCATCACTAAGGCAGAAACGGTTATCGGTAACCCCATCCAGGCCGGTGAATCTACCGTTGTGCCCGTGAGCCGCGTGTCCGTGGGCTTCGGTTTTGGCGGTCACCAGTCCAAGGGCGATACGTCCGCTTCCGGCGGTGGCGCTTCGGTCGAACCGGTCGCCTTCCTCGTCATCAAGGGCGACGATGTGCGCGTGATGCCCATCAGCAAGGACAGCTCGCTTGTGTCGAAGGTCATGGACATCGTTCCCGACGTCGTGAACAAATTCAAGAAGTCTGACGCAGAATAAAAAAGACCCTCGCTTTTGCGAGGGTGACGATTAAAACAGCTTGTCATCCCCGTTTGCACGGGGATCTTTTTTTAGCCGAGCACCTTTTTCTCGAAGTCACCGAGGCAGTCGACGAGAGCCTGCACGCCTTCGACCGGCATCGCGTTGTAGATTGATGCGCGGAAGCCGCCCACGGAGCGGTGACCCTTGAGCTGTTGGAGGCCGCGTTCCTTTGCGAATTCGAGGAATTCCTTGGCGAGGTCATCGGCCTTGTCGGCAGCGACCACGTCCTTGTTGAACACGAACGGGACGTTCATGATGGAACGGTCTTCCTTGGCAGCGGTACCGACGAACACCTTGGAGTTGTCGAGGGCGCTGTAGAGGAGGGCGGCCTTGGAACGGTTCACCTTTTCGATAGCTTCGACACCACCGAATTCCTTGAGCCACTTGAGGGTGCGGTTCATCACGTACACGGCGAATACCGGAGGCGTGTTGAACATGTTGGCAGCGTCGATGTGGGTCTGGAAGTTGAGCATCGTCGGGATGGTGCGGTTCACCTTGCCGAGGAGGCCCTTCTTGATAATCGTCACGGTCACGCCAGCACAGCTGATGTTCTTCTGGGCGCCGCCGTACACAACGCCGAAGTCGGACACGTTGATCTTACGGGCGAGGAAGTCGGAACTCACGTCAGCCATGAGGAAGCCGGACTTCGGTTTCGGGAAGTTGTGCCATTCGGTACCGTAGATGGTGTTGTTTGCGGTAACGTGGAGGTAAGTCGCGTTGTCGCTGAGCTTCAGGTTCTTGTCGATGCGGCTGTAAGTTTCGGACTTGGTGTCGCAAGCGGCGAGAGCATTACCGAAAAGCTTCGCTTCCTTGTAAGCCTTGTTTGCCCAAACGCCAGTCAGAGCGTAGTCGGCCGTAGCGTCCTGGTTGAGGAAGTTCATCGGGAGCATGCAGAACAGAAGGGAGCAACCACCACCGAGGAAAACGATGTCGTAGTCTTCAGGGATGCCCATCAATTCACGGAGGTACTGTTCCGTTTGGGCGAACATGTTTTCAATCGGCTTTGAACGGTGACTCATGGAGAGAATGCTGATGCCGCTGTTTTCGAAGTCGATGCATGCAGCAGATGCTTCCTTGAGTGCCTGTTCGGGCAGGACAGACGGTCCTGCGCTAAAGTTATAGACTTTATTTGCCATGGTTGTGTTCCTTTTTGTTTTGCCCCGCATGGTTTACGGGGACTCTTAAATTACGCGCGTAAAAATAGCAAAATGCGCTATGCTCGGCAATGGTCTACGGGTGCTACCTATCGTCTCGTTTTTCCCTTTATCTCTATTTGCGAAATTGTCGCGGCGACTGCCGAAACGCCCCCGATAAAGGCTGCGATAAATGCCCCGCAGAACAGGTATAACGGTAGCGAATACACGGCCCCGTTCGCAATAGCCAGGTACTTCAGTTCGCTCGTGCCCTTGAGGCTTTCCTTGACGGAGTACCGCCAGCGCTCGAAGGTGTAGTCCATGAAGCCGCTCCCGAAGTAGTAGGCGTTGATGATGAAAATCAGGCAAATCGAGATTACGCTCCCGACGACGGGAATCAGGTTCAGGAGGAGGCAGAGTGCGGTCAGCAGCAGTTGCTTTGCCGTGTTCCGGAGGGCGATGAGCAGAGCCCTCCAGATATCCTTCAGGGTCTGCTTCGCGTCGAACGGGAACTCGTTGCCGGTGAGGATGGTTTCGGCCTTTTCCGAAAGCATCGTGTAGATGGGCGACATCAAGACGTTCACGATGGTGCCGCCGATGAAAATGAAGACGATGAAGAATATGATGGGGAGGACAATCTTGATGGCGACCATGCCGGCCTGTATCCAGCCGTTCATGTTCTCGGTGTGTCGTTCGATGGTGCCGTTGATCCAGTCGCCGATACCGAATCCCGCGAAAATGAGCGCGACAACCACAATGATGTTGAAAACGACGGGCAGCACCAGGTACTTGGTGAGCTTGTTTGTCCATATCAGGCGGAGCGCCTTGGGGTATGCAACGAGCCCGCTTACAATCTGTTCCTTTATTCGAATCATTCCTTGCTTTTTCCCTTACAAAAAATGCCCCGCAGTGCGGGGCGAAAAGGTGTCTTTTGTGGCCTACACGCCGAGGGCTTCGATGGCGGCCTTGTACTTCTTGAGGCGGAACTTCGTCTTGAGTTCGCGTCGTTCCTGCCTGTGGATGTACTTGTCTTCCATGAGCACGTTCAAGATGGCGCTCTTGGCTTTTGCTGCGACGGGATTGTCCTTGAGGGTTTCCACGAAGCGCACAAAGTCCTTCTCGCGGGCGTCGTAAGTCGCGTCTTCTGCGGGTACGCCCTTTTCCATGAGCCTGCAGCTGTACTCGTCAATCCAGCCCTGGTTCTTGTGGTAGGTCATCTTCTGGATAAGTTCGACCATGTCTGCCGGAACGCCCATCGCGATGACTTCTTCGGGGGTCTTCTTGGTGGCGCCCGTAATCAGGTCCTGCAGAATCGCAAGAACCTGCACGTCTTCGGATTCGCCCTTGTTCTTGAGGTAATCCGCAACGTTCTGGAGAAAGTCAATGTAGGGGCCGCCGGCCTTGTCCTTCTGGTCTTTGTGGACTTCGGCGGCAATCTTGTAGGCGTCTGCGTAAGAGAGCATGTTTGTTCCTTGTGATAAAAAACTTGTTTGCCCGGTGGGCTCTAGCACAATATATATAAAATGAACCGGAGAGTTTGTTGCGTTATCGTCCAAAATGGAATGATTGTCAGATTTCTTCCATTTTTAGCGGTTTGCCGGAGAACGTCTTCACGTAAATCTCGTTAGTGATGTTGCCCTTCCAGTTTTCGGGAACCTTGGATTCTTCGAGGAATTTGCCGATATCCTCGATAGCACCGGCAAGTCCGCCTTCTTCCTGGAGGGGAATGTTTTCGGTAGAACGGGTCTTGCTGAGACTGAGAGCCGTGTTCAAAACAAGGACGCTCTTGAGTTGTGCTAAAGCCTGGGTCTGGGCCTTGATGGCGTCTGTCTGGGCGTTTATCGCATCCAGGAAAAGGCGGAATTGTTCGTCGGTCATCTGATTGTCCTTTGGAGGGTATTTCCTTCCTTAATATAGCATAAAGGCAGGAAAAGAGGACAATTTTTTAGGCAAAATTCTTCCCGAGAATAGCGGAAACGTTCTTCAGGATGCCTTCGGCCACATCGGGCTTGTTCATCGAGTAAACGTGCACGTTTGTAATCCCGTTGGCATACAGGTCGATAATCTGGTCGCTCGCGTAGATGATGCCCGCCTGCTTCATGGCCTCGGGGTCGCTCCCGAACTTGTCGACCAGCGACTTGAAGCGCTGCGGCATGAAGGAGCCGGAAAGCTTGATGGCGCGTTCCACCTGGTTCGCGTTCGTGATGGGCATGATGCCGGGGAGCACGGGGCAGTTCACGCCCGCATCGCGCAGCTTGTAGAGGAAGCTGAAGAACAGGTTGTTGTCGAAAACCATCTGCGTGGTGAGAAAATCCGCGCCTGCGTCGACCTTTTCCTTGAGGTGCTTGATGTCTTCGGCCTGGTTTGCGCTTTCGGGGTGCTTTTCGGGGTAGCAGGCGGCACCGATGCAGAAGTCGGCGTCGGCAGCCTTGAGTTCGCGGATGAGTTCGACGGCGTAGTGGTAGTCGCAGTTGTCGCGGCCCTTCTCGATGAGTTCGGGAGTGAGGTCGCCGCGGAGCGCCATCACGTTCTTGATGCCCGCTGCCTTCATGTCCTCGATGCGCTGGTGGACCGTTTCCTTGCTGCTCGAGACGCATGTGAGGTGGGCGAGCATCGGGATGTTGAACTTTTCCTTGAGGTTCTTTGCGATGTCGAGGGTGAAATGGCTTACGCCACCGCCTGCGCCGTAGGTGACGCTCATGAATGCGGGGCCGAGGGCCGCGATGGATTCTGTTGCCGCCTTCACGTTTTCGAAGCTCGTCTCTTTCTTGGGCGGGAACACTTCAAACGAAAGGCTCATCTTGTCTTGCTTCAGAATGTCTATAATCTTCATCGTCTCTCCGTGGGGCGGGTCGGACCGGCACCCGAGGTTTATGCAAATATGTTAATACATGCATAAATATATATAGTTTCAATGAAGTTGGCAAGTGGGCGCGTGTAAGTAGGCTATTCTTTTTCTATCTCGTTAATCAGCTGGATATTGTACAGTTTTTGCACCTGTAAAATGTCGAGGATGACGGCGATGCGCTCGTAAGTTGTGCCCTTGTCGATCTTGATGGCGACAGGGGATTTCTTGTTCTGCACTGTTGCGGCCTTTTCGCGGAGTTCGTCGGGCGTGCCACGCTGGCCGTTAAATGCGAGTTCCGTTTCGGAAAGTTCGATGTACAGGCCTTCGGGAGTATCGCGCTTGGTTTCGGTCTGAGTTTCGGGCAGAATCAGCTTGAGCACTGATTCGTCTTGCTTGAAGACGGATGTCACCAGAAAGAACACCAGTAGCAAAAAGACGCAGTCGATGAGCGGCGTCATGTCGGGCCGGATTCGGCGTGTGCGCTTGGCCATTTATGCATCCTCGTTTGCGGAATCGGCGCTCTGAGAACGGATGTGGTCCTTTTCTTTGAGAATGCGGCCCAGCTGCAAAAGCACGTCGTTTTCCACGTTGTCCTGTTCCGATTCCATGCGGGCGTTCAGGTAGTTGAACGCAATGACGTGCGGAATGGCGACCACAAGGCCAATCACCGTCGTAATGAGAGCAAGTTTGATGCCTGTAGCGAACGCACCCGCATCAGAAAGGCCCGAAACAGCGATGACGCTGAAGGCGTTGAATATGCCGAACACGGTGCCCAAAAGGCCGAGCAGCGGAGAGATGCTCGCGATGTTTTCAATCGTAGTCATACCCTTCTGTAACGGCGAGAAGGCGAGCGCAATTTCGGTGCGGATGCTTTCGATAATGATGTGATGGTCGGTATTGTGCGTCACCACGCGATGCAGGATTTTCGCCGGAAGGCGCTTGCGGATGCTCCTGTTGAAGAGGATCAGCGAGATGATTTTCCATACGATGATGGAATAACCGACGAAGTTCATCGCCACGAGCACGTAGGCGATAACGCCGCCCTGTTGAATAAAGTCTAAGATGTAGTTCATTGTGTTCCTGTTTAATGAAGGTTATACTTGATTGGAATCTCCATTTTCCAGGTGTCCTTGCCAAGTACAGCTGGAATCGGGTCAAACTTGGGCACGGCCTGCACGGCGGCAAGCGCACTTTCGTTCAGTGAAGAATACGGACAGGGTTTTGCCACAACCGCACCGCTGATGCTTCCGTCTTTTGCAACCGTAAACTGCACGCGCACGGTGCCTTCTTGCTTTAGGCGGCGGGCTGTTGCCGGGTAGTCCTTCTGTTTTTCGAAAGCCTTGGAAAGCCCGATAAGGTAGGCTTTCGTCACCTTCATCAGCGAATCCTTCGAGGGCTTCGGCGGTGGCGGTGGGGGCGGTGCCACTGGCTCAGGCGGTGCTTCGACAACGGGTTCCGCGTCTGTAACCACAATGGGTTCCGGCTCTGGTTCAGGTTCAGGTTCCGGCACCGTATCTTGTACGATGTTCGGGATAATTTTCGCGCGAACCACCTTCTTCACGATTTTCTTGACTTCAGGTGGGGGCGGAGGCGGTTGCAAGAGCAAACGCTCCACATGAATCACCTCGGCATCTTCGCGGGTGGTAACCACTTGCGTCCGCTTCATGAATCCCCAGGCGTAAAAGCCTGCGTGCAGCAAAATGGCAACGACAATGCCGATGCAAAATACACGCCGCATCGTGAATGCAGAATAGGGATTGCGCGTGCGCGATGTCGGTTCAATTTCAAAGTTCATTAGATTTTATTAGAAGTAGTACTTCGCTTTCGCCCAGACTTCGCGGTTCTTGTCGTAGCCGGCGAGTTGCCCGCGCTTGCCGCCAAAGTGGTCGTAACCGAGCGAAATCATTACCTGGTCTGTAACGGAGTAATCGCCCGAAACGCGTGCGTAATAGGCAAGGTTGTCTATATCGAACATGCCGTAGAGCGAAAGCTTGAGCGTGTTGTTCAGCAGTTCCTTTGAAATGCGGAAAGTCATTTCTGAGGAATTCTTTTCGGCGGCTAATTTGTCCGAATAATCAGCGATGTACTTGTGTAAATACTGCACCATGAAAGTCCAGTTGTCGCCGGCGTACCAGTCGATTCCACCGAGCGCATTGAACGTGTTCTTGCGGGCGTAATCGAGGTTGTTGGCATAACCGAGCGCTTCACCAAAGTATTCTGCAATTTCGGCACGCAGCACGAATTCGCCGACAGGCATCGAGAGGTCGCCTCCGATCATGGTCATGGTCTCATGAATGCCGTGGATGACAATAGAATCCTTGACGGGATCGTAGCCTACGAGCGTAACGGGCGACTGGTTATGCGTATGGAGTGCCGAGATAGAGAAGTCTAGATTTGAGAGGAAAAACGAGACGCGCGTTCCGAAGTCGCCGTTCTTGAATTTGGCATCGGGACCATCCGGGAAATCGATGCTTGCTTTTTCGGGCAATTCAGGACGCCAGGGGTTTTCTTCTTGCATGGGCATCTGGAAGTATCGCGGTACGGGCACGTAAACGATTTCGGCATTCACGCGCTCGCCGGGGTACTTGATGCGGAAACCGTCAACAGCCATACGCATGTCATCGTAATCACTCGACATGAATTCGGTGTAATCTACAGGCGAAATCAAGTCGGTAACACGAAGCCCGTCGGCAACGCCCCACACCACAATCTGGCGGCCCGCACGGATTTCAAGAAAGTCGTTCTGGTAGTTGAAATACGCTTCTTGCAACTGCACTCCGGTGCGGTCTTCGAGAATGCCGTTGTGAATTCCATTTAGGCTGGCAAACAGGTAAGCGTTCTCGTAATCTACGCGGAGTTCCGCTCGCAGGCGCGTCCGCGAAGTGGTGAAGTCGTGCGGATGCTGCGTCTGGACGGCGTGATACGTGTCCACGAATCCGTTGAATTGAAACGGGCTTTCTTGGGCGACAGCGGCCGCCGCCGCCACCCCAATCGCTAACCACCAGATTTTAGACATTGTTACAATCCTCTTTCCAATCTCGGCACGGTGAATGTCTTCGCATCCAGCGGGATGTTGAACTTGATGTCGCCGAATTCAAGGAGCGTCTTGTGGTTGGTCTGAACGTTTTCCATGCTCATCTTGGCGATAGACCAGAATCCGTCTACCTGAACCACGTTTTCGACCTTCAGCGCGCGGTGCAACTTGCCGAGCTTGTCGTAGTATTCCACCTTGGCGGCAATCAGGCAGTCCTTGCGGATCCAGGAGATTTTCTTCGAGAAGATTTCGTCGCCCTTTTTCGGCACGGATTCAACCACCCAGCAATCGATTCCGTCCACTTTTTCTTCGCGGAGGAGCTTGTGGGTGTCTTCGTCGATGTTGCGCTGGCCCACGTCGTCGTAAGTGAAGTCGGAGCCCATGAAGTAATCCGTCTTGGAACTCTTTCCGCTAATGCGGCGCGTCTTTTTCATGGCGGGCAGGTAAAGCCACTTGTCGTCATCTTTGTTGATGTCGTCGTAATCGACGGTCAGGAATCCCGTACCCTTCACGTCGTTGGGGTAGCGGAAGAACATAATCTGCTTGGTGTCTTTGCCCACGTCCATTGCAAACGAGGTAATCTTGCGTTCGCGCTTTGCCCCGCTCTTGTTGATGAGAGTCATCGAGAGTTCGGAACTGCGGGTGTCGCCATCGGGGCGGTCATGCACTTTTTGCACGATGTCGCGGCCGGTCAAAGTTTCTGCGCTTACCATGGCGCTCAAGGCGACGATAATTGTCGCGGCTGTTTTTGCGAATTTCATATTCATAATTTTCTCCTATTTTCCAAAAATTTTGAATTTCTTGATTAAAAGCGGTGTCACGAACAGGTCGGCGAGCAGTGCCGAGACAAGCCCCACGAACACCACGAAACCGAAGTTGAACATCTGCGTTGCGGCTGAGGTGGTAAAGCCCGCAAAGGTCGCCACCATGATAATCGTCGTCATCACGAGAGCCGGGCCCGCCGTGCGGAATACGTTGAGAATCGATTCGCGGTAATCGTGGGTGCGATCAAATTCCACATGCCCATGGTTGATAAAGTGAATCGTGTCGTCAACGGAAAGGCCAATGATCATCGGGATGAGCGTCGCTGTCATCATGTCAAGCGGAATGTCCGTAAGCCCGAGGTAACCGCCCACGAAAATACCAGGCGCAATGTTTGGAATCATGCCGATAAGGCCCGTGCGAATGCTGCCGAAGACAATCATCAAAAGGACAGCCACAATGACTACAGAAATCAGGAACGAAGTCATCTGGCCCACTTCCAGGTACTGCTGCATGGCGGTGAATTGCGGCAAGTTGCCCACGGCAGTCACCTTCGCGTCCGGGAAAAGCTTGCTTGCGTATGCCTGCAAGTCTTCCAGTTCCTTCTGGAGCTCATTAGAGTTGTAGCTTGAAATTTCGACCATCAAACGGAGCTTTCTGTAATCGTAATCCATCCAGTAAGTTGCTTCGCTGCCGCCCGCGTTTTCGTAGAGCAAAAGCAACTGCGCGACTTCTTCTTCTGTTTCGGGAATAGCGTATTTTTCCTGACGGTTTTCGTTCAGCGTGCGGTCCAAATCCTTGACGATGTCAAGAATCGAGGTGGAACGCTTGGTGAGCGGGTAGTTGCCGGCGTGTTCCTGCAACTGTTCCAATTTTTTCAGATTCTCGACTTCCTTGGCCTTGTCGTTTGTACCAAAGTCAATCACCAAGTCGTACGAATAGAAGCTTCCGATTTCGGATTCTGCCACGTAGAGCATCTTGTTCACGTATTCGACCTTGCGGCCCATAGTGCGTTCCACGTCAAAGGCGGGTTCTATCTTGGTGAGCCCGAAAACAGAAATTGCAGTCACGACGGCGAATACAATCGCAATCGGCTTGCCGTGCCCGAGAACGAACTTGCCGATAGAATCGAGAATGATTCCCATGCGCGTGTCGCCACGTTCAAGCACCTTGGCGTTTGGCTTCTTGTCTTTACCGAAACTCAGAAGAATCGGCGAAATGGTCAACGCTACAAGCAAAATGAATCCGACCGCAATCGACGAAAGAATGCCCACGGAGCGAATCGGCTTGAGCATCACCGAAAGGAAACTGAGCAACGCGACAATCGTGGTAAGACCCGAGAACAGCACCGACCAGCCTGTTTCACGCATGGCGAAAAGCACAGATTCCTTGCGCTTGCCCGTAAGCATCATGTTCTTGCGGAAGAACGAGTTGATGTGAATGTTGTATGCAATTGAAACGGCGAAGGCCAAAATCACAGGCACCATGATGTTGGTCGCATCCATGTAAAGCCCGAGATAACCCACCAGGCCAAATGTCATGATGACGCCCGCAAAAGTCGTAATCAGCGGAGAGACAATTCCGCGGAGCGAACGCGTCACGAGGAACATCACGATGATGGCGCAGAGAATGGTCATGATGAAAATGCGGCCCATTTCCTGACCGATGTAAGTCATTTTCTCGAAGCTCAAGTAAGGCATGCCTGTTGCACGCGGGTTCAGCGGTGCATACTTTTCCTTCGCGATGATTACAGCCGTTTCTCGGCCCGTTTTCATGTCGGGAGCTTCAGCCTTTTCACCCTTCGCTTCGCCTTCGGCCTTCCATACGGAATCTTCGGGGAAGGGGCGCAGCTTGATGTTGATGAAGGCTTGCTTGCGGTCGCTCGAAATCAGCTTCTTCGCCAGTTCCGGCTTGTCGGCCAGGCGTTTTTCGATTTCAGCGAGGCCCGCCTCGTCCGTCGGGATTTCTTCGGGCACAATCTGCGTGATTTCCATGCCCTCTTCGGTGCCGAGCATGTATTCCAAATCGACAATCGAAGTTGCCTTGCCGTCGGAATACGAGAGGCTGTCGCGCAGTTCGTTCGAAAGCTCGCGCAAAAGCTTCAGGTTGTCCGGCGTCAAGATGGAATGGTCGCTCTCGACCAGCACGCCCACGAAATAGTCGTTACCGAAAGTTTCCTTGAACTTGTCCGTTTCGACAAGCATCGGGTCGCCCTCGATAAAGTAGCTGTCCCACGACGCCTCGACGTAGATTTTTTTCATGCCCACGATCGAAACCGCAAGCAAAACGACAAACGCCACCAGCATAATGGCGCGGTGACCGAGCAAAAATTCGCCAAAACGGCCGAATCGCTCGTTGATTTTTTCAATGTTGATTTTTGGAAGGCTCATTGTATCCTCTTTTTTTTGCGGTGCAAAAATAGGGATATGGGCCTAAAAATTCTACTCCAAATGGTTTTGCTTAAAACCGAACGGACTGTAAATCGTTCTGGATTCCCCGTAGTCTATTTGGAGCGGTTTTTTGAGCGCTTTTCGGCTACTTTTGGCGCATGAAAAATGCTGATTTTGTTGACCGATTGAGTCTCGCCGAAATGGGCGAGAATCGTTGCGGAACTGTCGCCCAGATCGAGGGCGATTCCCGCTTTATTTCAAGAATTGTTTCCATCGGGCTTACGCCGGGTTCCGCCTTTACGCTCCTCAAGAATGACGGGCGCTCGCCGGTGCTCGTTTTTTGCCGCGACACGGTCATTGCCATTAACCATAAGGAAAGTTCACAGATTTTTGTCAAGGTAGAATCGTAAAAATGAGCGAAATCAAGACTATTGCTTTGCTCGGGCAGCCCAATTCTGGTAAATCGACGCTTTTTAACAACCTTACGGGGCTTCACCAGCGTGTGGGCAACTGGCCCGGCAAAACGGTGGAACAGGCCGAAGGTGAATTTGTTTTTGACGGTACGACGTATAAAGTAATTGACCTTCCGGGCAGTTACGGGCTTTCGGCGAACTCCGAAGAAGAAGTCGTTACCCGCGACTACATTCAGAGCGGCAAGGCCGACCTCGTGTGCATTCTGGTAGATGCGTCGCAGCTGGAACGCAGCCTTTACATGCTGGCGGATTTTGTGGGCATTCGCATGCCCGTGATGCTAGTGCTCAACATGATGGATGTGGCCGAAGCGGCGGGCAAGAAGATTGACGTGAGTGCGATTGAAAAGCGCCTCGGCGTTCCGGTGCTCGGTTTCAGCGCGGCCGAAACGGAGCGTTATCCGGAATTCTTCAAGAAGATGGTTTCGGCCATCAAGACGCCTGTTTGCTTGGATAGCGGGAGCCTGCGCGAGGAACTCGTTAGCGGGGGAGAGCTTGGCGAAAAAACGGATGATATCATTAGCCGCATCGAAGCGGCTTTAGGCGACTTTGAGTATGGCGTGTGTGAAAAAATATGGATAGCGGAAAAACTCCTCGAAAAAGACAAGCTCATTTGCGGTGTCGTGCGCGAATCGCTTCCGTTCGCTAGGAAAAATGCGATTGATGCAATCCTCGATAGCGACGAAGGGCGCGACGGCGGAATTCTCACCGGCGAGGCCAAGTATCGCTGGGTTTCGAAGATTGTGCGTGAATCGGCGACGCCCAAGTCCATCGAGAAGGTCTTTAGCAAGTGGGACAGCATCGCCACGCACCATATCAAGGGCAAGTTCTTTGCGTTCGGCATCATGGTTGTCTCGCTGATTGCGTGCATGATTCTCGCTTTCCCGGGCATGGGAATCGGTTTTGGAATGCAGCCTGTATTGCAGTCGCTCATAGAACGCGCTGGCAATGCGCTTGGCGTTTGGCCTGTGGTGATTTCGTTCATCAATCTGGTGCTCGTCGGTGGAACTTGTATTACAATTTGTATGACAAGTTTCATTTTCTCCATCATTTTCGTATTCCGCATTCTCGAAGAAATCGGCTACATGGCGCGTTTCTCGTATGCGTTCGACAACTGGCTTTCGCGCCTCGGTTTGCAGGGCAAGGCGATTATGCCGCTGTTCTCCGGAATTGGCTGCACGGCGGGTGCGGTTTGCGGTACGCGCGTACTCGATACCCGCGGACAACGCCTGCTTGCGCTCGTCCTGTTGTGGGCGATTCCGTGCGGAAGCAAGGTGGCGGTGGTGCTGTTCCTGGCGTCTACATTCTTCGGGTCGGCCGCACCGCTGTTCGGTATCGGCTACGTGGCGCTGATTTTTGCAAGCTTCTACCTGTCTTCGCGCTTGTTCGGCAAAAAGCTTGTCCCGCAGAATGAACGCGTGGGCATGATTATGGAACTGCCGCCGTATCACAAGCCGCATTGGAAGATGATTGCTGCGATGGTGGGGCGCAGCACCTGGGGCATTTTCAAGAAGGCGTTGAAGATGATTCTGATGGTGGCGGCCCTTTTCTGGGCGCTCTCTTACGCGGGCGACGGGAATGTGGAAAATACGCTCCTGTACAAGATTGGCAATGCGATTGAGCCGGTGACGATGTTCTTTGGCATGCGCTGGGAGCTGTTCGTCTCTTATCTGGGCGGCATGTTCAGTAAGGAAGCTTCGCTTGGCATCATGAGTACGCTCTTCAACCATACTGGCGAGGCGTTTTCACTGGTGACCCGCGTGGCTGCAAGCGAAAACTTGGGCGAGGCGCTTGCAAGTACCATCAGCAAGCCCGAAGCGCTCGCATTCCTGTTTGCATCGATGTTCAACGTTCCCTGCGTGCTGGCGATGGGCACCACCTACCGCGAGGCAGGCTCGTTCAAGTGGCTAGCCACCATCATGGGCTACTACTTGGCACTTTCGCTGGGCTTGGCCTTTATCGGCTACCACATCGGATTGCTGATTTTCTAAGTGAAATTTTATAGCGCGCTGTCGAGCACCATCATGAGCGTGAAGCCCACGGCAAAAAGGATGGTGCCGGCATCAAAATGCTCTCCTTCGCTGACTTCGGGGAGCATTTCTTCGATTACGACATAAATCATAGCGCCTGCCGCAAGCGAGAGCAGGTAAGGCATGAACGGCGAGAGCGCTTCAGCCGCAAGCAGCGTGATTAACGCGCCTACGGGTTCTACGGCTCCAGAGAGTGCGCCCAGGGCAAAAGCTTTTTTGCGGGAAGCCCCTTCGGCACGGAGCGGGAGCGAGACAACCGCCCCTTCAGGGAAATTCTGGATGGCGATGCCTATGGCAAACGCAAACGCACCTGAAAGCGTGATGGCCACATTCCCCGAAAGCCAACCCGCGAAAACGATGCCGACGGCCATGCCCTCGGGCAAGTTATGCAATGTCACCGCCAGTGTGAGCATGGTCGTGCGCTTGAGTTTTGCCTTGGGGCCTTCGGGCGTGGCGCTACCCAGATGCAAGTGCGGTGTTATTTTGTCTAAAATGTACAGGAACAGGATGCCGGCCCAGAATCCGACCGTCGCTGGGATGAAAGCGAGTTTACCCATCGATTCGCTCGCACTGATTGCGGGCAAAAGCAGGCTCCATACAGAAGCCGCCACCATGACTCCCGCCGCAAACGAGAGTAGACCCCGCTTGAGGTTTTGGCTCATCTGCTTGCGCATAAAGAACACGCATGCGGCTCCGAGAACCGTCCCTAAAAACGGAATGGCAAGACCTTGGGCAATTTGTAAGACAGGCTCGTTCATGATTAACGCGTTGCTAAATGAAATAGAAACCGAGAGCTACGCTTAATGATAACAGGTGTACGCTAATATCGTCATACCGCTTGTTTATTTCACTTGCGTCCAAAACAGTTGTCAGGCCGAATAATGTTTGTAAGCCCAATTCAAAGCGGTTCCCAAGCATGATTCCCGTTCCAGCAGTGAGCTGTACGTCGCAGAAGGAAAGGCCCTCGTCATCCCACTTTGTTAAAAATCCGTAGGTGCTGTTTTTTCTCCAGCTGTAGGCCTCTTTCGCATTTATGATAAAAGCGAAAGTCAAACCAGCATCAAAATAGAACAGATGTTGTGTTTGAAAATGAGCAAGAACGGGGATTCCGAAACTGACCGTCTCATATCGTACGTAGGTGTCGCGATCAAGCTTTTCGTCTGCGAAGCCGACGTTGTTCTCAAGTGAACGGACATTATACGTCAGCCCCGTACGGAGTGCCGGGAGATCGTGGAAGTTAAAGATGGTATTGATTGCAAGTAGAAACCCCGGGCCATTGAAATCCATGGGATTCATCAGGTTTCCATCTTTTCCCACCAAAAAATCGTAGGAAAGACCGATGCTAGTACCGAATCTAAAAAAACGATTAGAAACATCACTGGCGTGGCAAAAAGCGGCCAAGATAGATATGACCAACGCTAATTTTACGAACATGCTTTTTTTCATCTTCGACTGAAATATAATTTATTTAATAGAATCATTTTTATATGAAGATGTTTTGCGTTAGGGATAGTCACCCGTAAGGGCCGAGACTACAGGCTCGGCGAGCGAAGCGAGTATAGCCCGACCCGGCCCACCCTTCGGCAGGCTCAGGGAACTTGGGCCGGGGAACGCCCTAAATCCTTCGACTACGAACCTTTCGGTTTTTTGCTTAGGATGGCGTGCGTCCATACGGCTTGCTTAGGTAAACAAGCGCCGTGGTGAGCGTGTAGTCGGCAAGGAGTGCGGCACCTAGGCCCACGATGGAGAGCAGGCCCACGTTGTGGAGGGCCCCCATGGGGCTGAAGATGAATACGAAGAACATCGCGCAAAGGATGAATGTGGTCATGCCCATGGTCTTTCCGATTTCGCGGTAAGAGAGCAGTAGCGCGTGCCTGTAGCTGCCCGTGCGCTCGTAACCGTATTTGATGTGATTGTTCATGTGGATGGTGTCGTCGACGGCGATGCCCAAAATCATAGGCATCACGATCATCGTGATCATGTCGAGCGACATGCCCGAATAGCCCATGACGCCGCCTATCAGGAGTACCGGCGCGACATTTGGAATCATCCCGATAAGGCCCGCCTTGATGCTCCCGAATGCAAGAATCATCATGATGGCGATAATCACGAACGACCCGCCGAACGAGCGCAAAAGCCCGCCGACCAGTTTGCCGTTCATTTCGGCGTAATTCACGACTTCGCCCACGACAGAAACTTTTGCGTCGGGGAAAATCTGTGCGCCGTAGCTTTGGGCCGAATCCAGGTCCTCGACGATTTTGTTGGCGTCGTAGCCCGAAAGTTCTATATGGATGAACGAGGTCTTGTAATCTTCGTCCATATATTCGAAAAGCGCTTCCGGGTCCGAAATCTCATACAAGAAAAGCAATTGCGTGAGCATGTCCTGTGCATCGGGAATCTTGTAATACTCGATGCTGTCGGCGTTCAGCGTGCGGTTCATCTCTTTCACGAGACGCGTCACCGATTGCACGCGCGGCTTGTCGCCCGAAATTTTGGTGAGCTGGAGCGTTCCGAGTTTCTGTTCAAGTTGCTCGATGCGTTTCATGTTGGCGGGATTCTTGAGCGCGTCCGCGTCATCGAATTCCACCATCACGTTAAAGTCGTAGAGGCTCCCGAGCTTTCCGCTGAGCATGTCCTTGAGCCGCACCACGAAGGGAATCTTTTCACCCATGGTTTCGGTGTAGTCCATATTCACGTCAATACGCATCATTCCCGGAATCTGCAGCAACATTACCGCCGCCGAAATCACCGCGATAACAATGCTGTGCCTGCACACCTTGCGTCCAAAGAATTCAAAGAGAATGTCCGCTTTGGTGGCACCTGCCGACTTTACTTGCGTCGGGTCGGGTTTTGCATTCTTGCCGAAGCTCATGAGAACCGGAATCAGGATGATGACGTACAGATAAACCATCGTGACGATGCCTGCCGAAATGCCGCCGATCCAGCGGATGGGGCGGATTCCCGCGAACAGGAACGAAATCAACGATGCGACCGTAGTCATGACGGTAAAGAGAATGGGCCAGCCCGTTTCCTCGACGGCGCAAATCACGGATTCGCGACGGTTGCCCGTGCGCCTAAAATGCATGCGGAATGAATTGATGTAGTGGATGGAATAGCCCACCGAAAGCGCCATTCCCAAAAGCACCGGGAGCGCGACCATGCTCTCGTCGCCGACAACACCGAGCCACGCATTGATGCCGAGCACCGAGGCGATGCCGCCAACTGTTGCAATTGCGGGCACCACCACGCCGCGCAGCGAACGAACAAACAGGATAAGACATACGAGCATCACCAGGAATCCGAAACCGATGCGCATGGCACATTCCCGCGAAATGACCTCGTTTTCTTCCATCTCCGTGTAGCTCATGCCCGTCGGGAGCATTTCGAACTTGTCGCTCTTGAATTCGTCGGAATAGATGATGTCGCGTGCAAAAGGCGCAATGCTGTCTTTGCCAAAATTGATGCCGCCCTCGTATGATTTTAGCGCGAGAATAATCCAGGTTTCTTTCGCGTCGTCCGAGACGATGTTGTTTACGAGGGATTCGCGGGAAAGAATCAACTGTTTTTTCGATTCCAGTTCCTGCGGGTCGTTGGGAACGCCTTCCTCAAACGGATCGATGACTTCAAAACCTTCGTCATTTGCGACCGGAATCGACAAATTGTGCGTCAGCGAAACCACACGGTCGGCATACGGGACCTCGCTTTCGAGCCTACGCGAAAGCCTGTCGATTGCCTGCAACACCTCTGGCGCAAAAACGTCGGCGGCGCGGACCATCACCATGTAGCCATCGTCGCTACCGAATTTTTCGTTGAAATGCGCCTGGTCAATCTTCACCTTATCCCAGTCATCGAACCAGTCCTCTTCACTGCTACTCATCTGCAGATGCGGGAGCCCGAGACTCGCCAAAACCGTCACGACGGCTGTTACCAGCAGAATCAACCAGCGAAACTTGACCTGAAAACGCCCCAATCGGGCAAAAACCTTGTTGACACGAGAAACTTGCATAAAACCCTCAAATTTTGAGGGAAAAATAGAGCCTTAGCGCCGTTTTTTCTACTCCAAACGGACGGGTTCAAAAACACGATTCGTTTACCCTTTCTGCGGTAGGCGTTCCTCGTAATCGTCCAAGAACGAATGCAGCTCGCCGTCGGCCTTGTAGCCGGGGAACGTCTCGATGCAGACGGAGTGCAGGCTGTTGAAGATGCTCTTTTCGATGTTCGGGTTTTCGCGCTTGAGGCGCTTGATGAGCATCTTGATTTCTTGACGCTTGCTACCGCCACCGCCGTTGTCACAGACGGTGCAACTTTCGGTAAAGCGGCAGGCGCACTGGATAAACTGCAGCCCGTTGTAATTTTTCCAGTTGATAATGTCTTGCTCGTTGATGCAATACATAGGGCGGATGAGTTCCATGCCGCCGAAATTCAGGCTGTGGAGTTTGGGCATCATGCCCTGCAGTTGCGAACCGTAGAACATCGCCATGACGGTGGTCTCGATGACGTCGGAAAGGTGGTGGCCCAGCGCAATCTTGTTGCAGCCTAGGTCTTTTGCCTTGTGGTAGAGGTGCCCGCGGCGCATCTTGGCGCAAACGTAGCAGGGGGAACGTTCGGTGTTG